>JAHFUJ010000082.1:0-2006 GCA_023265105.1 Acidobacteriota bacterium
AAGCGTCGAAAATCCGCCTCCTGCTGTTTGACGTCGATGGGGTGCTGACCGACGGCAAGGTCGTGCTGTACGGCGACGGCACTGAAAGCAAGCAGTTCGACATCAAGGACGGCATCGCCATCGTGTGGGCGCAACGGGCTGGATTGACGGTCGGCTTCCTCTCGGCGCGCACCTCCGCGTCGACGGCGCAGCGCGCCGCGCAACTGGGCGTCACGCTCGTGCACCAGGGTGTGGCGAACAAGCTGGACACCTACGAGCAGATCGTCGGCGATCTCTGTGAAGACGATGAGGAAGTCGCCTACATGGGTGACGACATCGTCGATCTCGGCGTGCTCGCGCGCGCCGGTCTGTCGGCCGCCCCGGCCGATGCGGTCGAGGAGGTGCGGGCGCGTGTCCACTGGGTCAGCCGCGCGCCGGGCGGAGGGGGCGCCGTCCGCGAGCTCATCGAGGTCGTCTTACGTGCGCAAGGCCGCTGGGAGACGCTTGTCGCGTCGTACGCGGGCAATCAGTCGGCGGTGCCGGCGAAGCCCGAGCGCACTCGCACAACCAAACCATGAGCGCTTACGCGCCGCTGCTCGGCGCCCTCATCGCGCTGCTCGCCGGGCTGGCCGTCGGCAAGGCGTGGGAGCGGTACAAGCTGCACGACGGCAAGTGGATGGATCGGCGCCGCGCGCGCCAGTCGCCGCACTACATTCTTGGACTGAACTTTCTCGTCGCCAACCAGCTCGACCTCGCGATCGAAGAGCTGAGCCGCGCCGCGAGCCTCGACGCTGACGCGCTCGAGGTGCACGTGATTCTCGGCAACCTCTATCGCGAGAAAGGACAGGTCGGCAAGGCCATCACCGTCCACCAGGGGTTGCTGCAGCGGCCGTCTCTGGGCAAGCTGGAGCACGCGTACGTGCTGCTCTGCCTCGGCCTCGATTACAAGCGCGGCGGCTTCGTCCAGCGCGCGCTCGAAGCGTTCAACGAGGTGCTGCGGCTCGATCCGAAAAACGAGTACGCCTTGGTCAACCTCCAGAAGCTGCAGGAAGAACAGCATCAGTGGACCGACGCGTACGACACACGCCAGCGTCTGTCGAAGCTGGCCGACATCGACGCCCGGCCGAAGAACGAGGCGATCCTGGCGTTCCTCGAAAACGAGATCGGCCTCGAGGCGCTCCGCCGCAAGGACTACGCCGAAGCCATCCGCCGGTTCGAGGGTGCCATCAATCTCGACGCGCGCGCGGTGCCGGCGTACCTCAACCTCGGCGACGTGCGCGTCGCGCAGGGGAACGAAAAGGAGGCGGCGGCGATTTGGGAGAAATTGATTGGTGTCGCGCCCGATCGCGCCTACCTTGCCTTCGATCGGCTCGAGGCGCTCGCCCTCCGGACAGCGTCGCCGGAGCGGTTCACGCGGTTGTGCCGCCGGCTGATTGACGAGAGCCCGCAAGATTGGCGCGCGCGGCTCGCGCTGTCCCGTCATCTGGCGGCGAGCGGGCACCCGCACGACGCGCTCGATCTGTTGTTCGCCGCGCTCGTACAGAACCCGCATGCTCTGGGGATCCACCAGGCGATTTGGCGCGCGCTCGGCCAGCTCCGCCACCCCGCCTCGCTCGTCGACCGCTACAGCGAGCTGACGCGTCACGCGGTGTTCTACCTCGACCCGCATGTCTGCATGCGCTGCCGCTACCGCAGCACGGAGCTGCTGTGGCAGTGCCCGCATTGTCACGACTGGAATACGTTTGTCGAGGAGAGAATCGCGCCTGCGCAGGACACGACTGAAGTTGAAGTCTGAATTTGAGGATGGCGGGAGAGGTCTGAATTTTAGGATGTAAGGATTTGAGGATTTAAGGATTTAGAGAGCGGATCCAGACGTACAATGAGCCACTTCGCGTCAACCTAATTTGCCCATGGTTCTGGCCGCTGGCACTAGACTCGGCCCGTACGAAATCCTCTCCGCCATCGGCGCGGGCGGGATGGGTAGCGCCTGCGGCCCGCGCGAGGCGCGAAGCCGCCGAGCGCGAGCG
>JAHFUJ010000082.1:2106-12386 GCA_023265105.1 Acidobacteriota bacterium
GCCCATGGTTCTGGCCGCTGGCACTAGACTCGGCCCGTACGAAATCCTCTCCGCCATCGGCGCGGGCGGGATGGGTAGCGCCTGCGGCCCGCGCGAGGCGCGAAGCCGCCGAGCGCGAGCGAGTGGGGGTGGGGCCCCACGAGCAGTGAAAAATGATAGGAGCCTCGCCCTGTGGCCTTGCTGAGCGGTGCCCGCCTCGGACCCTACGAGATCCTCGCACCGCTGGGACAAGGCGGAATGGGTGAGGTCTATCGCGCGCGCGATACCAAGCTGAATCGTGACGTCGCGCTCAAGGTCCTGCCCGAACAGTTCGCGCGAGATCCCGAGCGGCTCGCGCGCTTCAAGCGCGAAGCGCAGCTCCTCGCGTCACTGAATCATCCCAACATCGCGGCGATATACGGCCTCGAGGAATCGGGCGACGTGCGCGCCCTGGTCATGGAACTCGTCGAGGGACCTACGCTGGCGGAGCACCTGCAATCCGTGGGGTCCGGCCAGTACGTGGCGTCCGACTTTAGTCGGACCAGGAGCGGTCCGGCTGAAGCCGAACGCCACGTACCAATCGGGTCCGGCCTACCATTGACGGAAACACTCGCCATCGCCCGCCAGATCGCCGACGCGCTCGAGGCCGCGCACGAAAAAGGCGTCATGCACCGCGATCTGAAACCGGCGAATATCGCCCTGACCAGCACCGGCCAGGTGAAGGTGCTCGACTTCGGGTTGGCGAAGGCGCTCGACGCCGATCCCCTGGCAGACGCGTCCAACTCGCCGACGATGAGTTTGGGAGCGACGTACCCTGGGATGATTCTGGGCACCGCCGCCTACATGAGCCCGGAGCAGGCGAAAGGCCGAGCGGCCGACAAGCGGAGCGACGTCTGGGCGTTTGGGTGCGTGCTCTACGAGATGCTGAGCGGCAAGCGGGCGTTCGAGGGCGAGGACATCTCCGACACGCTCGCGGCGGTGCTGCGCGCCGAACCGGATTGGGCCGCGCTGCCGGAGAATGTGCCGCTGGCGATTCGCACGCTCGTTCAGCGATGCCTGGCCAAGGATCGCCGGCAGCGCATCGCCGATATCTCGACCGCGCAGTACGTCTTGGCCGAGCCCGCGAGTCTCGCGGCGCCTGCAGGTACGCCAGCTATTGCGACGACTGCGGCGCCGCCGCGGCCGCTCTGGAAGCGAGCCATTCTTGTCGCGGCAGCTCTCGTCGTCGGGGCTGCGCTTGCCACCGGCGCGTGGTGGAGCTTCCGGCCGTCCACACCACCGCCGACCGTCACACGTTTCTCGTTTCTGCTCCCGCAGGGCCAGGCAGCCCTAGGCAACAACCGCCAGTTCGTGGGAATGTCGCCGGATGGTGCGCGGATGGTCTACATGGCCAACAACCGCTTGTACCTGCGGTCAATCTGGGAGCTCGAACCGAAGGCCATTGCGGGCACGGAAGTTCCACAAGGCTTGAGGAGTCCTGTCTTTTCGCCGGACGGCCAATCCATCGTCTTCTGGTCTGGAGCAGACAATACGCTCAAGCGAATTTCGGTGAGCGGCGGGGCGGCGGTGACGATCTGTGCGGCTGACAATCCTCTTGGCATCAGCTGGAGCGCCGATGGCATCGTCTTCGGTCAAGGTCCCGAGGGCGTCATGCGCGTGTCGCCGAACGGCGGCACGCCGGAACGTCTCGTCACTGTCAAAGCCGGCGAAATCGCGCACGGCCCACAGGTGCTGCCAGGCGGACAGGCCGTCCTGTTTACGCTCGCGACCGGCACGGCGGGCGATCGCTGGGACAAGGCCCAAATCATCGTGCAGTCGCTGAAATCTGGTGAGCGCAAAGCGGTCGTCAACGGAGGGAGCGATGCGCGCTACCTGCCCACGGGTCACATTGTGTACGCACTCGGAGGAACCCTGTTCGCGGTTCCGTTTGATGTGAAGCGGCTAGAGGTAGCTGGGGGCCCTGTTCCGATCGTCGAAGGCGTGCAGCGAGCGGCAACGACCACAGCGGGCACTACTTCGGGTTCGGCGCAGTTCAGCTTTTCCGACACAGGCTCGCTCGTGTATGTTGCGGGCCCCACCGGAGTATCGAGCGCTGGACGAATCTTGGCGTTGGCCGATCAGAAAGGCAGTTCAGAATCCCTGAAGCTTCCGCCAGGCTCGTACGACCACCCTCGCGTCTCTCCCGACGGCAAGCGCATTGCCTTTGGCACGGACGACGGCAAAGAGGCCGTCGTCTGGAGCTACGATCTCGCGGGCACCAGCTCGATGCGCCGACTCACGTTTGGAGGGAAGAATCGTTTTCCGATCTGGTCCGCCGATGGGCAGCGCATTGCGTTTCAATCGGATCGCGAAGGCGACCTCGGGATCTTCTGGCAGCGCGCGGACGGCGCCGGCACCGCGGAGCGGCTCACGAAGGCGGAGCAAGGAACGGCGCATGTGCCGGAGTCGTGGTCCCCGAAGGGCGACAGGTTTCTGTTCGGTGTCGTCAAGGGATCGAATTTCTCGCTCTGGACGTTCTCGCTGCAGGACAAGAAGGCCGAAGGCTTTGGCGACGTGCGGTCGACGAACCCCATCAATGCGGTCTTCTCGCCAGACAGCCGGTGGGTGGCCTACTATTCCAACGAGACGGGAAGCCACGCGATCTACGTCCAACCGTTCCCAGCCACCGGCGCCAAGTATCAGCTGCCCAAAGCTGATGCGCGCCAGCTTGACCACCATCCGGTCTGGTCAGGCGACGGCAAGCAGCTCTTTTACATCCCTGCGCTGGGAGCGCTGGCTGCCGTCAGCGTGACGACGCAGCCGAGTTTTGCGTTCGGCAATCCTGTAGCCGTCCCGAGAAGATTTACGGCGCGGGACGTCTCGGGCGTAACCAATCTAAGGAACTACGACCTCACTCCCGACGGCAAGATTCTTGGCTCCGTGGACTCTTCCGAACAAGACCAGTCGGGAAATCCCACCACGACCGAGTTTCGCGTCGTCCTCAACTGGTTCGAGGAGCTGAAACAGCGCGTTCCCGCGAGATAGGGATTTGGGATTCGGGATTGGGGATTTGGGGAATCCCGCAATCCTCAAATCCTGAAATCCTTACATCCTTAAATTCCCGTCATCCTCAAATTCCGTAACACCGCCTCCACCTGCTTGTTCGTTTCTTCGAAGCTTCCGTCGGTCTCGATCACAAAATCGGCGCGCGAGGCCTTCTCGACGGCGGGCATCTGCGCGGCGAGGCGCTGCCGGGCCTCCGGTTCGCTCATCCCGCGACCAACCAGCCGCGCGATCTGCACGTCTGGGAGACACGCGGTCGCGATGACGCGATCGAATTGGGAGGCGTAGCCGGTCTCGTACAACAGCGGCACGTCGACGATGGCGAAGGCTGCGCCGCCGAGGAGCTCGAACGCCCGCAGACCGGCGGCAATCGCACGGCGGACGCCTGGGTGCACCATCGCTTCGAGCTCGTGGCGCGCGGCGGCGTCGGCAAACACAATCGGCGCGAGCTTCTTGCGGTCGACCGCGCCGTCAGCGGCGAGCACGTCGGGGCCGAACCTGGCGGCGATCGCCTGCGTCGCTTCGGTGCCCGCCGCCATCACACCGTGCGCGAGCACGTCGGCATCAAGGCACGGCACGCCGCGCTTGCGGAACTGATCCAGCACGTAGCTCTTGCCGGTTGCGATGCCGCCGGTCAGTGCGACTTTCAGCATTAAATCTAGTTCACTATGTCGGCGCGGCTCATCACCAGCCGCTTCATCACGAAGACACGAAGCGCACGAAGGAACACGAAGTTCTTTGAATCAAAAGACCTCGTGATCTTCGTGGGTCTTCGTGCCTTCGTGATACGCCGTCGTGTCGCCTATCCCGCCCGCTCCTGCGCAGCGCGCAGCGTGTTTTTGAGCAGCATCGCGATCGTGAGCGGACCGACGCCCCCGGGCACCGGCGTGAGCGCGCCGGCAACTTCCGCGACCTCGGGATGCACGTCGCCGACAAGCACCGACCCGCGCTCCTCGAAGTCTTGCCGCCCTTTCGATCCGGCCGCAAGGATGCGCTCGACGTCGGCCCGGTCTGTCAGCCGATTCACCCCGACATCGATAACCGTCGCTCCCGGCTTGACGAAGGCTTTCGTCACGAACGCCGGGCGCCCCATCGCGACGACCAGGATGTCGGCCTCCGCGGCGACGCGCGGCAGATTCTTCGTCCGCGAGTGGCACATCGTCACCGTAGCGTGGCGGTGCAACAACAGCAACGCCGTCGGCTTCCCGACGATATCGCTCCGGCCGATGATCACGACACGCGCGCCCGCGATGGTGATGTTCGAGCGTTCCAGCAGCTCGATGATCCCCGACGGCGTACCGGCCACGAGCGTCGCGCGATTTTGCACGAGCCTGCCGACGTTCACCGGATGAAAGCCGTCGACGTCCTTGTCGGGCCGGATCAGGTCGAAGACGCGGCGCTCCGCGTCGGAACCCATCGCCTGCGGCAGCGGCGATTGCACGAGAATCCCGTCGTGCGCCTCGCTGCGGTTCAGGCGCTCGACGATCTCCAGGAGATCGGCCACCGGCGCAGTGGCCGGCAGCCGCGAGAGATCCGCGCGGAGCCCCGCCTCGCCCGCCGCTTTGAGTTTGTTGCGAACGTAAATCTCTGATGCGGGATTGTCGCCGACGAGCACGATGCCGAGGCCCGGCGGCCGGCCGGCGCGCGCGGCAAACGCCGCGACGGCGGGACCGAGCTCGGCGCGGATCTGCCTCGCGACGGCGGCGCCGTCAAGGATTCTTGCGGACATGACTTAGTAGGTTCAGGGTTCAGGGTTCAGAGTTCAGAGTTCAGGGTTCAAGGTTCAAGGTTCAAGGTTCGGAGAACTCAGAACCCAGAACCTAGAACCCAGAACCTGGAACCCGGAACCTGGAACCCGGAACCCTGAACCTGGAACGTGAATCCGTCCGGCACTCACGACGCTTCCGTCTCCAAGCGTTTGAGCGACTCGGGTCGTCCGAGGACGACCAGCTTGTCGCCCGCACCGATGACTGTGTCGGGCTCCGGGTTGAACTCCATTCGGAGGTCGTGCCGCTGGATGGCGACGACGATCACGCCGAAGCGCTGCCGGACGTTCGCATCGAGAATGGTCTGCTTCGCCATGCTCGACGCCGGGGCGATCGTAATCTCTTCCATCGCCAGCTCGAGGTTGTCGGAGCTCGTCGCCAGCTCCACGAAATCGACCACGGCCGGGCGCAGCGCGGTCTGGGCGATCTGCAGGGCGCCGATCTCGTAGGGCGACACCACGCGGTTCGCGCCCGCGCGCTTCAGCTTGAGCGTCGCATCTTCAGTTTCGGCGCGGCCGACGATGAACAAGTCCGGCCGCATCACGCGCGCGCTCAACACCGCGTACACGTTTTCGGCATCGGTGCCCACCGCAGCGATGAGCCCGCGCGCCCGCTCGATCCCGACCCGCTTCAACACCTCTTCGCGGCTTGCGTCGGCTTCGACGGCGAGCAGCCCATCCAAGATGGCCGTGTGAACGCGGTCAGGATCGCGCTCGATGACCACAAACGGCACGTTCTGCCGCTGCAGCTGCCGCGCGATGATGCTGCCGATGCGGCCGAAGCCGCACAGGATGAAGTGATCCTTGATTGTCTCGAGCATACGTCGGTCACGCCGCCGCTGCAGCCGCTTTGGCAGCCCTCCCTCGACGACGAGCGTGGCGAGCAGCGTGAAGGTGTAGAGCGCCGCCCCGACGCCGCCGAGCAGCAGCACCACCGTGAAAATCTGGCCGGGGCGCGACATCGCCGACGGCGACCCGACGGTGGTCACCGCCAGGACGGTCAGGTAGAACGCGTCCCACGTGCTCCAGCCTTCGAGCGTGATGTAGCCGATGGTGCCGCCGGCGATCACCGAAACAAGAAGGACGAGGGCAAAGGTCGGGCGCTCGGCCCACTGCCAGCGATCGTCCTTCATTCCCTCAGCCATTCAGATGGTCCGGCTCAAGCCGGACGGCCACGTGCCGGCCACGGTCCGCCTCATGGCGGACACTACGTACTGAGACGGCCACGTGCCGGCCACGGTCCGCCTCAAGGCGGACACTACGTACCGAGACGGCCACGTGCCGCCACGGTCCGCCTAAAGGCGGACACCACGTACTACACTCCACGACTCACGGCGTCGGCTCGCTTTCGCAACTCGCTGTGGCTGTACCCGTACGAGAAGTAGATCACAAAGCCGATGACCATCCAGATGATCAGCCGGTACCAGTTCTCAACCGGCAGCGAGAACATCAACAGCAAACACGCCAGGATGCCGAGAATCGGCACAAAGGGGTACAGAGGCGCGCGGAACGGCCGTTGGGCATCAGGGTTGGTCCGCCGCATGATGAGCACCGCCGCGCAGACCATCAGGAAGGCAAAGAGGGTCCCGATGTTGGTCAGGTGCAGCAGCGCGTCGATCGGCAGGAAGCCGGTCAGCGTGGCCACGGACGCACCGATCAGGATCGTGGACTTCCACGGCGTGCGGAATTTGTGGTGCACGTCCCCGAAGAAGCTCTGAGGGACCATCCCGTCTCGCGCCATGGCCAGGAACACCCGCGGCGCCGAGAGCATCAGCACGAGCAACACTGACGTGATGCCCGCGACGCCGGCCGCCGCGATGATGAACTCCGCCCACGGCAGGCCGGCTTGCTTGAAGGCGTCGGAGACGCCGGCATCGACGCTGAGCTTGTCGTAGCTCACCATCCCCGTGAGCACGGCGACCACGGCGATGTAGAGCACGGTGCAGATGACGAGGGAGGCGACGATCCCGATCGGCACGTCGCGCGTGGGCTGTCTGGCCTCCTCCGCGTGCGTGGAGACCGAGTCGAAGCCGATGTAAGCGAAAAAGATGATCGCGGCGCCCGCCACCATGCCCACCGGCTGCCCTCCCGCGTTCACTTGACCGAGGAGCGTGCGGCCGAAGAAGCTGACGCCGGTCATCCCGTACGGCGCGAACGGCTGCCAGTTCTCCGGATTGATGTAGAAGGCTCCCACCAGGATCACGAACAGGACCGCGGTGACCTTCAGGAACACCATCGTCGCGTTGACGCTGGCGCTCTCCTGGATCCCCTTGACGAGGACGATGGTCACCAAGGTCACGATGAGGATGGCTGGCAAGTTCACCACGCCCGCCGTCCGCACGAAGTGGCCCGCGGCGGTGTCGTAGATGATCGGGGGACCGCTCAGCGCCGGTGGAAAATGGAGGTCGAATTTCGCCAGCACGCTCTGAAAATATCCCGACCAGCCGTTCGCCACCGTGGCCCCTCCCACCGCGTACTCGAGGACGAGGTCCCAGCCGATGATCCAGGCGAAGAACTCTCCGAGCGTGGCGTAGGCGTAGGTGTAAGCCGAGCCCGCCACAGGCACCATCGACGCGAACTCGGCGTAGCACAGGGCAGCAAAGATGCAGGTGATCCCCGCGACGACGTACGAGAGCATCAGCGAGGGCCCCGCGACGTTGCGGGCCGCCGCTCCGGTCGCGACGAAAATCCCAGCGCCGATGATCGCGCCGACGCCCAGGCTCGTCAGCTGTACCGGACCGAGCACGCGGCGCAAACGGTTCTCGCCGGCCATTTCTTCCAACAGCTGGCTGAGCGATTTGGTCGCGAAGAGCTGACGTCTCATGCTCATTGATGCAATCCCCGCGAGAGGCTGGCGCTAGTGCAGCGCAGCGGTGCGATTATACATTGCGCCGGTCGCGCTCGAGGCCGGCTCCTACCTCGCCAGCCGGCGCAGATATTCGCGCACGCGCGCTTCGGGGTCGCCCGTCGAGAGCAGGTCGCTGATGGCGGCTACCGATGAGGCTCCGGCCTCGATCGCGTCGGCCGCGCGATCGAGCGTGATGCCGCCGATGGCGACAATGGGAAGGCCACGCCCGTGCGCGACCCCCGCCGCGGCCCGCACGCGTTCAAGGCCCACCGCCTCGTACCCGGTCGACTTGGTCGAGGTTCCAAACACGGGCCCGATGGCCACGTAATCCACCGGCTCCAGCACGGCCGCGTCAATCTGTTCGATGGTGTGCGTCGAAACGCCCACGAGGCAATCGGTCCCGACGATCGATCTGACCGCCGCGGGCGGAAGATCGTTCTGGCCGACGTGGACACCGTCCGCGCCCGCCAGCCGCGCGATGTCGGCGCGATCGTTCACGATCACGATCGCGCCCTCCGCGTGCGCGAGCGCGACGATGGCCGAGGTCGTGTCGTGCAGCCAGGCGCCGGACGCCACCTTCGCGCGTACTTGCAGAAAGCGCGCGCCGCCCCGCAAACAGGCGGCCGCGAGATCGACCAGCGCCCACCCCGCGCGCTTGGCGACCTCAGCATCGAGGATAGCGTAGAGGGAAGGGATTGGGGATTTGGGATTGGGGATTAGGGAAGGGATTGGGGATTTGGGATTTGGGATTAGGGGAGGGATTAGGGAAGGGATTTGGGATTGGGGATTCGGGATTCGAGGTACGGGGTTAGACAAACTTCGACCCTAATCCCAAATCCCTAATCCCAAATCCCTAGTCCCGAATCCCATCCCTCATACCGCCTCGGCTAGCGGGCCCGAGCGCTGGCGCGCCAGGAAGCGCTCCATGAAGGACGTGCTCAGCGTGCCGGCCACAAATTCCGGATCGCTGAGGATCTTCAGGTGCAGCGGAATGCTCGTCTTGATGCCCTCGATCACCGTCATCTCCAGCGTGCGCCGCATGCGCGCGATGGCCTCCTGCCGATCGCGGCCGTGCACGATGATCTTGGCGATCAGCGAATCGTAGTACGGCGAGATGACGCACTCGGAGTGGGCGAACGTCTCGACGCGCACGCCTGGTCCGCCTGGAACACTGAACACGTGAATCACTCCTGGCGACGGCGCGAACGTCTCGGGATCTTCCGCGTTGACGCGGCATTCGATGGAGTGGCCGGTGAACGTGACTTCGCTCTGCTTGAAGGAGAGCCGCTCGCCGGCAGCGATGCGAATCTGCTCCTTGACGATGTCGACCCCCGTGACCATCTCGGTGACCGGGTGCTCCACCTGAAGCCGCGTATTCGCCTCCATGAAATAGAAACGTCCGTCGGGATCCATCAGAAACTCGAACGTTCCGGCGTTCGTGTACTGCACGGCTTTCGCTGCGTCGATGACGATGCCGCCCATCTTGCGGCGTATCTTCTCTCGCAGCGCGGGCGAGGGCGATTCTTCCATCAGTTTCTGGTGGCGCCGCTGGATCGAGCACTCGCGCTCTCCGAGATGCACGACCGACCCGTGCTGGTCGCCGAGAACCTGGAACTCGATGTGCCGCGGCGACTCGATGTACTTCTCGAGGTAGACATCGCCCACCCCGAACGCCGCCTCCGCCTCGCGTTGGGCCGTCTTGACCGCATGCGACAGCTCCGGCGCCGCGCGCACGACGCGCATGCCGCGTCCCCCACCGCCGGCGGTGGCCTTCACGATGACCGGATAGCCGATGTCCTTGGCCAGCTTGAGCGCTTTGTCCTCGCTGTCGATCGGACCGTCGCTGCCCGGCAGGACCGGCACGCCGGCCTTCTTCATCACGCGCCGCGCCCGGGCCTTGTCGCCCATCAACCGGATGACCTGCGGGTCGGGGCCGATGAACTTGATGTGGCAGGCCTCGCAGACTTCGGCGAGGTAGGCGCTCTCCGCCAGGAAGCCGTAGCCGGGGTGGATCGCGTCGGCGCCGGTGATCTCCGCCGCGCTGATGACGGCAGGGACATTCAGGTAGCTGTCGGCGCTGCGTGCCGGACCGATGCACACGTCCTGGTCGGCAAAGCGGACGTGCAGCGAGTGCTCGTCGACTTCGGAGTACACCGCGACGGTCTTGATGCCGAGCTCGCGGCACGCGAAGATCACGCGGAGCGCGACCTCGCCGCGGTTGGCGATCAGGATCTTTTTAAACATACCGCATTTAAGGATCTGAGAATTTGAGGATCTCAGGATTTGGTGCTCACATCTTCAGATCCTGAAATCCTTAAATCCTGAAATCCCTAAATCCTTAAATCCTCAAATGGTCCGAATCGCAAACAGCCGCTCGCCGTATTGGACCGGCTGCCCGTTCTCAATATAGATGTTCGTGATCTCGCCGTCGTACTCGGAGTCGATCTCGTTCATCAGCTTCATCGCTTCGATGATGCAGAGCACCTGCCCCTTCTTCACGGCCGATCCGATCTCGACAAACGAAGGAGCGCCGGGCTCGGGCGATCGGTAGAACGTGCCGACAATCGGAGATTTGACGACCGCCAGCTCGATCTCGGCTTCGCCCGGCTCTACAGCCACTGATGTGGTCGGGATCGGCGCCGCGTG
>JAHFUJ010000082.1:12486-13611 GCA_023265105.1 Acidobacteriota bacterium
TCGTCTTCGATGCGCACGCCACCCCAGCCGGCGAGATAGGCGCCCGGCTCGATCGTGAACACCATCCCGGCTGCCACCTTATCATCGCTGCCCGAGGGAGGGTCGTCGGGCCGGCGGCGCGTCACCCGTGGCTCCTCGTGGATCTCGATCCCGAGACCGTGACCGGTACTGTGACCGAAGGCCTCGCCCAGGCCGTAGCCCGTCAGCGTGTCGCGCGCCGCCCGGTCGATCGCGAAACGCGACCGGCCCGGCGCCACCGAGGCAATGGCGCGGTCGTGGGCGTCGAGCACGGCCGCGTGGACCTGGCGCGCGCGAGCGCTCGGTGTCCCGATCGAGACCGTGCGGGTCAGGTCGACGCAGTATGAGTCGTACACGCCGCCGAAGTCCAGCACGACCAGATCGCCTTCGGTCAATGTTCGCCCGCCGGGCCGCGCGTGCGGCAAGGCGGCGTTGGGCCCGCTGGCGACAATCGTGTCAAAAGCGGGCCGCTCGAACCCCGCCTGGTGGATGCGCCAGTCGATCGCCAGCGCGACGTCACGTTCCGTGCGTCCGCGGCGCACTTCTTCGAAGACGCCGCTGGCGACCGCCGACAGCCGGCGCGCCGCCTCGCGGAGCGTTTCCAGTTCGTACGGATCCTTGCGCACGCGATGGCGCTCGACGATCCCGTCGGTCGGCACCAGCTCGGGCGGCGCCGCCGCGGCGTTTCGCAGCGTGGCCGTCAGCCACGTGTGCCGGCCGACCGTCAGGTGCGCCGCCTCGAATCCGATCCGTTTGGCGTTCAACGACGTCAACAGGGCCGCGAGCGCCGCGTCGTACGAGCCGTCGACCCTGATCAGCTCCAGTCCGGGACACGCGTGCCTGGTGGCGCGCGTTTCCTCGAGCGCCGTCACATAGCGAAAATCGGTGAGGAAGCACAGACGCTCGGCCGTCACGACGACGATCGCGGAGCTCCCGGTGAAATTTGTGAGGTAGAGGATGTTCGGCAGCGAGGTCACGACCAGGGCGTCGAGCACTCCCGCGGCGGCCGCCTTCCTGACTCGTTGATGCCGGCGGCTAAGCGTGTCGCTGGGCGCGTGCGACATGAATGGCACCGAGCCACTGCTCGAGCGCTGCAATGACGCGTGC
>JAHFUJ010000082.1:13711-16186 GCA_023265105.1 Acidobacteriota bacterium
GAGAGATAACCGGGATGAATGGCGAGGCCGGCGCGGCAGACGTCGATCGATTCCTGGCACTGCCCGGCCCGACGGAGCTCTTCGGCGAGCTGCGCAAACGCAATCGACGCCGGATCCTTCTGGACCCGGCGTCGAAGGTCTTCGAGTCTGGACTGATCGACCATGCCGTTACGGCACGGTAACCGCCGACGACCTGCTGCTACTACGACTTGGACTCGCGTTGTCGGTCACGGTGAGCGTGACGATCACCGTGGTGCCTCTAAAGGCTACGGCATACGTGTGGTTCACGATGGCCGCAGCACCGGAAACTTGGGCGGTCAGGTCTCCAAAATTCCAGGTGTAGGTCGCGATCGCCGCGCCACCTACGGCCGTCGACGCGCTTCCATCGAAGACCATGGTGCAAGTCGCCGCCGGCGGCTGCGCCGGACACCCTGCTCCGGCAGCCGCAACGCTCGTGAACGAGGGGGTCGGGTTCCCACTGCTGACGGTCACCGTCGCCGACTTCGACCCGGTCCTGCCCGCGCTGTCAGTCACCACGAGGTTGACGGTGAATGTGCCCGTCAGGTTGAACGTGTGCCCGATGGTCCGAGTCGTCGCGCAGGCGGCATCCCCAGGACACGTGGTAATCGGCGTGCCGTCGCCGAAATTCCACGCGTAGCTGGTAATCGTCTGCCCTTGCGCGGCCGCCGAGCCGGCCGTGTCGAACACGACCAACTGGCCGACCACCGGCGAGGAGGTCGAGGAGGTGAAGTTGGCGGTCGGTGCGCCTCCGGCAGCTCCGCCCGTCACCGTCACCGTTTGCGATGCCGTCGCCTTCTGCCCGGCATCGTCCAGCACCGTGAGGGTCACATTGAAGCCTCCGCCGTCGGCGAACGCGTGCGACGCGAGGAAGCCGCTTGCACTCTGCCCGTCCCCAAAGATCCAACTGTACTGCGTGAGCGTGCGCCCGGGCGCCGCGCGGGACGCGTCGGCATTGAACACGATCGTCTGATTGACCGTCGGAGCGGCGGGCGAGAACACAAACGACGCGGTCGGGGCGGCCGACACGGCCGCCGTGATGGCCTGCGTGGTCGACGCAGCCACACCGCGATCGTTGGTGACGGTCAGCGTCACGTTGAAGGTCGCCGCGCTGGTAAACGTGTGCGTCACGGTCACCCCGCTGGCGTTGGCCGAACCGTCGCCGAAATTCCACGAGTAGCTGGTAATGGCGCTGGAGCCGCTGCACACCCCGCCCGACGCGAAACCGCCGCAGCTCGTCGATGCGTCGAAGGTCACCGGCACGTTCATGTTCACGGGCGATGGAGAGAACGTGAACGCCGGCGTCGGCGTCTGCGCCGGCGGCAGGATCACACCCGGCGGCACGAGCCGGATGTCGACCGTCGTCGGGATCGAGGCGGGTCCGAACTCCGGGTTCGAGACCTGTGCGTTATTGCCGATTGGCGTCACGACAATCGCGACATGCCCACCCGCGCCGCCGAAGCTCGGCGGAGGCGCCGGCGGGGCCGTGTAGACCACACGTGCTTTACCGTCCGAGCCGGTCACGATCGTACGTGCCGACAGCGTTCCGAAGTCCTGAATCGTGCCGTTCACCGCCATGTCGACGCGCAGCGATTGTCCTTGGATCAGCCGTGCCTTGTCGTCGCGCACAGTCACCTCAATCGACGACTGCGACGCGCCGTCCTGGTTGATGCTGTCGGGGATCGCGGTCACAACCAGCGACAGCCCAAATTCCGACACTCCGCTCAACGAAGGCGCTTCGGTGTTATGAACCGTACACGCCGTGCCAAAGGCAAGCGTGGCAAGGAGCGCAGTTAGGACGGCGAAACCCTTGTGCATGGTCTGCTAATCCCCAAAATTGCCGAAATCGATGGTGATAAAGCCGGTCACGCTCATGTCGTTCCCGACCTGATCCCTCCCATAGAAGGTCACTTCGCAAATCGTCGAGATGATCACCCGACTGTTGACCAATTGAACGAGCGGCGCCTCCTCTTTGGCGAGGTGGCGCACGATCTCGAACGAGAGCGACAGATTCGTGCCGGCGACGATGGTGCCGGTCGCCGCGCCGTCGAACTCGTACGGCACGTCGACGCCCTGCCTGTTCCGGCCATCGGCGCGCCGGTACTTCACGTGAAACCGGGTGATCGTCACCTCGTTATTCGTGGTCGGCGTCGGCAGCGCGCTGATGTCTTTCGGCGAGATTTTGAGGTCCACCCGGCCCACATCGTTGAAGATGGTCTGACACGGGTTGGTTTGCGAGCAGGGGTCCGGGGACGTCACGAGCGTGAGGACGTCCGAGGTCAGCGACCCGCCGAACGAGCTGATGTGATTGCCTTGCGCCGCCTGCAAGAGGCTGATCACCAAGTACACGGGCGAGCGGCCTTGTCGGATGACATCTCCGCACGAGGTCGTCGCCGCGACGAGGGCGGTCATTGCAACGAAGTGGCGAACTGTGCGCATACCCATCATTCCCTGCTC
>JAHFUJ010000387.1 GCA_023265105.1 Acidobacteriota bacterium
TGGGCGTTATTCGGCTGCCACACGGCGCACCTCACGAGATTTACGATCTACGATCTACGATTTACGATTTACGATTTGATGATTGATGATAATTGATGATCGCCAATCGTAGATCGGCGATTATCGGCGACCGTGCAATCGTAGATCGGCAATCGTAGATCGGCAATCGTAGATCGTAGATGCAATGCTCAGTGGCCGGACAGGTACTCGAGGCCCGCCGTCACGCCGCCGCGCTTGAATGGAACGCCCGAAACGGCGAAGCCCATCTCCAGCCCGCTCAGGGTCCCGGCGAGCATCAGGTCGTTGAAATCGCCGAGATGGCCGACGCGAAAGATTTTCCCCTTCCATTTACCGAGACCCGTGCCGAGTGACATGTTGAATCGGTCCAGGATGACCCTTCGGAGCGCGTCCGCGTCGTGCCCTTCCGGCATCATCACGCCGGTCACGGAGCTGCTGTATTCGGCCGGATTGAGAGCGACCAACTGCAAGCCCCATCCGTTGACGGCCCGTCGCGTGGCTTCGGCGTGCCGAGTGTGTCGGGCAAAGACACTCGGGAGTCCTTCCTCCTGCAACATGCAGATGGCTTCACGCAAGCCATATAGCAGATTCGTCGCGGGCGTGTAGGGGAAGAAGCCCGCCTCGTTCTCCTTGAGCATCGGCTCCCAATCCCAGTACGCTCGGGGCAGTCGCGCTGACTTCGATGCCGCCAGCGCTTTGTCGCTGATGGCGTTGAAGCCGAGACCGGGCGGCAGCATGAGGCCCTTCTGCGAGCAACCGACGGTCACGTCGACGCCCCACTCATCGTGCCGGAAGTCGATCGAGGCCAGCGACGAGATGGTGTCCACCATGAGCAGCGCCGGATGACCGGTGTCGTTCATCCGCCGGCGCACGTCGGCGACCCGGCTGGTCACGCCTGTCGACGTTTCGTTGTGCACGATGGCCACGGCCTTGATGGCGCGACCCCGATCGTCGGCAAGCTTGGTCTGCACGAGGTCGGGATCGACGCCGCAACGCCAGTCGCCGGGGACGAAATCCACCTGAAGGCCCAGGCGCACCGCGATGTTCCGCCAGAGCGTGGCGAAGTAGCCGGTCTCGAACATCAAGACCTTGTCGCCCGGTGACAGGGTATTGACGAGCGCCGCTTCCCACGCCCCGCTTCCAGAGGATGGATAGATCACCACCGCGCCCGACGTCTGGAACACCCGCTGAAGTCCCTCGATCGCTTCACGGGTGATGCGCGCGAATTCCGGCCCGCGGTGATCGATCGTCGGCCGCGACAAACTCCGCAGAATGCGGTCGGGCACGTTGGTCGGCCCGGGGATCTGGAGAAAGTGCCGCCCGCTTTTCGAACCCATCAATGACCTCCTGCGACCGACAGGTCGCATCGCCTCCCTTAGCTTGATTCCAGATCGTCACAGAGCGCAAGATCGACCCACTGTGCCACCCGATGCCCGAACAACCGCATGAGCAGTGACCGCGCTCCTCGTATGAGGGGCCTGCTGTCACGCCAAGCCCTCACCGCTGTCCGTGCGGTGGCAGATCCCTTCTTTCAAGCCGCCCCGGTAACGTCCCGATGTCCAGGTGCACGTTGAGCGGCACCTGTGTCACGATCTGGTCAATGGCTGATTCATCGCGGCCGACCAGTGGGGCGCAGTGGCCCGTGGCGCCCCTGACGCTGGAGCAGCAAACCTGGGCCGAGCACTCAGCAGCGCTGTGGCAGCGCGCGCACGAGTTGGCGCGCATGCACCCGGAACACGATCCTTCGGACCTGTACCACGCGCTGCGCTGCCTCGAGCTGGCCCCGGCGGAGCGGCTTCGAGCCGGACTGCAACGTGGACGACTTCGCGCTTACGCCCGCTGAGCGCGCGCTGTTTCGTGCCCTCAGTCACCGGGAGATCCGGTATCTCGTTATCGGTCTCGGCGCCGCCTTGCTCGAAGGTGCTCCGGTGAGCACGCAGGACCTCGACATCTGGCTCGAGCGAATAGACGACCCGCGCATTGCTCTGGCAGCGACGGATGCGGGCGGTTTCTGGATACCGGGCTTTGGCGTGCAGCCTCCCGCGTTCGGGGGACAGGGGTTCGAGCGCTTGGACGTGGTCCTGACCGCGCACGGACTCGACACGTTCGAGGCGGAGTACGCGGGCGCGCGCGAGTGCGAGGTCGAGGGCGTCTCGCTGCATATCTTGCCACTCGAACGGGTGATCGCGAGCAAACGGGCGACAAACCGACCCAAGGATCGCGCGGCGCTTCCGGCACTCGAAGCGACGCTGCTCGCGCGCCGACCGCCAAAGGAAGAACACTAAGGCCCCCAAGCTCAGAGGACCTCCGCTCGAGAGACCGGTCGCCAGGTCGACGCGGTTCGGGATGGCGCGACCGCGGTCAAGGTCCTCGCGACCTTCGTCGTCGAGAACGGCCATCGAGTGCGCGATCGGCGTCGGCTCCTTCGATCCCATCGTTTGTCGGGAAGCTGTCGCTGAACGTGCCAGAATACTTGACGAGCTGGGCCATCCGCCGACGACGGTTGAACTCCTCGAGGATCCTGACCACAGCCTCACGTTTGGTCTTCGCTTTCGTGAAGCGCATGGCGTCTCTCAATTCGCTCTCAGGAATATCAACTGCTGTCTTCGTGCTTCCTTTCGACCATTCTGGAATCCAAATCAACGTGCATTAGACGCCGTCTTTTCCGAATTCGATCGCCTCGAACAGTTGATGAGCGTGTGGATCGTTGTAGAGTATCCTTGGAGAGTGGAGAGGAGATCCAGGCCATGTCCAGCCACGAGATCACACGGCGGCTGTTTCTTGGAACTGTCGGCGCGAGTATCGCCCTACCCGAGCTGACCGCTCTTGCCGCTCACGCGCAGAGCCCGAGTTCAAGCCGGAGCTCAGGCACGGTAGAGAAGGACGTTGTGTTTGGCAAGGGGGGTGACACCGAGCTCCGTTGCGATATCTACAAGCCGCCTGCCCCGAGCGAGAAGCGGATGGCGATCATCCACTTCCACGGCGGCGGCTTTGGGGGAGGCAGCAAAGACAACCTGGCGGATCGGATGACCCCCTTGACTGCTCGGGGGTACGTGTCCATCGCCGCTCAGTATCGCCTCTCCGGTGTCGCCAAATGGCCCGCACAGATTGAAGACGTGAAGGCGTCAATCCGCTGGACTCGCGCAAATGCCGCGAAACTTGGCATTGACCCACAGAGGATTGCCGTCGCCGGCTATTCTGCCGGTGGGCATTTGGCGCTGTTTGCGGCCGGCACGCAGAACCGTCCCGAGTTCGAAGGTAGCGGAGGGAATCAAGGGGCCGGTACACAGCTCGCGGCCTGCCTGGCTTTCTATGCAGTCACGGGACCGGCCTGGAACGGATGGACGAGAGCCTTTCCGCTCCCCGCTGGGAGCAGCGACGAAGCGTGGCGTCTGGCCACGCCGGGAACCTACATCAAGAACTTTCCGCCTACAGCTCTGTTCCACGGCCTGGCAGACACGACGGTACCCGCTGAGAGCAGCCAACAATTCCTGCAGCTTCTTCGCGACGCCAACGTGCCGGCCGAGCTGCACACCTTCGCCGGCGTTCCCCATGAATTCGTTCAACACCCGGAGTTTGCGGAGGCCACGGCCGAGCTCACCGACTTTTTCTTCGACCGACACGTCATCAACCCTCGCACGTATCCGCCCTTCGGGGCTGGCCGTGGCGGCGCGAGAGGAGGACGTGGGTAGCCGGCACCGCCGGCTTCGAACGTGAGAGGCCAGCTGGGTCGAGTGATGGGACATGACGGCCCAGGACCACGCCCGTGAAAGATCCTCTTGACAATAGTCGTCTAAACAGATAATGTCTCCACGGTGCCCAGGAGCTTTGCTCGGCAGATCAAGCAGACACGCCCCTTCGCCTCCCCGGAACAGGAGG
>JAHFUJ010000388.1 GCA_023265105.1 Acidobacteriota bacterium
TGGCCATGATGAGAGTGCGGATCGCGATGCAAAAATCGAGGTTGCCGGCGAAATCGACGTATCCGACAGCGCCGGCGTACAACCCGCGACCCGAGGGCTCGAGCTCTTTGATGATTTGCATCGCGCGCACTTTGGGCGCACCCGACACCGTGCCCGCCGGAAAACAGGCGACCAGCGCATCCAGCCGATCGCGATCCTCGGCGAGGCGCCCTTCGACGATCGACGTCAGATGCATCACGTGCGAGAAGCGCTCGAGACCCATGAACTGCGGCACGCGCACCGACCCGTACTGACAGACGCGGCCGACGTCGTTGCGCCCGAGGTCGACCAGCATGACGTGCTCGGCGCGCTCTTTCTCGTTGCGCTTCAGCTCTTCGGCCAGGCGCAGATCTTCGTCGGCGTCGCGGCCCCTCGGGCGCGTGCCGGCAATCGGATGCGTCTCGACCCGCGAGCCTTCGACGCGCACCAGCATCTCGGGCGACGACCCCACGACCGACACGCCGCCCATCCGGATGAAGTACATGTAGGGCGAGGGGTTCACATGCCTCAGCGCGCGGTACACCGTGAACGGATCCACGCTGACGTCGGCCTCGAACCGCTGCGACAGGACGACCTGGTAGATGTCGCCGGCCGCGATGTATTCCTTGGCCGTGCGGACCTGTTCCTCGTACTGCTCGCGCGTGTAGTTCGATCGTACCTCGACCGGGGACATGGCCTCGGAGCGTGCGTGCGACAGGCTGCGCTCGAGCTCGCGCTCCAGAAACTGGATCTTCGCGCACGCGAACTGATAGAGCGATTCGAGGTCGTCGGCGGCGGTGATTCTCGCGTTGGCGATGATGAGAATCCGGTGTCGCACGTGATCGAACGCCAGGACCGTGTCGAACAGCATGAAGCCGGCCTGGTCGGCTCCATCGTCGGCCGTGCCCAGATTGCCCAGGACCGGCTCGAACCACGAGGCGGCGCCGTACCCCAGATAGCCGACCGCGCCGCCGGTGAATCGCGGCAGCTCGGGCACCGGCGGCGATCGGAAATCCGCCATCAGCCCCCGCAGCGTGTCGATGAACGGTCGCTCGCTCTCTTTCGTCACGCCGGCACGCTCGATCGACGTGCGTCCGTCGCGGACGCGCAGGATCAGGAATGGGTCCTTGCCCAGAAACGAGTACCGTCCAACGTGCTCGCCGCCTTCGACGCTCTCGAGGAGGAACGCGTAGTCGGTGTGTTCGGCGATCTTCAGAAACGCCGAGACCGGCGTCAGCAGATCGGCGACGATCTCCTTGCACACCGGCACGAAGGTGCCGTGCCGCGCCAGTTCCGTGAATTCTTCAAACGACGTGAGTTTCATCGCGACTGAACTCCGCGAGCCGCTTGAGCGCGGCCTCCCGCATGACGCCGGCCGGCGGCCGCAACCCGACCCACCACTCGAATTGTTCCTGCGCCTGCGCGACCAGCATCTCGAGCCCGCCGATCGTCTGGCAGCCGGCGCGGGCCGCCTCGCGCAGCAACCGCGTGATCGACGGGTTATAGACCAGGTCGTACACGTACCGGCCCGTCAAGCGATCGGCCGCCACCGGCGTGTCGTCGCCCCGCGGGTACATGCCGATAGGCGTGCAATTGATCAGCAGATCCCAGGTGCCCGGCTCCGGCGGCCACGCTCCGACCTGTCCCGCTACGATCATCGCGACGCCCTCGGCTTGACGACGACTGCGCGCGTGCACCGTCAGCCGCGCGCCGGTCGACCCGAGCGCGATTGCCACCGCGCGGGCCGCGCCGCCGGCGCCGAGCACGGCGACGCGGGTGCCGGAGAGCGGCACCCGATCGCGCAGTGGCTGCAGGAATCCACTGGCGTCGGTGTTTCCGCCGATCCACCGGCCGTCGACGCTGCGGATCGTGTTGATGGCGCCAATCCGGCGCGCGACGGCATCCACTTCGTCGACGCGATCGAACAGGACGCCCTTGAACGGGATCGTCACGCTGGCGCCCTTCATTCCCATGGCCCTCGCGAAGGTGACGAAATCGTCCGCGTCAGCAGCCCGTAACGGCAGATAGACGGCGTCGAACCGCGCGGCGCGGAACGCGGTGTTGTGCATCGCCGGCGACACCGAATGCGCGACCGGCGCGCCGACCAGGCCGTACACGTCGGTCGCCTCGGTGAGCGAGCGAAAGTGAAACTCGTCGACGAGCGCCGCCGGCGTCAACTGCCCGACGTCCCGGTCGAGCCCGGCGTAGGTCCACTTCGATCCGAATCGCCGCGCCAGCACGCGCGTGGCGAGGCCGCACTCGCCCATGCCGACCACGACGAGCCCGCCCGACCGTCCGGCATCGGCGCCAATCTCCAATAGCGGCACGCAGTCGCTCAGCCGCTTGGTCTTGACCGCCAGCTTGACGACCTCCGCGCCGGTGGCGCGCATCGCCCGCGCGGACGCCGCAAGGTCGGAAGGAGTGCGGTCGAAGTCGTGCATCGAGAGGACCACCCGACGTCCTCCGCTTTGCGCGATCAGACGGTCGAAGTGCGCGCGCCACTCGATGTCGACGTACTCCGCGCCACGCGCGAGCGCCTCGGCCAGCAGTTTCTCCCGCTCCTCCTCGGCCCCGGCGAAGCGACCACCCTCCCAGGTGGGCCGGCAGGTCACGATCACCGGCCGGCGGCGGCCGGCCAGCGCGCCGGCCACGTTCGGATCGCTCACCGAGTCGAGCCGCAGCTCGATCAAATCAGCGTCCACGATCTCGTCACGCCGCCGGCGAAGCTCCGCCGTTGTCGGCGCCGTCACGGTTACGCACAAAAGCGATCTCGGCATATGGCGGGGGGTCGGCCGGCCCCCTCAAAACAAAAAAGCCTCTTCAACCGGTCGGTTGAAGAGGCTTGAGAACTTACGTCGCGCAGTGGCAGCGTTAGGCCAAGGCGGATGCCTCTTCAAAGGTGCCCCAATACCACCACGCCGGCGCGCACACGACGGCCGTCGTGATCGACTCGCGGGAAAAAACACCTTGTGACATAGGCACTCGACCAGCCGCCAGAGACTATGACGATAGCAAAGCCGCTCGTGTGCTGTCAATGCGGATCGCCCATTTCTCGCCCATTTCTCCTTGACCGGCAAGCACTTCTCCCGTATAAGGGAGAGAGAACTCATGCGCCTGCAACGCGTCGCCTTCAGTCTTCTGCTCACCACCGTTCTGCTGTCCGCGCTGTTGTCCGCGCCGCGAGCGGCGACGCCCCAAATGGGGGTCGCCGAGATCCGGCCCGGGATGATCGGCATCGGCCGGACGGTCTTCGACGGCACACGAGTCGAGGAGTTCAAGGTGAACATCCTCGGCGTCCTCGAAAACGTCATCGGTCCGCACCGCAACCTGATCCTGGCCAGGCTGGAAGGCGGCCCGCTCGCCAACACGGGCGTCATCGCCGGCATGAGCGGCAGCCCGGTGTTCGTCGACGGCCGCTTGATCGGCGCCGTCTCGTATGCGCTCGGCAGCTTCTCGAAAGAACCGATTGCCGGGATCACGCCGATTGCGGAGATGACCGACTCGGCCTCGTTCAACGACTCGCGGCCGGCCGGTGCGCGCGCCCAGATCGAGTTTCCGCTCACCCGCGACACTCTCATCGCCGCGTTTCGCAAGGCGCTCACGTGGAATCGTCCCTTCGCCGATCGGCCGGGCGACGCGCAACTGATTGGGGTGAGCGGCGTCGCGGGCGTGGGCGGCGACCAGCTCGGCACGCTCCTGCGGCCGATTGCCACGCCCCTCGTCATGTCGGGCTTCGATCCTGACGTCGCGGACACGCTGGGGAGCGCGTTCCGCGATCAGGGATTCATCCCGACGGGCGGCGGCGCGGCCGGTCCGCGCGCCGGCGAGATGCCGTTCGACGGTCCGCTCAAGCCAGGCG
>JAHFUJ010000083.1 GCA_023265105.1 Acidobacteriota bacterium
GTCGCATCTCATTTACTTATGTATCATATGTGATCATTGTATTTTACTTCTGGATTTGACTCGGGCATAAATGGGGTCCACATCCCGAGGCACTTGATGCTCGACACCGACCAGCTTTCCGTCCGCTGTCCCCCCGAGGCTGCCGGTCTGTACGATCCCCGCGACGAGCGCGACGCGTGCGGCGTCGCGTTCGTCGTCAACATCAAGGGACACCGCTCGCACGCGGTCATCGAGCAAGGACTGCGGGTCCTCATCAACCTGCTGCACCGGGGCGCCTGCGGCTGCGAAGTCAACACCGGCGACGGCGCCGGCATCCTCCTCCAGATGCCCGACCGGTTCCTGCGGAAAGTGACGGCGCCGCTCGGCATCACGCTGCCGCCCGCGGGACAGTACGGGGCCGGATTCGTGTTCTTCCCGCGCGCGGCCGGCGAGAGGGAAGAAATCCGCCGTCTCATCGAGCAGATCGTGCGTGAAGAGGGGCAGGACGTGCTCGGGTGGCGGCGTGTGCCGACCGACGATCACCTGCTGGGCGCCTCGGCAGTGGCTGCCGAGCCGGTGTTCGAACAGCTCTTCATTGGAGCTGGGGGGGCCGGGGGGGCCGGGCCCTCCATCGCGGGCGCCGCGTCCGACGCGCAGGGCGAGGCGCACTTCGAGCGGAAGCTCTATGTGATCAGAAAGCGCATCGAGTACGCCGTCGATCGGCTGCCGCTCGCCGAGCGACGGGCCTTTTACATCGTCAGCCTTTCGTCGAAGACGCTCATCTACAAGGGGATGCTGACGGCTTCCCAGATTCAGACGATGTTCCCGGATCTTGTCGACCGCGACCTCGAATCGGCGCTCGCGCTCGTGCACCAGCGCTTCAGCACCAACACGTTCCCGTCGTGGCCGCTGGCGCACCCATACCGGTACATCGCGCACAACGGCGAGATCAACACGCTGCGCGGCAACATCAACTGGATGCGCGCGCGCGAAGGGCTGCTCAAATCCGACCTGCTCGGCGACGATCTACAGAAGATCCTCCCGATCATCCGCGAAGGGGGCAGCGACACGGCGACATTCGACAACGTCCTCGAGTTCCTCGTCATGACGGGGCGGTCGCTCCCGCATGCGATCCTGATGATGATCCCGGAGCCGTGGGCCGGCCACGAGAGCATGAGCCCCGAGCTCAAGGCCTTTTACGAATATCACTCGTCGCTGATGGAGCCGTGGGACGGCCCGGCGTCGATCGCGTTTACCGACGGATCGGTCATCGGCGCCGTGCTCGACCGAAACGGCCTGCGTCCGTCGCGCTATTACGTGACGAAAGACGACCTCGTGATCATGGCGTCCGAAGTCGGCGTGCTCGACATCCCGCCCGAGAACATCCTGCTCAAGGAGCGTCTGCACCCGGGGCGAATCTTCCTCATCGACACGTCCCAGGGGCGGATCGTGTCCGACGAGGAGATCAAGCGCGACCTCGCGGCGGCCCACCCGTATGGCGAGTGGCTCGCCGGCAACCTCGTCGACATCGAGGATCTTCCGGCGGCGCCCTACTTGCCTCCGCCCAGCCACGAGACCGTGCTTCGGCGCCAGCAGACGTTCGGCTACACGCACGAAGACCTGCGGATTCTGCTGGCCCCGATGGCGACGGGCGGCGAAGAGGCGATCGGGTCGATGGGCACCGACGCGTCGCTGGCCGTCCTCTCCGATCGGCCGCGCCTGCTGTACGACTATTTCGCGCAGCTGTTCGCGCAAGTCACCAACCCGCCGCTCGACGCCATCCGCGAAGAGCTGGTGACCTCGATGGGATCGACGATCGGGCCCGAGGGCAACCTGCTCGATCCGCGGCCGGAGTCGTGCCGCCAGATTGGGATCAAGTACCCCGTCATCGACAACGACCAGATGGCGAAGCTGCGGCACGTCTACGAGCCGGTCTTCCGGTCGATCGCGCTGCCGATGCTGTTCGACCCCCGCCAGGACGGTCCCGGCCTCGAGTGGGCGATGGAGGATCTCAAGGCGCGCGCGAGTCATGCCGTCGCCGCCGGTTACACGATCCTGATCCTCTCGGATCGCGGCGCCGACCGGGACCGCGCCCCGATTCCGAGCCTGCTCGCGACGGCGGGCGTCCACCATCATTTGGTGCGAGAAGGGACACGCACGCGCTGCGCCCTGGTCGTCGAGTCGGGCGACGCGCGCGAGGTCCATCACTGCGCGCTGCTGCTCGGGTACGGCGCCGGCGTCGTCAACCCGTATCTCGCGTTCGAGACGCTGGACGACATGATTCAGCAGCGGCTGCTCGTCGGCATCACGCACGAGAAGGCGGTGAAGAACTACATTCGCGCGCTCAACAAGGGCATTCTCAAAGTGATGTCCAAGATGGGCATCTCGACGCTCCAGGGCTACTGCGGCGCGCAGATTTTCGAGGCCGTTGGTCTTCATCCCGCCTTCGTGGATCGCTACTTCACGTGGACCGCTTCCCGCATCGGCGGCGTCGGCATCGACGTCGTCGCCGAAGAGGTCCGGAAGCGCCATCGCCACGCGTTCCCCACGCGACCCGGCGTCGAGCCGGATCTGGACTGGGGCGGCGAGTACCAGTGGCGGCGCGACGGCGAGTTCCACCTGTTCAACCCGGACACCGTCTTCAAGCTGCAGCACGCGACGCGCAGCGGCCAGTACGCGATCTTCAAGGAATACACGGAACTCGTCGACGACCAGAGTCGCCAGCGCGCGACGCTGCGCAGCCTGCTCGAGCTGCGGCCGGCCGCCGGACCGATTCCCATCGACGAGGTCGAACCGATCGAGCGCATCGTCACGCGGTTCGCCACCGGCGCGATGTCCTATGGGTCGATCAGCCAGGAAGCCCACGAGACGCTGGCGATTGCGATGAACCGGCTGGGCGGGAAATCGAATACCGGCGAAGGTGGGGAAGATCCCGCGCGCGACGCGCGCGACGGCAACGGCGACTGGCGGCGGAGCGCCATCAGGCAGGTGGCGTCGGCGCGCTTCGGCGTCACGAGCAGCTACCTCGTCAATTGCACCGATCTCCAGATCAAGATGGCGCAGGGCGCCAAGCCGGGCGAGGGCGGTCAGTTGCCTGGTAATAAGGTGTACCCGTGGATCGCGAAGGTGCGGCACGCGACGCCCGGCGTCGGCCTCATTTCGCCGCCGCCGCACCACGACATCTATTCGATCGAGGACCTGGCGCAGCTCATCCACGATCTGAAGAACTCGAATCCGCAGGCCCGAATCCACGTCAAGCTGGTGGCCTGCTCCGGCGTCGGCACCGTGGCGGCGGGCGTGTCGAAGGCGCACGCCGACGTCGTCCTCATCTCGGGCCACGATGGCGGCACTGGCGCTTCGCCGCTCACCTCCATCAAGCACGGCGGCGTGCCCTGGGAGCTCGGGCTCGCCGAGACGCAGCAGGTGCTGATGCTGAACGGGCTGCGCGACCGCATCGTCGTGCAAGTCGACGGGCAGATGAAGACCGGCCGCGACGTTGTCATCGCGGCGTTGATGGGGGCCGAGGAGTTCGGCTTCGCGACGGCGCCGCTTGTCGTCGAGGGTTGCGTGATGATGCGGGTGTGCCATCTGAACACCTGCCCCGTCGGCATCGCCACTCAGGATCCGGAGCTGCGCAAGAACTTCACGGGGAAGCCCGAGTTCGTCGTGAACTTCTTCCAGTTCATCGCGCAGGAAGTCCGGGAGTACATGGCCGCGCTCGGCTTCCGGACGATGGACGAGATGATTGGGCGGGTGGATCGGCTGAACATCAGGCCGGCCGTCGATCACTGGAAGGCGCAGGGGCTGGATTTTTCGGCGATCCTCTATAAGCCCGATGTACCGGCCGACGCGGTGCGGCATTGCGTGCGCAAGCAGGAGCACGGCCTCGAGCAGGCGCTCGACAACGAGCTGATCGCGCGATGCACCGATGCGCTCGAGCATGGCAAAAAGGTTTCGCTCAGCCTGCCCATCCGCAACGTGCATCGGACTGTTGGTACGATGCTCGGCTACGAAGTGACGCGGCGCTACGGCGGCGAGGGATTGCCGGACGATACGATTCGGCTGCACTTCACCGGGTCGGCCGGCCAAAGCTTCGGCGCGTTCGTGCCGCGGGGCCTCACGCTGACGCTCGAGGGCGACTCGAACGATTACCTCGGCAAGGGACTGTCGGGTGGAACGTTGATCGTCTATCCGCCGCGGCAGGCGACCTTCAGGCCCGAGGACAACATCCTGGTCGGCAACGTCGTGCTCTACGGGGCGACGAGCGGCGAGGCGTACTTCCGCGGCCGGGCGGGCGAGCGGTTTGCCGTGCGCAACAGCGGTGCGCTGGCGGTCGTCGAAGGCGTCGGCGATCACGGCTGCGAGTACATGACAGGCGGCCGCGTGGTCGTCCTGGGGACGACCGGACGGAATTTCGCGGCAGGCATGAGCGGGGGGATCGCGTACGTGCTCGATACGCCCGGCACCTTCCGCCGGCGCTGCAACCCCGAGCTCGTCGACCTCGAGGCGCTCGACAATCCGGAGGATCTCGAGTTGGTGCGGGATCTGATTGCGCGGCACGTTGAGTACACCCGCAGCGACTATGCAGCACGGTTCCTGCAGGACTGGAACGCGACGGTCCGATTGTTCGTGAAAGTGATGCCGCGCGACTTCAAGCGCGTGCTCAACGCGCAGAGGCAGGCGGAGGCGGAAGGGCGGACGCCGGCATTCGCCGAGCTGGTCGGCGCAGTGTGAGAAATGCAGCAATTAAGAATTACGAATTAGGAATTTTGAATTTGGGATCTTGTTCCGAACCGAAATTCATAATTCTTAATTTCTGAATTGTTCCGAATTCATAATTCCCAAGTGGGCAAAATCACCGGCTTCCTCGAAATCGAGCACAAGAAACACCCGACGCGCCCGGTCGCGGAACGCCTGCGCGACTGGCGCGAGGTCTACCTGCCGTATCCCCAGGCCGTGCTCGCGGGACAGGCGGCCCGCTGCATGGACTGCGGCATCCCCTTCTGTCACCAGGGGTGCCCGCTCGGCAACCTGATCCCGGACTGGAACGATCTCGTCTATCGCGATCGTTGGCGCACGGCCATCGATCGGTTGCACGCGACCAACAACTTTCCGGAGTTCACCGGGCGCCTGTGCCCCGCGCCGTGCGAGGGCGCGTGTGTGCTCGGCATCAACAACGATCCGGTCACGATCAAGTCGATCGAGGTCGCCATCATCGAGCGCGCGTTCGATGAAGGCTGGGTCAAGGCCCGGCCGCCCCAAACCCGCACCGGCAAGCGCGTGGCGGTCGTCGGCTCCGGACCCGCCGGGCTCGCCGCCGCGGATCAGCTCAACCGCGCGGGCCATTGGGTGACCGTGTTCGAGCGGGACGATCGCATTGGCGGCTTGCTGCGGTATGGCATTCCCGAATTCAAGATGGAGAAGCGATTCCTGGACCGCCGGCTCGCCGTCATGGAGCGGGAAGAGATCACGTTCCGCACCGGATGCCACGTCGGCGTGAATATGTCGGCCGAGGAGCTCCGCCGCGATTACGACGCCGTGGTGCTGGCTGGAGGCGCGACCGCACCGCGCGATCTGAAGGTGCCGGGGCGCGAGCTGGCAGGCATCCACTTCGCGATGGACTTCCTCCCGCTTCAGAACCGGCGCAACGAAGGGGACAAGATCCCTGACGCGCAGTTCATCACCGCCAAAGACCAGCACGTTGTCATCATCGGCGGCGGCGACACCGGCGCCGACTGCCTCGGAACCGTGCACCGGCAGGGCGCGCGGTCGGTCCATCAACTCGAGTTGCTCTCGCGGCCCGCCGACGCGCGGCCCGAGAGCAACCCCTGGCCGCTGTGGCCGAACATCTTCCGCGTCTCCCCCGCGCACGAAGAGGGAGGCGAACGGCTGTTTGCGGTGTCGACCGAGCGATTCACCGGCGATCAACACGGGCGCGTCAACGCGCTTCACGCCGTCGACGTGGAGATTGTCAGCCAGAACGGCCGCCTCACATTTACGCCGATCCCGGGCAGCCAGTTCAAGCTCGCCGCCGATCTCGTCCTGCTCGCGATGGGCTTTCTCGGGCCCGAGCGTGGCGGCATGCTCGACGAGCTCGGCGTACGCCTGACGGACCGCGGCAATGTGTGGCGCGACGCGCACTGGATGACAAGCGTGCCTGGTGTGTTCACCGCCGGCGACATGCAGCGCGGCCAGTCCTTGATCGTCTGGGCGATTGCCGAAGGGCGCAGTTGCGCGCACGGCGTCGACGCGTTCCTCATGGGCAGCTCGGACCTCCCCGCGCCGCTGCTATAGTCGCGTCAATTCAGCTTTTACAGCCCCGCTGCCCCTTCAAAGTCGGTGCTGGTGTTGTTCCCCCTTCAGTGGTCCGATAAGAGGTTTGAGGAGGGATCATGGGACTGACAGCGTGTCCGAGTTGTGAGGGCCAGGTGTCCGTGCACGCCGCACTTTGTCCGAAGTGCGGGCACCAGTTCAAAACCCCTGGGAGTCTGAACCTTCAAGATCCGGTGCACTTGATGGGGCTCGTCATCATCGCCCTCTCCGTGGTTGGTGGCGCCGTCTACCTGCTGAGGGCCGTGCTCACTGCTGTGTAGCAGCGGGCCTGCGGCACAGGGCTCGAGCCCTGCCGACAACCGCGGCCCTGGGAGCGCGTGAAGAAATCGCGTCTGACGCAAATGTCCGGCTTGAGCCGGACCGTGACAGGTCCGCCCCGTTCCTGAGGGGCGGCCTCTCTTTTTAGTCCCGCCCGTTTCCCTCTTTGAGCTCGTCGAACATCACCACGCGCCACCGCTGAAAGCACTCGCTCAAAGCGTTATACTGTGCCACCTTCACACTGGAGCAGCCTATGGCGATCCTTCCCGGCCAACGTCTGGGTCCGTACGAAATCCTTTCGGCCATCGGTGCGGGCGGCATGGGAGAAGTTTACCGCGCCGCCGACAGCCGGCTGGATCGCATCGTCGCCATCAAAGTTCTGCCCGCGCATCTTGCCGACAAGCCGGAGCTGCGCGAGCGGTTCGAGCGCGAGGCCCGCGCCATCGCCAGCCTGAGTCATCCCCACATCTGCACGCTGTACGACATCGGGGAAGCTCCTAATCCCCAATCCCAAACCCCGAATCCCGAGCCGGTTCGGTTTCTGGTGATGGAGTACCTGGAAGGCGAGACGCTGGCCGCGCGGGTGAAGAAGGGGCCGCTTCCGGTGGAGCAGGTGTTGCGGTACGCGATCGAAATTTCCGACGCGCTCGACAAGGCGCATCAGAAAGGTTTGACGCACAGAGATCTGAAGCCCGGCAACATCATGCTCACGAAAGTTGGGTCGAAACTGCTGGACTTTGGCCTAGCAAAACTGAAGCAGCAGGCGCGTCCCACCGCGTCGCTTTCTCAACTTCCGACCGCCGAGAACGCGATCACGGCGGAGGGAGCGATCCTGGGGACGCTGCAATACATGGCGCCGGAGCAGTTGGAAGGAAAGGAAGCAGATGCCCGGACGGACATTTTTGCTTTTGGCGCCGTGGTGTACGAGATGGCGACGGGCAGGAAGGCCTTTGAGGGCAAGAGCCAGGCCAGCCTGATCGGCAAGATTCTCGAGACCGACCCGCCACCGATGTGGTTAGGGTCCGACAGCGCCGACGGCAAGCGCCTGCGGCCCATGCCGAGCGCGGAGGCGCGAGGCATGAGCGAGCGGGGGTGGGGCCCCGCGAGCCTTCAAGCGATCGACCGCCTGGTCAGGAAATGTGTCGCCAAGGAACCGGAGAAAAGATGGCAGGCCGCCAGCGACTTGTGCGACGAGCTGAAGTGGCTGAGCGAGGCTGGATCTCAAGCGGCCGTGGCGATTGCCGCTGCTGAGCCGAAGCGAAAGAACTGGGGCAAAACGCTGGGATGGACCGCAGCGAGCCTGGTGGCCTGCGCGATCGTTGGCCTTGCGGTCTGGATGCTCAAGCCCACAGCTCCCAAGCCTGTGACGCGATTTGCGATGTCGCTGCCGCCAAGCCAGCGTCTCGCGCTTAACGTCCCAGCCATTGCGATTTCGCCGGACGGCACGCGCCTCGCTTATGTCGCTGTCGAAGGCGCTAACATTGACCTTGGTCGTCGCTTGTACCTCCGGGCGATGGATGGTCTCGAGGCGACGCCGCTCCCCGGCACCGAGGGCGCCTCCGCGCCGTTCTTCTCACCCGACGGTCAATGGCTCGGATTCTCGGCGGCAGGAAGGCTGAAAAAGATCTCCGTAAGCGGGGGAACTTCAGTCACGTTAGCGGAGATGCCCGGAGCCGGCACTGGTGCGGCAGCGGCATTCAGTTGGAGCCAGCAAGGGACGATCATCGTCGCACCAAGTGTTGCCGCACCGCTTCAGCAGGTTTCGGAGGGAGGGGGCACTCTAGCGGCGCTCGGTCAACTCGGCAAAGGAGAAACGTCGCAGCGATGGCCAGAGGTCTTACCCAACGGCAAGGCGGTGCTTTTCGCTTCTTTCACGGGAGCGGCGACGATAGCAGGGACCACGACGGCGAAGGTGGCGATCCAGTCGATCGGCACAGCCCAACGTCGCGACCTCGTCCAGGCGGCGACTTTTCCCCGTTACGCGCCTTCGACCGGATCCTTGCTGTACGCTCAAGCGGGCAACCTGATGGCCGTGCCGTTCGACGCCGAGCGGCAGGCGATCACGGGTGGCGCCATTCCTGTGTTGGAAGGCGTCTTCGAGTCGCCTCTCGGATTTGCGCAGTACAGCTTTTCGAGCACCGGGACGCTGGTCTACGTTCCTGGCGGGCTCCAGACAGGGACGCGCAGCAAGCTTGTCTGGGTCGATCGAAAGGGGGCGGAGCAGCCCGTGGCGGCGCCCGCCCACACGTACGCACTGCCGAGAATTTCTCCAGATGGACAACGTGTGGCTGTCGGGATCGAAGAGGCTGACAGCCAAATCTGGCTGTATGACCTCGCACGGGACACGTTAACCCGTGTGACGTTTCAGGGGACCGGAAACATCGATCCCCTGTGGACGCCGGACGGCAAGCGGATCACGTTCAAGGGACCGGGGAACAGCCTGTTATGGGAGCCGGCGGACGGCAGCGGCAGCGCGGAAGCGCTCACCACGAGCGAGCTGAGCGCGTTCAACAACATTCCGAGCTCCTGGTCACCGGACGGGCAAGTACTGGCTTTTACTGAAAACACGGCTAGTACGCGGGAGATCTGGATGTTGCCGCTCAAGGACCGGAAGCCGCGCCGCTTCGCCCGCAGCGAACGTGTTGAAACGGCGCCCACCTTTTCGCCGGATGGTCACTGGCTCGCGTACGCGTCGGATGAGTCAGGTCGTAACGAGATCTACGTGCGAGGCTACCCGGGTTCGGGTGGCAAGTGGCAAATCTCGAACGAGGGTGGGACCGAACCTGTGTGGAACCCCAAGGGTCGAGAATTGTTTTTCCGCAATGGGAACAGGATGATGGCTGTCGAGACCACAACACAACCCACCTTCTCTGCTGGCAAGCCGAAATTGCTCTTCGAGGGTCCGTACGTGCCAACCCCACGATCGTTACCCGACTACGACGTGTCTCCCGACGGCCAGCGGTTCCTGATGCTCAAGACCACGGAGCAAACGCCACAGTCTGCGCAAATCAACGTGGTGCTCAACTGGTTTGAAGAGCTGAAGCGCCGCGCGCCGGCGGGGAAGCGGTAACGGCCAGGCGCGCGATTGACATCTGATGCGTGATGCGTGATGATCGAACGCATGCGCACGACCCTGGATGTCGACGATGACGTACTGCAGGCGGCGAAGGAACTGGCCGCCGTCCGGCGGAGCACGGCCGGCCGGGTGCTCTCGGAGCTGGCGCGAAAGGCGCTCGAGCCCCAAAAGGCCGGCCGGGTGCGTAACGGCGTGCCACTCCTGCCGCAACCACCGCGCGGGACTCCGCGGATGACGATGAAACGGGTGAACGAGCTGCGCGATGACGAGCCATGAGCCGGGTCGCGTTGCTCGACGTCAACGTGCTCGTGGCGCTCTTCAACCCGGTCCACGTGCACCACGAGATTGCCCACGACTGGTTCGCCGACCATCGCGCGTCGGGATGGGCGACCTGTCCGCTGACTGAGAACGGGTTCCTTCGAGTCCTCGGGAATCCCGCCCTCGGCGACCAAATGATGCCGATTCCGGAACTCGTCGCTCGCTTGCGCAAATTTTGTGCGAGCGGTCATCACAAGTTCTGGGAGGACGCCGTGTCCTTCCGTGACGAGCGCGTGTTCAACGCGTCATTTGCTCGCGGCCACCGGCAGCTCACTGACGTGTACCTTCTTGGGCTTGCCACGAAGAAAGGGGGTCGTCTTGTCACCTTCGATCGGACGATTCCGCTTGGGGCGGTCGTCGGTGCCTCGCGTGCGACGCTCGAAGTCGTGTCGGCAGCCGACTGACCGCGGTCTCGCGCTTATGATACAATCTGCCATATGAAAACTATTGCGATTACTATTGAAGAGAACATGCTCGATCGCGTCGATCGTTTGGCCGGCCGGAGCGATCGGAGCGGTAAGAACCGCTCGCAGGTGATCCGGCAGGCCGTTCGGGAGTACGTGTCGCGCGTCGAGCGCCTCGCCGAGGAAGAGCGTGAGGCCGTCATCATTCGCCGCCACAGCCGCCGCTTGGCGCGGCAGGCGAGTGCGCTCGTCCGAGAGCAGGCGAAGCCATGAAATGGGGGGAGATCTATCGAACCCGTGAGAAGATTTCTGAGCGCGGGCACAAGCCTGGCTATTACGTCGTGGTGTCCCGCGATTTCATCGCTGGCAACGACGAGATATCGACGGTCGTCTGCGCCCCGGTCTATGGCGAGGTTCTGGGGCTGAGGAGCGAGGTCGTCATCGGCGGCGAAGAAGAGGTGCCGCGGCAAAGCTCCATTCGCTGCGACTTCCTCATGCTGACGTTCAAGAGCAAGCTTACGGGCTTCGTGGCCACGCTCTCCGAAGAGAAGCAATTCGAATTGAAAAAGGCACTGGCCCACGCATTGCAGCTCGACGGCTGAAGCCAGCCCAGCCCAGCCCAGCCCTCCCTCTTGCAATCTTCCTCAGACGATGGCATCGTCGTCGAAGCGTAGGAAATTGAGGTCGGAGAGGTAGGGATGTGGCGAGAAAGGCTCGCGCGACAGGTCATCTGATGACGACCGTGGAATACCTGAGCACGCCTGAAACCGTGGTGCCGCAGGAGTTGATTTACGGGGTGCTGCGCGCGGCAGACGCGCCGCTGCCGCAGCACCAAGCCGCGGTGGGCGATTTCTACCTGGCGCTCGCGACTCACGTGCACGAGCGAGCCGTCGGCGAGATCTGGCTCTCACCCATCGATGTGATCCTCGATGCGGAACGGGCGCTGGTGTTGCAGCCGGACGTGTTGTTCATCTCAAACGAGCGAAGTGGAATCCTGACTGACAGAATCCGTGGCGCGCCTGACATGGTGCTCGAAGTGCTGTCGCCACACCCTCGGATTGGCCGGTTGGCTGAGCGGGTGGAATGGTTTGCGCGGTACGGTGTCCGCGAGTGCTGGCTGTTTCACCAGCTCGAGCGTCGACTCGAGATCCTCAGCCTGTTGGACGGAGGCGTCGCGGCCCGCGTCTCGTTTCTGGAGCGCGTGCCCATCCACTCAGCCGTGCTGCCCGACTTCCAACAGAGCGTAAGCTCGATCCTGAGGTGGAGTTACTGATCGAGCTTGTGTCACGCCCCGCCTCGAAAAAGGACGTGGCCTTGGGGACGTTTTGTGATACAACGATCTTGCATCAAGTCAGTACAAGCGGAGGCTTCTACGCGCCTATTTTTCGCCTGCACGTGCGCATGTGTCCTGAGCCTGGGTGTGTTGATCGCCCAGGGGCCGCGATTCACCAGCGGCGTCGATCTGGTGGCGCTGGATGTGTGTGTCAAGAACCACGAGGGCCATCCAGCCGCCGGCCTGAAGCCGGAAGACTTTTTGATTCTCGAGAATAATATTCCGCAGCGGATCGAGCAGTTCTCCACGGCCGGACGCGTGCCGCTGGCCGTCATATTGTTGGTCGACAGCAGTCGGAGCATGTTTGGCGGGCCGCTCGACCGCGCGAAGACCGCCGCCGCCGGGTTCATCGACATTCTGCGCCCCGAGGATCTCGTCGAAGTCATGTCGTTCAACGAGCGGGCGCATCGTCGCTACGAGCTGGGCGCGGATCACGCGCAGGCGAAGCAGTCGCTCAACGAGGTGTCCGCGGCAGGGGCCACGAGACTGTACGAAGCCGTGCTGGTGGCGCTGCGCGAGCTGGAACACGCTCAGCGAACGCGCACCACCGAATATCGAAACGTGATTATCGTGCTGTCTGACGGCGAAGACACCTACAGCCGGCTCCCCTTCGAAGGCGTGCTCGAGGAAGTTCGCCGCGCGGGCGTGCTCGTCTACACGATCTCGTTGCGGACGAAGCATCACGAGGGCCCGGGGGCTCCGTTGTGGCAAATGGCGCTCCTGGCCCACGACACAGGTGGCCAGGCCGTCGCGATCCGCGATCTGAACGGGCTCGCGCAAATTTACCAGGACATCAACACCGAGCTCGTCAATCTTTACCGCATCGGATACGTGCCATCGCCGTCAGTCGGCGATGGGAGCTGGCGGGCGATTTCAGTTCGCGTACCCGTGACAACACACATCGTTCGGACACGCACTGGTTACTACGCTCCGCGAATGCCATCGCAACCCTCGCAGGAATTGAAGCGTTGAGACACATGACGACTCGACTGCCCTTGTTATTCGCCGTCTTGTTGAGTTCGGCCCCCTCGGTTCGCGCTGGACAGGCCGCATCGCCGTCGCCAACAAGTCCCCAGCCGCAAACACAAACCTCGGCGAGCCAAACCGCAGGCGGCGGACAACCGGCACGCCGCACGATGGCCGCCGTGCGCATGAACGACGGCGAAACGATCGCGCTGGATGGGCGTTTCGACGAAGCCGTCTGGAAGCGGGCCGTGCCGGCCGCCGATTTCATTCAGCGCGATCCGGACAACGGCAAGCCGGCCACCGAACCGACCGAGGTGCGGATTGTCTACAGCCGGAACGCGCTGTACCTGGGAGTGACCTGTTTTGACTCGGAACCCGACAAGTTGATCGGCTATCAGCGCCGCCGTGACGAATTCCTCCAGTCCGACGACAAGTTCCAGTGGGTCATCGACACGTACCTTGACGCACGATCCGCCTATTCCTTCGAGATGAACCCGTCGGGGCTGATGGCCGACGAGATACGAGGGGTTGGCACGAACAACCGCCAGTGGGACGGCATCTGGAACGCCAAGGTGCTCCGCAGCGAGATCGGCTGGACGCTCGAGATTGAGATCCCATTTCGCACGCTGAACTTCAAGGCCGATAGTGACACTTGGGGCATCAATTTTGCGCGCACCGTCCAACGCAAGAACGAGGAAACCCTGTGGATGGGATGGCCGCGCAACCAGGGGCTCAATCGCATGACCAACGCCGGGCTGCTGACCGGCATCCGCGACGTCAGCCAGGGCCCCGGCCTCGACATCAAGCCGTACGGTGTGACCAACACGCAGTCTTCGCCTGGACGCGGTGATTCGAAAACGAAGACGGATGCCTCGGCCGGCGTCGATCTGTTCTACAACCCCACGCCGGGGCTGCGCGCCAACCTGACCATCAATACCGACTTTGCCCAGACCGAGGTCGACCAGCGGCTGGTCAACCTGACCCGCTTTCCGCTCTTCTTTCCAGAGAGGCGCGACTTCTTCCTCGATGGCTCCACGTTCTTGGACTTCGGCACCGGCGGTTTTTTCGGTGGTGGCGGTGGTTTTGGCTTCGGTGGTGGCGGCGGTCAGAACAACCTCCTTCTGCCATTCTTCAGCCGCCGCATCGGACTCGATGCCAACGGCAATCCTCAGAAAATCGACGTCGGCGGCAAGCTGACGGGCCAGGTGGGCCGCGAGGACATTGGCGTCCTGCAGGTGCGAACGGGACGGGAGAACGCCGCGGCTGGCGAGGACTTCACGGTCCTCCGCCTCAAGCATCGGATGCTGCGACAGTCGTATGTCGGCGCGCTGTATACCAAACGCCACACCCGCGAGAGCGTCGCGCCCGATTTGGATACGGTCGGGCTCGACTTCCGGTTTCAGACGTCGACGTTCCTCGGGAAGCAGAACCTCCAGGCCAGCGGTTTCTATCTCAACACGACGAACCCGCTCAACACGGGCCAGAGTGCCGCGTACGGCTTCCAAGCCGAGTATCCGAACGATCTCTGGTTCGGCGAGTTCCAGTATCGTGAGGTGCAGAAGAATTACAACGCGGCCGTCGGCTTCGCGCAGCGGACCGGCTACCGGCGGATGAATCCAATGCTGCAGGTGTCGCCTCGCCCGGCGCATAGTCGTTGGTTTCGACGATTCTCGTTTCGCGCTGGCGCCAGCCTGTTGATGGACCCGGCCGACAACCGGCTGCTCAACCGCGATTGGGACTTCACGGTCTTTCAGGTGGAGATGCACTCGCAGGACTTCGTCCAGGTACACGTTCTTCCCACCTACGAACGGCTCAATAGTAATTTCACGCTCAACATCAGCCCGGGCAAGAGCATCACGTTGCCGGTCGGCAACGAGTACAGCTTCACGCGGTATCGAATAGATGCGCAAACCGCGAACCGCCGGGTGATTGCCGTTCAGCCGAGCATCGAGGGGGGTAGCTTCTATTCAGGTGACCGTCGTCGGGTCGCACTCAATGTCGCGGTTCGCGCCCGGCCCGGCGTCATCGTGTATGTGGGCGGTGAGTGGAATCGCGTCCACCTGGCGGAAGGCAGCTTCCAGACGCGCGTCTTCCGGCTCGTACCCGAGCTGCAGTTCAGCCCCTGGATTTCGGTGGTCAACAACATCCAGTACGATTCAGTGAGCGCGGTGGTGGGCTGGCAGTCGCGGTTCCGCTGGATTCTCAAGCCAGGCAACGATCTCTATGTCGTCTACACTCACAATTGGCTGGACGACCCGCTGCTCAACGGTTTCTCGACCCTCGATCGCCGGCTCGCGTCGAAGATCCTTTACACCCATCGGTTCTAAGGCGTCTGGGAGCAACGCCGCCAGGCGGGATGCCCCGGACGGAAAATGTCAGCGGATTTCCAACTCGGGACACCAGCGCGGTGAGCCTCTTCGACAACGAGCACCCGCCCGCTCGTGGAGCACGTTGCGATCGGCTTTGGCTGTGGCGCTCCAGGAGCATCTGAAGCGGCTGGCGACCGGGGAACGTGAGCGGCGCGATCGCGAAGGATACGAGAGTTGTCCGTTGGGGCGCGGCGAATTCAGCGTGTGGGACAAGGTCGCGGCGTGGCCGGACGAGTAGAACGCGGCGAGATCCGCCTGTACCATTTTCCTGCTGCCGACAAGGCGCGGCCGGTTCTCGTTCTGACGCGCGGATCTGCCATCGGGTATCTCTCCCGGGTGACGATTGCTCCCATCACGTCAACGATTCGCGCCGTTCCCTCCGAGGTCGTCGTCGGCCCCGAGGACGGCGTGAAACAGCCCTGCGCCGTCAGCCTCCACAACGTCATCACCGTTGCCAAAGATGACATGGGGCGTCGCGTGGCGCAGCTTGGCGACGAGCGCATGCGCGAGGTCTGCCGCGCGCTTGCGTTCGCCCTTGGCTGCGAGGGCTGAGCTGCCGATTTCCTCCGCACTTTGAATAGGACGTGTCGTTCGCGTGAGCATTTTCGACAACGAGCACCCGCCCGCTCGTGATCTCATCGACGATTGCGTGCACTGCGGCTTCTGTTTGTCCGCCTGCCCGACGTATCTGCTCTGGGGGCAGGAGGCGGACTCGCCTCGAGGCCGCATCTATCTCATGAAGCTCGGCCTCGAGGGCCGTGCGGCCCTGACGCCGAGCTACCTCGGTCACTTTGACACCTGCCTCGGCTGCATGGCGTGCGTAACCGCCTGCCCCTCGGGCGTACAGTATGAGCGTCTCATCGAGGCCACCCGGCCGCAGCTCGAGCGGCATGCCGTGCGCTCGCTCCCGGATCGCCTGTTTCGCCGTCTTCTCTTCGAGCTCTTTCCGCACCCCGATCGCCTGCGGCGGCTGGCCTGGCCGCTGT
>JAHFUJ010000389.1 GCA_023265105.1 Acidobacteriota bacterium
TCAGCCGGATCCCGGCTCCAGTGGGGTACGTGGCGGCCGGTGGGTTCGTGGCGGCCGGGTGGGGTACGTGGCGTCCGGCCTCAGCCGGACCCCCGGCTCCAGTGGGGTACGTGGCGTCCGGCTTTAGAGAGCGCTTGCTTCTCCGCTTGATTCAGGAGACCACGATTAGTGGGTGTACCCGCGTGCCCTGTCCGGCGTTCCCGACCAGCCTCCGGCAATTCCAGCGGCAGTTCGCCGATGAAGCGGCTTGCCGGCAGTATCTGGAAGCCTGCCGGTGGCCGGACGGCTTTCGATGTCCGCGCTGCGGCGGTCAGCGAGCATTCCCCCTGCGCGATTGCCACCGGCGGGAGTGCGCCCAATGTCGGTACCAAGCGTCGTTGACTGCGGGCACGGTGTTCCATCGGACCAAGACGTCATTGACGATCTGGTTTTGGGCGGCGTATCTGATGACGACCGACAAGCGGGGCATCTCGGCGCTGTTGCTGCAGCGGCAGTTGGCCCTTCGCCGGCATGAGACGGCGTGGCTGATCCTGGCCCCCTCGAGCCCCTCGAAACGGGGATCATGGTCTGCGCCATCCCCGACAAAAGGCTGCTTCGCGATGTCACCTCCTGAATGCCGCGCAGTCAGTCGACAGGAGGAGTTGGCGGGGGGCTTGCTTGCCCCATCGTAAGGAAAGACGGCTTCGAAGCGATCGATTAAAATGACACGAAAAAGGTCGCTTCCGTATTGCCTCATCTTCCTTGGCCTCGTTAGTTATTCCGGGGCACAGGCCGTTGCCGACAGTCGGGGGGCGAGGTGGAATCAGACGGTTCCACTGAACCCACAGGACCCGTGTCTGCCCGTCCCGGGAAGTGTCGAGAGTCGCGGGGTTGCGATTGGACCAGACCAAGATCCGGTAGCGGTCGGAGAAGTCACCGGTCTTTCGAGGGTGGTCGTCGTCAAGTACGACGGCAGGAGCGGCGAACAGTTGTGGTGTAAATCGTTTCCAGTAAGGGCCACTGCAGCGAACGGGACCACCTTCCTTGTCCCGTTCGCGGAGGTAGGCGGTGTCGCGATCGATTCGAATGGGACGATCTTCATCGCGGGAGATGGAGGAACGGCGCCCTACCCTCCACCACCTCAACCGAGGCCGGGACCGCCGCCGCCATTGCCGACCAACCGTTACTTCGTGACAAAGTGCTCTTCGGTCGGCGCGTGTAACTCCACCGTCACGTTCATCGAGCCCTCAGTTGGGGGTTCGCACAACGACACGATTGGTGGCATCGCCATCGGACCCGACGGAAACCCGGTGCTGACGGGCGTCGCAACAATTCCGTCCCCGTTTCCACGTCCGAGCACTTTCAAGCTCGTCACCGTCAAGGTGGATGGATCCAGGTTTCGGCTTCTCCGCCAGGCCCAGGTTCCGTCCAACCCGCCGAGCATGACATCGCGTGTGGGTGTGGCCGTGGATTCGCGGAATGACATCTTCGTCACCGGCACGGAGGCGTCGACGTCGAAGTACGATTCGTTGTTGTCCCCGACGCCCTTGTGGACAAAACGCCTCGCCGGCGCGAGGATTGCCACTAGATCGTATCGCCATCGTGCGGATGAATGGGAAGACCGCAAGCGCGGTGTCTGGGACGACGACGAGCATGCCACAGCCACCCACGGGCGCGGCGCCAACGGACACAACGAGAACGGAAGCGAAGCGGGCGACGTAGCCGTTGTTCGGACCGTCGCCAACGCTACCAACACCACTCAGGATCTTGAAGTCACCATGCTGGACGGCGAAACTGGCAATACTCTTCGGACGACGATCTACGACTCAGGTTTCAACGATATTCCGCGTGACATCGCGTTGGATAGCGTCGGCGATATCCTGGTTGCAGGAGACCGTAGTGGCCAGAGGGGCCAGCCGGTTTCACCATTCCAGGAAGGCCAGCTCGTGAGCCTCAGTCGAACTGGTAAATTGAACTGGGTGGCCGTTTTCCCAACCCGAAGGGCCACAGGCGACATTTCCAAACTCTCATTCTTCGCCGTGGCCGTCGGTTCAGACAGCGCTCCTGTGGTGAGCGGGTACTCAGAGGTTCCACCGGCCGGTCCGATGCGCGTCATGCGCACCATCAAGTACACCTTCCACCACGCGGAGCCCTCCTCTGATGAAGGGTCGGATCGAGGTGAAGGGCTGGGTGACAAAAAGCTCGCCTGGGACGAGGAGACAAGCCAAACGGTGAACGGGTTTCGGGTGTGCATCGATGCCGAACCCGTGACGGCGTGTCAAGATGTCGGCAAGCCGAAAAGTCACACCTTGCCCTCGACGACGGAGGGATCGCTCGCGTACGAAATCCCCCTAGCAGCGCTCAGGTCGCTGACGAAAGGCACGCACACGATCTTGGTGATGGCCTACAACGCGAGCGGGGACAGTGTTGACAATCCGCAGCTCATTGTTGAGATCGAGCGATTGCGCTAAGCGCCGAAGCACGGCAAGCACGAGACCTAGAGAAAGCGATGGAGCTGCGGGAAGGCGAGAGGATTCGATCCTTGCGCCTTCACCGTCTGATGCAGATGCGATTCCGCTTCACGCGGCAGGCTGACCAAGAAATATCAGCGGATTGGGCTATCCTCTTAACTGAAGTGCCCCCCTTAGTAGTGTTCCCGGGGAATGGATGATTACCCTCGGACCGTCGGCGAGTTCGAGGCGCGGTTTGCGACTGAGGAGGCCTGCCGCGAGTATCTGTGCCGGCTGCGCTGGCCCGACGGCTTTCACTGCCGGTGCGGCGAGGCGAACGCGTGGCTGACGGCGAGAGGGCTCTGGCTTGGGGCTGGGGAGTTACGAGTCCGCCTGGGGATGGCTGACAAGCTGCGCCGCGCGATGGTCAGGCCGGGCCGCGATCGGTTGTCGGGACGTGTGGAGGTCGACGAGAGCTTTGTGGGCGGCCGCGGTGGGGTGCAGGGCGGTCGACGGCGACGAAGGCGCTGATCGTTGTCGCGGCCGAAGAAGTGGGCGACGGCATCGGGCGGATTCGGATGCGTCGGATCCCCGACGGGGCCGCGGACAGCCTGCAGGCCTTTGTGAAGGCGGCGGTCAAGCCCGGCAGCCTCGTGCATACCGATGGGTGGCACGGCTACGACCGGCTCAAGGCGACCGGCTATCGCCATCGCGTCACATTGTTGCGAGGACAGCAGGAACTTGCGTCCAAATGTTTGCCGCGGGTGCACCGCCTCGTCTCCCTGCTCAAACGGTGACTGCTCGGCACCCATCAAGGTGCCGTCACTGCAGCGCATCTGGACTACTACTTGGACGAGTTCACGTTCCGCTTCAACCGACGGACCTCTCGGCACCGCGGACCGCTGTTCTTTCGCCTCGCGCAGCAGGCGCTGGCCGTCGAGCCAGCTCCCTACAAAGGTTTGGTCAAGCATGTCCGGCGTCACCGCAACCGGTAGCGGTCATGTAGCCATCACTTCAGTCAAGGGGATAGCCCACATCAGCGGAATTCCTTGAACGACAGCTGACAATCGTGCTCCGAAGGAAGTTGAGAAATCGCTTGTAATCCTCGGCTCCGAGGTTGAACATCCGCGCCACGATCTTGTAATTACCGCGCGCCTCCTCGAGCCCACGACGCACGACATCACGGACGTTGTTCTTCGTGATCTCCCGCTGCACGTAGAGGGGGTACGCGGTCGTCCAGAACGACTCGCCCTCGTTTGCGCGAACGCCGCCGCACGATCGCCGACGACCTCTACCGACGCGTGGCCCACCTGCAGGTCTATCTTGACGAAGTCGCCTTTCGGCACAATCGCCGCAAGACTCCGATGGCCGCGTTTCAAACCCTGCTCGGGCTTGGGACCGCACGCGGGCCGACCCCAGGGCGCCTCA
>JAHFUJ010000390.1 GCA_023265105.1 Acidobacteriota bacterium
GAAATAGGCGCGCCCGGTTGACATCATCGAGCGACTGACGTATGGTCCACTCCGTCCGCGGGGGACCATGGCCACCTACCTGAAGACGGGAATCGGCGTCGAGCAATCGCTCGCCGCCGATGATCAGGTTCGCCGGGTCGTGGAAGGCATGCTCCGCGACATCGAAGCTCGCGGAGACGCGGCCATTCGAGAATACTCGGAGCAGTTCGACCGCTGGTCGCCTCCAGACTTCCGTCTGTCACAGCAAGAAATCGATCGCCTTCTGGCCCAGGTGAATCCGGAGACCCGACACGACATCGAGTTCGCGCAAGGGCAAATCCGACGTTTCGCCGAGACCGAGCGCCGTGCCCTGCAAGATGTCGAGGTGGAAATCCTTCCCGGTGTCACCCTGGGGCACAAGAACATTCCGGTCCAGAGCGTCGGTTGCTATGTGCCCGGCGGTCGATACCCGATGATCGCCTCCGCACACATGAGCATCATCACGGCGCGGGTGGCTGGGGTGAAGCGCGTGGCGGCTTGCACGCCTCCGACCCAGGCACAGCCACATCCAGAGACGATCGCAGCGATGGCGCTGGCGGGCGCGGACGAGATCTACGTATTGGGGGGCGTGCAAGCGATTGCGGCGATGGCGCTTGGCAGTGAGTCATTCTCCCCGGTCGACATGCTCGTGGGACCTGGCAACGCCTACGTCGCTGAGGCCAAGCGGCAACTCTTCGGGCGGGTCGGAATCGATCTGCTTGCCGGTCCCACGGAGATCCTCGTGATTGCCGATGAGACAGCGTCCCCGGAAATGATTGCCACCGACCTGCTCGGGCAGGCCGAGCACGGTCCCACGTCGCCGGCGACGCTCGTCACGACCTCGCGATCGATCGCCGAAGCCACTGCGGCTGAAATCACCCGTGAGCTGTCGGTGCTCCGAACCGCCGAACTGGCTGGCGCCGCGTGGCGCGATTTCGGCCGTGTCATCCTTGTCGATTCCGACGAGGAAGCCGTCGCGGTGGCGGACCAAATCGCGAGCGAGCATGTCGAGATTCTGACCAGGAATCCGCGGTTCTTCCTGGATCGCCTGACGAACTATGGAGCGCTGTTCCTCGGACCCGAGACCAACGTCGCGTACGGGGACAAGGTGATCGGCACCAATCACATCCTTCCCACTCGCGGCGCCGCGCGCTATACCGGCGGGTTGTGGGTCGGCAAGTTCCTCAAGACCGTGACCTACCAGCAGGTCACGCCGGAAGCCAGCGTGAAGATCGGCGAGTACTGCTCCAGGCTGTGCGCGATCGAGGGCTTCTGGGGTCACAAGGAGCAGGCTGACCTCCGCGTGCGTCGATACTCTCAGACCGTTGCCTCTCATTGAGAGATGACTTGATCGACCGTGATTGTCCACTTCTCGACCGGGTGGCGGTGGTCACTGGCGCCACTGGCGGACTGGGCTCGGCGATTTGCCGTGGCCTCGCAGGGGCGGGGGCCCGCGTCGTGGTGACGTTCCATCGTCATGAAGCGGCGGCGCACTCACTACTGGAGGACCTCACAGGCGAGGGTCACGTGTCGGTCAAGGCTGACGTCACGGATTCAGCAAGTCTCGGTCGTCTTGCGCGAGAGATCGGCGAGCGTTACGGTACCGTCGACCTCCTGGTCAACAGTGTCGGCACGACACGCTTTGTGCCGCATGCCGATCTCGCGGCCTTGGACGACGATCTGATCGACGAAATCTTCCGGACGAACTGGCGGGGACCGTTCGCGACGATTCGAGCCCTGGAACCGCTCTTATCCAATCGTGACGGCGGGTTAGTCGTGAACATCTCGTCGATCGCCGGCGTGAGCGGTGTTGGCAGCAACATCGCGTATTGCGCCTCGAAGGCGGCACTGAATACGATGACGGTATCGCTCGCACGCGCGCTCGCCCCGGCGGTTCGTGTGGTGTCGATTGCTCCTGGGCTGGTCGACACCGAGTTCATCAAGGGGCTCGATCCGGATTGGCGTCGTGAGCAGGCCAGTCGGACGCCGCTCGGCCGCCTCGCGTCGCCAGAGGATGTGAGTCGCGCGGTCATCGCCGCGGCGACGATGCTCAGCTACTCGACCGGCTGCATCATGTCGGTGGATGGCGGCCGGCTGGTAGACTGAGTGGTGGACAACCCGGCAAGTCGACGTCCTGTTATCAAGGAGAAGGGATTTCGCCAATGCGTCACACATTTATGGCCATGCGAGGAATCGGAGCCGCTTTAGCGTCGGCGTATGCGTTGGTGCTGGTCGCCTCCGTCCAGGCACAGACTCAGGCGCCCTCGGCACCAACCGCCGAGCAGGCCTACAAGAGTATCAAGGTGCTCAACGGGACGCCTGCCGCTGAGTTGATCTTGTCGATGCACTTCATAAGAACCGCACTTGGTGTGACCTGCGAATACTGTCACGTGGCGGGGAACTTCCCGAGCGACGCCATGAAACCAAAAGAGATCGCGCGCCAAATGATCAGCATGATGTTCGCGATCAACAAGAACACATTCCAGGGACGCCAAGTCGTCACGTGCTATACGTGCCATCGCGGTCGTGCTCAACCGATCGGCGCGCCGGTGTATCCCCTCGACGATCCGAAGCCCGAAGCAGCCCCCGTCGCCTTGCCGTCAGCCGATCAAATTCTCGCCAGTTATGTCCGGGCGCTCGGCGGTGACCCGGCTATCCGGAGGATTACGAGCCGCGTCATCACGGCAACCCAATATATTCCCACGGGCCCAGGAGGCACGGTCCCCGTACCGGCTCAAACGGAGCAGTATCAGAAGGCGCCCAACCTGGTCCTCAACGTCTACAAGACCCCAACGTATACGATCTCGGACGGCTTCGACGGTACGACCAAATGGGCGCAGGACGCCGCCGGCCGTGTCATTGACGCCGTTAGGATCGACCAAGGGCGCGCCAGACGGGGCGCGAATTTTTACGAGAGCCTCGATCTGAAGCAGGCGTATGGCAAGTTGACGGTCGGCGGCATCGAGCGCGTGCAGGACCGCGATGCGTACGTGGTGGTCGCCGACGTGCCGGACGACACTCCCGAACGCTTCTATTTCGACAGGGACAGCGGCCTGCTGTTGCGAAAAGCGGGCGTCCTGCCCACGCCACTTGGCGCCATTCCGTTTCAGGTCGATTACGAGGACTACCGAGACGCAGGAAACGGCGTCAAACTGCCGTTTGTCATCCAGATGTACCCGGCCAATCCGCGCGTCGAGCTTCACGTCACCGCGACGGTGCGAATCCAGAAAGTGGAAGAGAATGTCGCGATCGAGGATGGCAAGTTCATCAAGCCCCAGTCCAGGGCCGCCCCGCCGCGCTGATTTAGCTCGACGACTTACCCGGCCTCCAACGCGCAGGTCGATGTTCGTGTAGTAGAGGAGCCTTCGAGTGGGCAAGTAGCCACGCACGGGTAAGCGGACGTTGACCCTCATGAGCGGTGACACGCATCTGCGAACATCCCGAGGCAGGCGGGTGACCCGGCGCGCGCCCTCGGTCTTCCAGTTCAGGTGCTTCGATTTTCGACACGGTGATGTGTTTCTTCACCTCGCGGTTACCTCGATGCACCCCTTGGCGCACTCTTCATCAGTTATCGCTTCGTGAACACGAGGATGTGTTGACGCGGCAACGATTCGTCGATCTTTGACAAGGCGTATCCTTCTGCCTCGACCTCCAGTTTTGCCTCGGCCACGCTCATTTTGTGCTCCGGCCGGATCGGAATCGACGGATCTTCTTTTCGGTATTCGAGCAAGACGAGCCGGCCGCCCGGCTTGAGAGCGTCGCGAAGATGCCGCAGCATGGCTTGCGGCGCCGAAAACTCGTGGTA
>JAHFUJ010000391.1 GCA_023265105.1 Acidobacteriota bacterium
CGAGATCGAGGCTCGGGTCGGAGAGATCATGACGGCGAAACGTGCCCCGAACAGCGCGGCCGCTTCGAAGAACATCACGAAGAGGATCCGGGAGCTGGGGGACTGGAGGGGCGAGACGCTTGCCTGGGTTCGCCAGCTCATCCACGACGCGGACCCCGAGATCCAGGAGGAATGGAAATGGATGGGGACTCCGGTCTGGTCCCATGACGGCGGCGTCTGTACGGGGGAGTCGTACAAGCAGGTCGTGAAGCTCACCTTCTTCCGAGGCGCCTCCCTCCAGGACCCCCAGAAGCTGTTCAACTCCAGTCTCGAGGGGAACACGCGCCGAGCCATCGACATTCGCGAAGGCGAGAAGCTCAACGAGGCCGCCTTCAAGGAATTGATCCGGTCCGCGGTGGCCGCCAACTCCGCGGCTCGGGCCCGACGCGCATCCCCGAAGAAGTAGCCTTGGCTTTGAACACCAGAAACCCACACCGCCCGACGGTATATGTTCCGAGATTTCTTGGTTTTCCGTCCGGCCAACGATCCGCGCTGAGCCGCGGCGCGCTCCATCGCATAGGCGCCGTGGGTTCAGGCGCTGATTGAGCGGCGTCCAGTTAGAAAAACTTGGCGCCCAAGATCCCGCCGATCACTGCTCCAACAGGGGCGCCGATGATGAAACCCTGAAGGCCCGGATCATCGCACCTGCAGTCGCTTTGCATCTTCGCGCCGAGAAAACCTCCGGCCCAGAAGCCCCCGAGAGCGCCGAGTACTCCACCGGCCACTTTGCGACCGATGGAACGATGACTGCCCGAAGACGCTTGGAAGGCCGGCACCGGTTTCCCATTCGAAGCAACGCCGGGACCGTGGACCAGAGTGTCTAGTGAACGACGAATGTCCCCGGGTGCAGTCCTCTCAAGTTTCCTCGCCAGGCGTTCCTCGGCCCTTAGGACAACGGGGATTTCGCCTTCTCCAGCAACGCCGAACAGCCCTCCTGAACCGTGCAGCTTGACGTAACCGAGCTGTGCCGCAAGCCGATCCCCGCCGGATTGTGCATAAGCTCTGTTGGCCGGGAACAACACTGAAACGACGAGAGCCGCCACCACGCCTGCTGCCGTGAGACCCTTGCACGCACTGTCTCTTAATCTAGTCTTGTCCATCGCTCTGCCTCCATTCCGTAATGCGAAGGGCAAGGCCAAGACGGCTCAAGCGGTGGCACGCCGCACTCACATGCCTTCTGCTTGTCGTCCGCCCAACGACCAGACATCAGCGGCGGCGCGGCGATTATCATGCGCCGTCGGCTGCAACCCCACATGATCGGGCGATCACCCGCGCCCGGAGAAACTCTCCCTGACCCAGGGAGAGTTTCTCAGTAAGCCGTGTTAGAGCGCAATAAGTTGAAGTCGCGACCGTCACCTTTCGATTGTGACAATGTGTGCCTGGATCTTGCCGTCCACTGCTCCACGCCCGAACCGCTGCGCGATCGCCTCCGCGGCGATGTCGGTCGCGTCGTCGAGCCGCGACATGTCGAGGGCTTCGATCTCGTTCCGTAGTGGCGTCCCCTGACAGTACGCGATCGCTGGGACCCGAGACGATTGTGCCCGACTACGCGCCGTAACCGTGGCGATGTGAGGTGAGGCCACGAACCCACCGTCCGCCAGATCTCGCTCGATGGTCGGCCGGTCATAATAGCCGTGGGGCGTGCGAGCGAGGAAGCGGGGCGGATCTTTCGGAAACACGGATTCGAGTGCCATCGTCACGGTATCAGCAAATTCGTTTTCTTCGATCCGATCCCACACGTTGAAAATGAACACGCCGCTCGGCCTGAGCACTCGACGCGCCTCCGAAAACGCCTTCGACTTGTCGGGGAAGAACATGACGCCGAATTGGCACACAATGGCGTCAAACGTTCCGTCGGGAAAAGGCAGCTGCATTCCATCTGCCTGGCGCCACGTCACAGGACGCGTGGTGCCGAGAGCCGCAGCGTGGTCCAGCATCGACTGATTCAGGTCGGTCCCGACGATGGAGACGCGTTCAGGTAGCACGGATGCCAAAGTGCGCGTCACGACACCCGTGCCGGCTGCAATTTCGAGTACGTGAGTAAGAGATCTCGAAGCCAGCCGATTCCCAAGGTCCACAGCGTAGGGCTCGAAGATCAGCGGAACAAGATACGTTTCGTATAGCTTCGGGATCGAGCCGGTGAAGACCTGGTCGGGATCCGGATGGCTCATCATTGTAGAAATGGGATTCGATTGTCTTGCGCTCTAACGACGAGGCTGAGCCGTGGCGCTCACGAGCACCAGCGCCGTCGGCTCCAGCTCGTGTTAGGCGTCCCACGGGGTACAAACCGGGTACATAGGTAACACATCTGACCGGGAACATGGGTAACACCTTTACGCTGGCAGACCAACGGAGGTTGGTCAATGCCTTGGCTGGAAATGTCACCTGTGGAACAACGCGAACGCTTCATTGATGATCAGCGACTCGGGCTGTACACGATGACCGAGCTCTGTGCCCGCTACGCGGTGAGCCGCAAGACGGGCTACAAATGGCTCACGCGGTACGACGGCGGCGGCCGGCCCGCGCTGCAGGACCGCAGTCGCGCGCCGCATCACTGTCCGCACAAGATCGAGCACGCTGTGGCGGAGCTGCTGCTCTCCGCCCGTCGCCAGCATCCCGATTGGGGCCCCGAGAAGCTGCTGCAATGGCTGGAGCCACGCCATCCAGCCGTGGCCTGGCCGGCGATCAGCACGGCGGGCGATCTGCTGGCACGCCACGGGCTCGTGAAGAAACGCCGACGCCGACGGTCCACGCCGCACCCCGGCGTCGTGCCCCCCGTGACCAGCGCACCCAATGACCTCTGGGCCACCGACTTCAAAGGCCAGTTTCGGACGGGCGATGGGATCTACTGCTATCCGCTCACGGTCACCGACCAGCACACGCGTTTCTTGCTGGCGTGCCACGGGCTCCTCTCGACGCGGGGCGCTGGCGTGCGTCCGATCTTTGACCGGCTCTTCCGCGAGTACGGCCTGCCGCGAGCGATGCGGACGGACAACGGCGTCCCGTTCGCGTCCACGTCGCTGCACGGCCTGACCCCGCTCAATGTGTGGTGGCTCCGTCTGGGGATTCAGCACCAGCGGATCTTGCCGGCGCACCCGCAGCAGAACGGGGCCCATGAGCGCATGCACAAAACGTTAAAACAGGGCGCGATCCGGCCGCCGCGGGCGACGCTCGCGGTGCAGCAGCGCGCGTTCAATCGCTTCCGACGGGAGTACAACGAGGAGCGCCCGCATCAATTCCTGCGGGGCCGCACGCCCGGGGCGCTCTATCGCCCGTCGCCCCGCGCGTATACGGGCACGCTCCCCGTGCTCGAATATCCCGGCCACTTCCTCGTGAAGCGCGTCACCAACGCGGGTACCATTCGCTTCAAGACCAGGCTCTTGTACGTGTCGACCGCGCTGAAGGCGCATCGCGTCGGCCTCGAGGAAGTCGACGACGGCATCTGGTCCCTGTACTTCTGCCACGTGCTGCTGGGGAGGATCGACGAACGAAAAGCGCTGATCAAAGGGCAACTGGGGGTAACCCATGTGCCCGGGTAACCCGGTGACCGATCGTGCCGGTCGCTCACGCCAGGGGGATAGTACCGGTCAGGGCGGCTGTCGATCGTCGTTCCTGGAGCCGCCTGCGCGGTCGTTACGCTGCGCGCGCCCCCACAATTCGGAAAACCGGCCGTGGAAGCTGCCGGAGCCGCGGACGCCGAGCACGCGTCCACCGCTCCTTGGAAAACCGCCAAGAACGCGGTTTCCCACAGCTACCACAGGCCCTTGTTCTCTACTTCGGTC
>JAHFUJ010000392.1 GCA_023265105.1 Acidobacteriota bacterium
GCTATCGCGGGACTTGACATGGCGCGGCGCCTGGCGGAGAGTCTGCGCTACCGCACCGACCGTCCGGGTCTGACAGGGGATCGACCGACTGTGCTCCTTGATAGGTTCGAAGATAGCCCTTCCCGCCGAACCCGCGGCACACGGCCCCACGGCCGTCCTGGCCGATACGGTTGGGCTCGGTCGAGGCCGCGCCAGGCACCGCCGTCGCCCCCTCGTGGACCACCGCCTCGATCGCGTGCCTGACGTGCCCGTGGATCAGTTCCCGTAGCGAGACGGGCGTGATCTTATGCACCCGCGCCGACGTCTAGATCTGCTCGGTCATGGCACATTCCTCCGGTGGCTGCCCCGGTAGGCGGCCGGTCGGGGGTTACGTGCGACCAGCAGGATGCGCGATCTCGCCGTCCGCACCAAGCGGGACACGACCCACCCTTCTCGGGGGAAACCGAGTCAAGTGAATCTTCTGATTCGAAGGAGGAAGCAATGGACCGCATCCTAAGAAAAGTCGCAATCGGGGGCATCGCCTTGTCGCTGTCCCTCTTGATCTTCGCAGGGTGGGCGCACGCGCAAGCCGTGACCGATAACATGTTGGCTGCCGATCCCGGCGAATCCTGGCTCCATACAAACGGCAGCTGGGCCGCACACCGGTATAGCACCCTGACCCAATTGAACCCGGGCAATGCCAAGAACCTCAGGCTCGCTTGGCTCTTTTCCACGGGCGGGAAAACCGATGCCCAGAACACCCCCCTCTACCACGATGGGCTGGTATACTTCGCCCAAGACAACACGGTTTTCGCGATCGACGCCAACACCGGGAGGGCGAGGTGGAAGTACGAGCACAAGCTGCCCGAGGATTGGGGCGGCTACAACATCTCCTTCATCCAGGGTAAGCACCGCGGGCTGGCCATCTACGGGGAGTACGTCTACTTCCTGTCCAACGATGCCAAGCTGCACGCACTCCACTACAAGACGGGCACGGCGAAATTCGTGGCATCGTATCCGGACTTCCCCGCCCCGAAGGACTTCGCCAAGTCCAAGGACTCGACCGGCTACGCGACCACCGTTGGTCCGACGGCGATTCCCGGCACGATCATCGTGCCCATGAACGGAACGGACTTCGGGGGGCGCCCGGGTTATGTCATCGGTGTGAACCCCGAGAACGGCGAGATGAAGTGGAAAGCCAATATGATCCCCGGGCCGGACGAGCCGGGCTATGACACCTGGCCGCCCGGCAGCCACGAGTGGGGCGGGGCGGGCCCCTGGATCAGCGGCTCCTGGGATCCCGAGTTGAAGATGTACTTCACCGGGACGGCCAACGCCTACGAGTGGAATCCCAAGAACCGCGGCGGCGGCAAGATGGACAACGTGGGCGCCGCCAGCGTCGTGGCCGTCAACACCGACACCGGCAAAGTGGAGTGGCGGTACCTCGCGGTTCCGGGCGATCCGTGGGACTTCGACGTGCCCCAGACTCCGATGATCATCAGCATCGATGGACGGAAGACCATCGTCCACCCGAACAAGACCGGTTACATCCACTATCTGGATCCGAAGACCGGAAAGTTCCAGAGGGCGCTGCTCTTCGTCGACAAGATCAACTGGATCAAGGGGTACGACGCGAACGGCCGGCCCTTCGGCCAGATCGACCCGCCCGTCGAAGGGGGCCCGAAGGTCGAGGTGTGGCCAAGCCTGCTGGGCGGGGTGAACATGTATCCGTCCGCGTACAGTCCGAAGACCGGCGACCTGTATCTGCCGGCCATCAACGCCGGGATGAAGTATTTCTTCGAGGACATCAAGGTCATCAGCAACGTCCGGCATTTCGGCGCGAACTTTGATCTCATCTGGGGGTACGAGGTGAATCTCGCCAAGGACGTCAAGTCGGGCAGGGAGATCTGGCGGGATCAGAAATCCAAGCACGGCTATGCCGGGGGGATGCTTGCCACGGCAGGCAACCTGGTGTTCTACACCAGTCAGAACGGCGCATTTCAAGCGGTGAACGCCACCACCGGTGAGATCCTCTACACCTTCAACCTCGGGACGACGGCCTATGCCGGCCCGATCACCTTCATGGCCGATGGCAAGCAATGCGTCGTGCAGGCGGTCGGCGGGACGCCCGCCAAGTTCGGCTACCAGGAGCACCATATGGAGCTTGGCGGTCTGGTTGCAGAGTTCTGCCTGTAAGCATGGATCGTGCTCGAGATTTTCGCGTAAAGTAGGTGTGCAAAGGCGCGCACGGCCTTCCGTGCGCGCCTTTTTTACCGAACGTAGACGTGAAGCCGCGCGCATTGCCCTCCGGGCGCGCTTGCGCTGATTTGTGATGGACCAACGGTAGAGGACGCAACGATGAGGCGAATCGGTCAGGGAATCGTATTGGCGGTCCTCGTCGCGGGCTTTCTAATAGACCTGGGGGGTGCAAGGGCGCGGCCGGCGCGAGCAGAGTCCGAGGCGCCAGCGACCAATCCGTTATCGGGGAATCAAGCGGCCATGAAGGAAGGCCGCTCCTGGTACCTTGCGATCTGCGCCATTTGTCACGGGGTAGAGGCCGACGGAGTGGGGGAGCGCGGAGCGGCGGCCGATTTACGGGTGTTCAATAAAGGATTCGGGAAATTCGTCGAAACCGTGAAGAACGGCAGAGACGTACCCAACCGCACGGCAAAGATGCCTCCCTGGGGTGGTGTGTTGTCCGACCAACAGATCTATCAGATCGGGGCGTTCGTGGAAACGTTGGCCAAAAAAGGGGCAAACTGGAAGGGCCCCGCCAACTAATCCGGTCCGCCCTCCCGCGCGGGACTCGAGGCTCGCCGTCAGGCGTTCGTGAACAACGGCGGTAGCGTCCGCAGGGCCTCCGCGATCCGGGGTCCGTACCAGCAGAAGAGCTTGCCGTCCATGAGGTGGATACGGCCGTTCCGGACGGCGGGGATCTCGGGGCGGGCGGTGAAGTCCTTGACGTGGATCTGCCGGAAGCGAAATGGCTCATCGGGCAGCACGATGACCGCGGGGGACGCCGTCGCGACGTCGTCGAGCGAAATCGTCGGATAGCGTTCAGGCCGATCGCCAAAGACATTGCGAGCGCCGCAGAGCGCCAGCATGTCGTGGATGTACGTGTCGGCGTTGATCGTCATGTACGGATCGCGCCAGATCGGGTAGAAGACGCTCACCGGCGCCTGCCGGGCCGTCCGCGCGCGCACGTCGTCGAGCAGCGCCTCGAGCTCACGCGCGATCGCCTCGGCGCGCTCCCGCGTGCCCGTCACCTCGCCCAGTTCCCGCACCATGCCGATGCCCTCGGCGACGGTGCGCGGGTACGTCACCCAGACCGGGATGCCCCATGCGCGCAGGCGATCGACGTGCTCCTTCAGATTCTCCTCGACGTTGGCGACCACCAGGTCGGGGGACAGGTCGCGGATCAGCTCGAGCTTGGGATTCTTCTCGCCGCCGACCTTGATCTTCCGGGCGACGCCGGCGCGCGGCTCCACGCAGTACGCCGTGACCCCGACGATCGCGTCGTCGAGGCCGAGCGCGAACAGCGTTTCCGTGATGCTCGGGATCAGCGAGACGATCCGCCTGGGCTCGCGACAGAGCGCGAGCGCGTGCCCGCTGGCGTCGGTCAGTGCTCGGGGTGTCATGCCGCGCCGCCCGGCATCACTTTTTCCCGCGAAGGCGGTCCACCAGCTCATGGACCTCGCGGAGCCGCTCGGACACCTCCGCGCCCCACTTCGCACGATCCTCCGCCGTCGTCGCGTCCTCCAGACTGGTCACGGCCACGCCGAACACCTTCAGGACGCGGCGCGTCTCCTCGCTCGGCATCACCCTAGTCCTCCACCA
>JAHFUJ010000084.1:0-13119 GCA_023265105.1 Acidobacteriota bacterium
ACACGGCCTCGTAGCCCTCGTTCAGTTTCTGCCAGTACCGCACGACGTCGCGGCAATCGTCCGACTCGTCCGCCATCATGATGACAACCGCATCGCCGGATGCCGCGTCGATGCCGCGAACGACGGCCCGTCCGAATCCGTGCGGTCCTTCGCTGCTGATGGGATGGAGTTCTGGAATCGTCTCCTTCAATCGCTGCAACACATCCCACGTCCCGTCGGCGCTTCCGTCGTCGACCACGACGATTTCGTGTGGGATATCGTGGACGCCTAGCTCCGAATGGAGGTGTTGAACCGCGGATCCGACAGACCCTTGTTCGTCCCGGGCGGGAATGACGACGCTCAAGCGTCCCAGAGGCCCACGGCTCGCGTTCGCGGAAGCCACGATTGTCTACAGCGGTTGCGAGAGCGACAACCACTCAGGGTAGAAACGATGGTGTTGGACGATTTCGTCAAGGATGTTCGCGACCGGAATCGTGGGCGTCCATCCGAACCGTTCCTTGACGCGTGTCGTGTCCATGACCACCCAAGGAACGTCCCACTTGCGTTGTCCAGCATCGGCGCGGACCTGTCGCTCACCGAACCGATCGGCGCACCAGGCACTCAGTTGCACGAGTGACATCGCGTTCGACGGACCGCCGCCAACGTTCCAGACTCCGCCCGCGCCTGACGCAGCGCGAAGCTGGCGCTCGACGACATCCGCGAGATCGGCTGGATGGAGCGCGTCCCGCACCTGATGACCGGTCCCGCCGAATCCAAGGTACGTCAGCGGTTGACCCGATGCCCACGCACGGACCCAGTACGAGAAGATCCCTTGTTCGCCGGTGCCGAACTGTCCGGCTCCGGTCAAAACGCCGCACCGGTCGATCACGACAGGCAGGCTGAACGCATCCCCGTATTCAATCGCCATCGCTTCGGACGCGATCTTCGTGCCGCCGTACAACGAGACGGGGCCGGCGGTCGAGAATTCCTCGGCTACACCGGCGGCCGACGCGCCGCTCGGCCAGGCGGCGGAGTCGGAATCGTCGGGCGCGAACGCCTGGTGTCGAACCACTAGCGGCAGCGCGTTCAATGATTTGACGCTGTAGACGCGACTGGTCGATAGCAGCACGAGTCCCGCGCCTCGTTCTTTGCAGAATTCGAGGACGTTCAGCGTACCACCCAGGTTGTGCTCGACTGCCTGCCGGCTGCTCATTCGACCATCGATGCCGACCAGTACGCTCGGATTCGCGGCGGCATCAATCACCCAGTCCGCCTCACCGATGCCGTTGAGGTCGCTCGCACATCTGACGTCGCCGTGCATCACCGTGACCCCTGCCGTCCTGAGACGCGGCCGGTTGGTTTCGCTTCCTGGCCGCCCGAGGTTGTCGATGCCGGCGACGTGCGCCTCCGAGAAACGCCGCCGGAGCTGGAGCGCCAGCTCGCTTCCCACGAATCCACAAATGCCGGTGATAACGATCTTCATTGATTCAGGCGCAGATGCGGTCGTGCCAGGTTTCGACGATTTCACGCACCGTCTCCTTCAGGGACTTCGCGACGCTCCACCGGGGGAAGTGCGTCTGCATCTTTCGCAAATCGCTGAAATAGCAGATGTGGTCACCCCGCCTCGCCTCGTCGACGTACGTATGGATCTGCTCCCGGCCGGTGAATGACGCGACGAGATCGAACGCTTCGAGAATCGAGCAGGAGTTCGATTTGCCGCCCCCGATGTTGTACACCTCGCCGATCCGCGGGTGCTTCCAGAACGCATGGATGAACGCGGCGACGTCCTCGGAATGAATATTGTCGCGGACCTGCTTGCCTTTGTACCCGAAAATCCTGTATTCCCGGCCCTCGAGGTTGCACTTCACCAGATAACTGAGAAACCCGTGCAGCTCCACCCCGGAATGCCTGGGACCCGTGACGCACCCGGCGCGCAGGCAACACGTCGGCATCCCAAAGTAGCGTCCGTACTCTTGCACCAGCACGTCCGCCGCGAGCTTCGACGCGCCGAACAGCGAATGCGTCGACTGGTCGACCGAAAAAGTCTCAGGAATCCCGTGCTCGAACGCCGGGTCGCCGTACTCCCAACGCGTCGGCCGCTCTTCGAGCGCAATGGTGTTGGGCAGGTCTCCGTACACCTTGTTCGTCGACATGAACACGAACGGCGACTCTTTGCAGTAGCTGCGGGCGGCTTCCAGCAGATTCAACGTGCCCACGGCGTTCGTCTCGAAGTCGTCGAAGGGGATGGCGGCGGCGCGATCGTGCGACGGCTGGGCGGCGGCATGCACGATGAGGGCGGGACGGAGCGTGCGAACGAGGTCAAGGACTCGCGGCCGATCGCGGATATCAAGATCGTGGTGGTGGAAGTGCTCGATCGTGCGTCGAAGCCGCTGCTCATTCCAGCGCGTGTCGCCGGCCGGCCCGAAGAACACCGCGCGCTGGTTGTTGTCGATGCCGTGCACGTCACAGCCGCGCGACGAGAGGTGTTCGCACACCTCAGAACCGACGAGACCGGATGAACCAGTCACAAGACATGTAGGCAGTGTCATCGCGGGAACGGGCAGTGTTCAGCGTGAAGTGAATCTCAGAGTGGATTTCCCAGGATCGAGCAATGGCGCCCAGTAATGCAGCGAATCGTTCTTCACGATCCATTCCTCCACGTGCCGTCCTCCGACGAAAAACGCCGCGACGCACGCCGCCACTGCGGCAACACGCCAGGGGTGTCGCGCCATTTGCGCGTACAAGCCGGGTTCAAACAGCAGCGGGATCGCGGCGACGAGCAAACTCACGCCGGCCGCCACATTGAAACGGCCCCCGCTCTCGTACACCACGAAAAACAGCGGCATGTTGAAGAAGAGCGCCCACCCGAGCAGAAACGATCGGCGGCGTTCATGATTCACTGCCATGGACACGATCACGAGGGCCAGCAACATCACGAACGCCCCGGCCTCCCGGATGATGTGATACGACCAGTTCAACGGCGTTTGGATCCCGGACCAGCATGTGGTGAACATACATCGCCTGAACTTGGCCCCCACCATCAACGTGAAATGGACGGGATACGTCATCCAATGTCGCAGCACTGCGGCGACCGCCAGATGGCTCGCCTTGTTGCTCGTGGGGTCGGATTGTCCGATTCCCCTCGCCCAATCGAAGTAGCCCTCGTCGGTACACTCATACGGGAAGGCTCCCGGCACCTCGCAGAGACTGAGAAACAACACCTCTCCGGTGTTCGTGGGCATCAGATCGAGCTCGTGCTTGTATGGTTGTTTATAGAAGGCCCAGGCCAATGCAATTGTCACGATCAGGATAACGGGCACGGCCAGATAGCGCCAGCGCCGATGGGCGAGCACGAGCGCGATCGCGATCCATCCGGGCAGCACGTCGTTGCGCATGAAGAACCACAGGGCGAACGCGCCATTCACCAGCAGGAACCAACGAAACCTGGTCCGGCCCTCGTCGTTCTCATCGGCTAGATACACGAGAAGCGCAGTCAGCACGAGGAGCGACATCGGAGCGATGATCGAATCGACCTGTGTGTTCCCAAGCTGCTTTGGCAGGAGGGCAATCGACAGGCCCAGCAACCACGCCATCCACGGCCGGAACACGCGTTGCGCCGCCAGAACGAAGAGTCCAACCGTCACGCTGTACAGAATGACCTGAAGCGCGATCACGACCATCGCGATGTCGATCACGTCGGTAGTCCGACCTACGGCAGCGGCGAGCGCGCAGAACAGTCCGTAGCCAGGCATGCGATGCCATGGCACGATGCCCGGCGGGACCGTCTGGCCCAGACCCTGGACTATCCGCGATCCTTCGTATAGCCCACCGGTGAGATTCCCGGTCCCTCCGAAATGGGCCACCTCCCCTGCGTACATCGATCGAAGGTCGCGGGTTCGGTGCGGTGAGTACGAAATCCCGAGCTCGAGCATGCAGATCGAGAAGCACAGGACGGCTATGAACCACGGACCAATCCCATTCGGCACGGCGGCGGGCGCGAACCAGACGGCGAGCACGACGAACGCGCAGACGGCAAGAGTGGCCGTCGCTGAATAAATTGAGTAGGTCCGCACCCCGGGCATGTGAAAGAAGAGCAGTTTCGAAGGTCCGGCGAGACCGACCTGATCCTCAAAGAAGCCGAGCTCGTCTATGACAAGCGGCTCCGGCGTTGGGGCCGGAATGAAAGTCATTCGGTTCCAATCCGACGCGCGCGCCGGAACTGCGTTGACGGAGCGGTCGCCGGCCCGCAGATCGGCGCTGAGAATCTCCTCGGTTCCAGCGCCGGCATCGGCTTCGATCAGGAGCCGACCCGGCACTCCGGTCCGCAGCAACAGAAATCGCGATCTCGCGGTCGCAGATGGATCACCGACCGTCACCGTAAGTCTCGAGGTCGGGACCGACGTCTCGACGCGAAAACGGCCCGGATTGAGCGCGATGACCACCGTGGCGCATGTGCGGCTTTCGACATCCGCCTGGCAGGTGGCCGCGATCGTCGAAACCGGGACGGACTGAGGAACCCCCGAAAACACGTCGCGAGAGAGCAGGCGTGAGATGTATCCGGCCAGGCCGATGGCGGCGACGATGGCGACCAGAACAAGCGTGTCAACGAGTCGACGCGACTTGGCGGAGAGCTCCACGGTGCGGTTTGCTGCGAAAGCATATCTGATTTTCTCGCTCGGACCAACACGACTTTCAGGTTGAATCATCACCCTCCCGTCCGCATACTACGCTCGCGCCGACTCCCGCATGAGCCACATCCTTCGACGGCTCTCAGAGTACGTCTGCCGCCATCCCTGGCTGGCCATCGCGGTGTTTGTCGTGGCGTACGGCATTCGGACGAATGACGAGGTCGAGTTCCGAACGATCTCTGCCGCGCCGTTCGGAATGAATCTCCCGCCGGACCATCAGTTCCTGTACGGCTCCCCATTCACGTTCTTTGTCGGCTCGTACTACCTGCACCACGGGCTCGATGACCGGGCGTCGTACTTCGTCGTTCATCTTTTGGGCGTCGTGTTGTTTTTTGTCGCGCTCAGAAAGGCCCTGGCGCGCGGTCTTGATGACGAGGGCCGGCGTCTGGCCACCATCGTCATGCTGTCCTCGCCTCTGTTGTTTGTGGTGCTGTCGTGGATCGGCAAGAGCGACGCGTATTTGCTGGCGTTTTTCCTTCTGTTGACGATGACGGCATCGGCGGCGACCCAGGTCATCCTGTGTGCGCTGATGGTCTTGTGTCATCGAGAGATGGGCGCCGCCGTGCTCGTGGCCTATCTGTTTCTGAAGCGACGATCGTGGCGAGCCATCGTCCTGGGACTTGCGCTCGGTGAAATCGCGCTCCTTGCTTACACGCGGGTGTTGCTGTCCTCGGTACCGGAATCCCGAATCACGTACGCCGTCAGTCACGCCTCCATGATGTGGAGCATATTCTGGTCGCACCCGCTTCTTCACCTTCTCGCGTCGTTCGGCCCCTTTTGGGTCTACGTGGTGACGCGAAAGACGCTGACCCCCGCGGCCGGGGCGGTATTTGTCGCGGCTCTGGTCCTCTCAATCGTTTCCCAGGACTTCACCAGAGTGTTCGTCATCGTCAGCACGCCGCTGCTGCTCGAAATGACGAGAGAAGCTGTTGCCGAGCTTACACAGCGCGGCGGCATCGCCATTGGCGGATACCGTTTGGGGATACAGGCCCTGTGGCCGCTGATGTTCGTCCAGGTTCAGCTCGCCGGACCCAAACTGCTGTGGGCGCGCGGCGTTGACATCGTGTTGGGCTCGTGAGGGACCGCGCGAGAGAATGGACGGCGCAACACCTTCCGTGGATCTCGATCGCGCTCCTCGCCCTCTGGCTGCCGCCCATCCTGTTTCGTCTTGCCGTTGACGCCGGCCTGGTGGCGGGTCGGGGCTATCCCGCCTTGACGGATCCAAGCACGATCTTCTCAGTGATCGAACTGGCCCTGATGGTTGCGGCCGTGCCCCGCCTCTTTGACCGGAAGGCCGCCGGTTGGAGGCTTCTCGTGTGGTCGAGGTTCGCCGTTCTCGCCCAGACCCTCTGGACGATCCTGATCTATTCGCGGCTCACCGGTGTGCTGCCCACGATGCTGGACCGGGCCGTCATCGAAGCGATTCTTGGATTGCTGATTTCGGCGTACGTGCTGTTCCAGATCCGACCGCTCTATCGCTGAGGCAGGACGCCCCCCGCTCGGGCCACCACGATCATCGCTGCAGGATCTCGAACGCCGGTGGATCGCCCGGTTCTGGAATCAGCGCGATGGAGCGGAGCTCGCCGGCCTCGACCAGCTTCTGCAGCGACGCGTCCTGCCGGCTCGCCAGCAGGACACTCCCGCGAGGCACCGTGCCGACGTCCAGCGTATCCGCCTCGAAGTACACCGTGCGGCGCAGAAGATCCTGGCGACCGTGTTTGATCAAGTACAGCCGCCAGTAGTCGTCGAGGTACGGAATTCGGTGGGTACTCATGTAGATGGCCACGGGGTGGTCCCGCGGCTCGCGAGCGATGATCTCTTCCATCGCGCCACGGCGGTTGTATTCAAACCAGAAGGCCGACTGCAGCCGGTAGTTCCCGAAGTACTCCCAGCAGAAAAACGCAAAGTGCAGCGGAACGAGCGCCAGCAGGCACACACCCGCGATCCTCCACGCCTTCCCGCGCTCGTCGATCATGTACTTCACGCCGAAGGTCGCGGCCAGCACGCCGAACGGCAACAACTCCAGCTCGCGATCGACCGCGTACGGTTCCGGCACGACGAGGCACGCTGCCAGCGGCGCCGACAGGAACCCGATGAACACCAGCAGTGTGAGGGGTGTTCGTCGCGCGGTTGCGATCCGCACAAGCCCGACCGGCACGAACACAAGCAGAGGGGCGAGGAAGACGCCGACGTGACGCGTCGAGTTCACGACGTTCGCGTACCCGCCCGACAGAAACAGGTACGCCGGATCGAAGAAATACCAGTACATCGACACACGTCCGGTGAATTCGGAGAAGCGCACCGCGTGTCTGACTTGTTCCAGTAGAACGGCCATCGAAACTCCTCCGCCGACGGCCGACACGGCGCGCACTTCTCCGACCTGGTACCGGCCCAACGTTTCGGAGATCACTGCTGGATGGAATGACACCCACAACACGAGCATCACCAGCGGCCAAGCGAATCCGGCGACGGCGACCCCATACTGCCGCATCGGCCGGCGGCCCGACAGCAAGAGCGTCAGGCAGGTGACGACCAGGTAGATCGGCATCATGATGACCGACGCGATGTAGCTGTAGAAACCGATGCCCAGCAAACTCGTCGCGACGAACAGAATCCAGATCTCGCCCCGCTCGATGAAGATCAACAGACACAGCAGCCACGCCATCACAAACGGAACCGGATAGAGGTAGTCCATTGCCATGCGGCTGTGCATGTAGTGCGCGGGCGTCAGGGCGAGCAGGACCGACGCGACCAGCGCCCAGCGCGCCGAGTGGAAGAGCCGCTTGCCGATCAAGTAGATCAGGACGAGATCGATCAGGCCGACGAAGACCGACGGCAGACGAGCCGTGGATTCGGTCAGCGGCAGAAGTTTCAGAAACGGCGCCATGACGTAGACGATCACGGGATGGAACCACACGTTCTCCCCGATGGCCGGCACCTGAAAGTACAGCGGTAGCAATCGCCCATTGGTGTCGTGAGCGGTCGTCGCAATCGAGTGGGCGTGCAGGGCAAAGACGACTTCCGCTTCGTGCAGGTAAATCGGCGCGCGACCGAGGTTGACCGCGTAGAGGCCAAACGCCGCGAGCAGGAGCAGACTCGACCAGAGCACGTCGCGCGTGCTCATGGCTGGACACGTGCGAACGATGGAGGGCGGCTAGGCGCATTCTTCATATAGTGGCGTCCGACGAGCGCGACGGCGCAGGTGACGACCGTGCACGTGACCGCGATCACATGAATCGAGAACCGGCCCGGGTAGGCCGACCCGCGCGCGACGAGCGATCCAGAGAGCGCCGCCAGACAAAACAGGACCAGGCCGAGCGGCAGCTCTCGCAGAAGGGGAATGCCGGCCGTCGCGAGCACAGAGACGATCGCGCCGAGCAGAATCGGAATGGCGTGCGGATCGAACCGTGCCGGATCGTTCATCGTCAGCACCGTCATGACGCTTCCGGCCACCCGTCCCAGCAGCGTCCCCAGAGACATCCCCGGCTGCCAGAGCGCAAGCGACTCACGTTGCGTGCCGTAGAAAACGCTGAACACTCCGGTGTAGTGCCAGGTGCGCCACGCGAACAGAAGAAGCCCGGCGCAGAGCGTCAGAACGACGGCTGCCGCGGTTCGCCACGACGTGTGTGACAGCCACGCCGCCGGCCGGGACGCCGCCCGAATCGGTTGGGCGAGCGGCAGCGCGAACACGGCGATCGCGAAAGCCATCGGCAGATTGTTCAGGCGCGTGTAGAAGGCGAGGGTCACGAGGACGCCCGCCGTGAACGCCGCCCGCCGGCTGCCGTGCCGGCTTCGTAACGCGAAGAGAGCGGCGAGATAGATCAATCCGGCTGAACTGATCTCTGACAAGCCCCGCCCAACGAAAATCCACGTGGTGCCCAGGGTGAAGACGGCGAGCGTCATGACGGCAGCCACCAGACCCCACCGGAAGCCGGCGAAGACCTTGGCGATGCGAAAACTAAACAAGGCCGAGACGAGCACACACGCGCCATCCCAATACGACTCGCCGACGCTCGAGTCGCCGAAGACGAGGTGCAAGATTCCGACGATCCAGCGATAGAAGGGCTGAAACCAGAAGGTCGGCGACCCACCTTCCAGCCAGTAGCCCTGCATGAAGATGCGATAGGCATACCGCTGAAACGTCCAGTAATCGTTGCCCCACTCATACAGCGTGAAGCGACCGATATGCGGCGCGCTGAAAACGACGATGAGGGTGAGCCAGGGGATGCCGATGAGGGTAAACGCGCCGAACATGTTTCTGAGGCGCGTCGGTACCGGCAGGAAAGCCGCGCCGAGTAGACCGACAACCGACCAGCGCATCAAGTCGCCGTTTCCTGTCTCAGCCAGGGCCGCGATCAAGCTGGACGCGCAGACGGTCCATGCCAGCGTGTCGAAGGCTCGGATTTCTGCGAGAAGCGAGCCGAGCCACGCGAGTCCGAAGACCGCGACGAGGAGCGCGATCACCCACCTCACCCATGGCCGGACAGCCAGGTCGAGCCCCGAGGGCTTCTTGAGCGTCGCGATCGACCCGGACCAGAGATCGGCGCCGTTCCACAGTGGGGCGAACTGCCAGCGATCGCCGGTGAGTATCGCATCGACCATGATCCTGTGAATTCCTGGCGTCAGCGTCACGCCGTCACGCGTCCTGTCTTCGCGCGGAACGAGCGCGCCATCGATGCTGAGCGCGGCCGCGAGGTCAGGCCCTGTTACGATCTGCAGAACACCCGTTTGGCCCACGCGGAGATATCCACTCACCGTCATGCCGGAGGTCGCTCCCGGTGGACGGTCGGTGGCCCCCGGCCAGTTCTCGTTTGGTGGGGGAAGGTTGTAGAACCACGCGGGGAACTCGTTGAACTGGGAGTACGGCCGTGTCATGACGGCCGAGCAGGCCGGATCGGAGGAGCGCCAGTCGGCGCGCATGTCCCAGCTGTGAGGAGCGCCCATCCCGTCCTTGACGTACGGCGCTGATGGATTGAGCCTGACGCACCAGCCGTCCTGGACCAACGCGGTGGCGGCCAATGCTCTCCAGCCGAGGAGGGCCATGATGCATCCTCGCGCGAGCCGCGTGGTGAGAAACCGAGGGTGAAACCACCAAAGCGCCGGAAACACAACGCCGACGAGCACGGCCTCAACGGCTCCATCGAGCGGCACACCGTCGAAGGGACCGCTGATCCGGTCGGGCCACAGGAGGGCCACCGCCGCGAGCAGGCCCCAACCCCAGCTCCATGACGCGCGCGTTCTGAACATCGGCCAACCGCCCATGCGAGGCCGTGATTGTAGTGCAGCGGACCTCACTGCTGTTACCCTATGTGGCCAGCGCGAGCGCCGCAGTGTCGGAGCGTTTCTGATGAACACGGCTATTCAACCCCTTGACGCGCTCATCGTTCTTGCCTACCTTGCCGCGCTCGCCGGCGTCGGCGTGTACTTCTCGCGCCGGCAAACCAACCTCGACGAATTTTTTCTCGCGCGCCAGTCAATGGCCTGGCTGCCGGTCGGCCTCTCGCTGATGGCCGCGCTCAACAGCGGCATCGATTATCTGATGCAGCCCGCATCCACGATCCGCTACGGGCTGATCCTGCTCGTCGGCACCAGCTCGTGGCTGTTCCTCTACCCGTGGGTGTCGCGCGTGACGCTGCCGTTCTACCGCCGGCTCAACACGTACACGGCGTACGAGTTTCTCGAGGCGCGCTTCGACGTCCGCGTCCGGACGCTGGCGGCCGGCATCTTCATCGGCTGGCGGCTCGGCTGGATGGCGACCGCAATCTACGTGCCGTGCCTCGCGATTAACGCCGCCACCGGCGGGCGCGTCGACCTGACGACGATGATCGTCGTGCTTGGGGTGTTGGTCACTATCTACACCATGCTCGGAGGGATTCAGGCCGTGATCTGGAACGACGTGATGCAGTTCTGCATCATGTTCGGCGGCCTCGCCGCGACGGTGTGGATCGCACTCACTCACGTGCCGGGCGGCCTCGGCGAGATTTGGACGGCCGCCGAGCAAGCCGGCAAGACGTCGCTGGCGACGCCGATGACGCTGGCGGCCGACGCCGGGCTCGTCGATCACGTGCGCGCATTCTTCACGCAGCCGATCAACGTCACCTCGATTCTCTTCGCCATCGTCGTCGGCCGTATGGCCGGGTACACGTGCGACCAGGTGATGGTGCAGCGCTTTCAGACGACGAAATCGCTGAAAGATTCGCGGCAGGCTTTTGTGGTCAATGCGGCGGGCGATGCGCTGTGGATGTTCGGCCTGTCGCTGGTCGGCCTGGCGCTGCTGGCCTATTTCAACCACCACGCGCTGCCGCCGGAGTTTTCGTCCGACAAGATCGTGCCGTACTTCATGTCCGTGGCTTTTCCCGCCGGGGCGGTCGGTCTGGTGATCGCGGCCATCCTCGCCGCATCGCTGTCGAGCATCGACTCGGCGATCAACTCCTGTACGTCGGTCGTCATCGTCGACTTCTACAACCGGCTTGTCCTCGGACGCCAGACCGGGCATGCGACCGGCGGCGACGAACGCCGGCAGGTGCTCGTCTCACGCGTGGCGACGGTGCTGTTCGGCCTGAGCGGCACGCTGCTGGCGACCAACGTCTCGCGCATCGGCACGCTGCTCGAGATCGCCAACAAGCTGATCAACGCGTTCACCGGGCCGCTGTTCGGGATCTACCTGTTTGCCATGTTCAGCCGGCGCGCAACGAGTGGGCCCGTGCTCGTCGCGGGCATCGCCGGCACGCTGACCAGCTACTACGTCGCGTATCGGACGTCGATCGGTTTCATGTGGCCGTCGACGTTCGGGCTCGCCGCCACGCTCCTGGTGGGCGGCGCCCTGAGCGTCCTGTTGAGGACGAGGGCCAGCGCCCAGACGCAAAAGCTGACGTGGTGGGAAGTCACCCGCGCCGTGGCCGCAGCCTCGCCGTCCCAGGCGTCGCTTGGCGCCGCGGCGCGTTGACGCGACGCGAGCGCGCGCGTCATGACGCAGTTGCCCGCCTGGCTTGGTCCTCTCTTGTGGTCCGCGTACGTGGCGCTGCCCGCACGGAACTGGGTGTGGCTCGGCGGTGTGCCGCTCTCGGCAGCGTCTGCGGTGGCGCTGGCGGCGATTTGGTTCCTGTGGTCGTTCCGAGCGCGTCCCTGGAGCTGGCGTCCTGCCGCGATGCTCATCGTCTGCAAGATCGTCGTGGGATCGGCGCTCGTCGACCGTGGGCTGGTGGCGGAATATTTCGCCAACGATGCGTGGCGTCCTCCAGTCGAGCGAAGCGTCGAGCATCCGTTCGCCGCGTTTACACGCATCGACTCCGCGATCGACTTCGGCGCTCGGAGCCGGGTCGATTTGCCGCTGTTCTTCCTGAACGACCTCGCCCGATTCAACTTCTACCAGCCGAACGAGCCCAATCGCCGCGCGCTGCCGTACTCCGCGACGTGGAACGGCGATCTGTTGGTCAGCGCGGAGGGACCCGCTCGAATGTTCATTCGCGGCGAGGGAGTGCGCGCCGACCTGGCCATCGACGGCTACCCGGTCGTTTCGCTCGCGCCAGATCAGCGCGAGGCGCACGGCAGTGTCGTGCTGCGCAAAGGGTGGCGCCGCCTGCGGGTGACGGTGTCCGGTGCGTACGGTGCAGAGCGCGCGCTGACAGCCGGCGCCGTCGACCCACAGGGCCGCGATCGCCCGTTCGATGCGGACGAAGTGTTCGTTCGGAGAGTGTCTGGGACACGGTTGGCGGCCGACACGATCGCGCGGCTGGCCGGTCGCGCGATCGATCTGTTGGTTCTGCTTTGGCTCGCGAGGCTCCTCATCGTCGGCACGCGATGGAGGCTCCAGGCCGTGCTCTGGGCCGCCGCCCTTGTCGATGCGTTCGCGTTTGGGTGGCCATGGATCGGCCGGCTGATGCTCCTCGACGGCGGGAGCGATCCGCTGACCTACGAGTTCTACGCGCGCGACATCCTGCTGCACGGACCGCTGATGACGCTCGGCGATCCGATCGGTCACGGCACCGCCTTCTATTACCAGCCGCTGTATCCCTACGTGCTCGCGCTGTCGCACCTGGTGTTCGGCGACGGATTTTTCGGCATCGTGCTCGTCCAGCGGCTGCTGGTGTGGGTGACGGTGGCGCTGGTCTGGCCGACGACGCTCGCGCTCTTTGGGCCGCGCGCTGGTGCGGTCGGCCTTGCGGCGTTCGTGCCGTTCGCCGCGATCAAGTTGGGCCACTGGGCCGAAGTTCTGCTCGGCGAGATCCTGTTCATCCCGATCGTGTGCGCGTGGGTCCTTGCATTGATCCACCTGCGGCGCCGAGCGACCGCCAAAGCCCTGGCGGGGGCCGGCGCGCTCGGCGGACTGGCCACGCTCAGTCGATCCACTCTGCTGCTCGCCTGGCCCGTCGCGCTGGCCTCGCTCCTCACGGGCGACGCTCGAAAGGCCGGGCGTGGCCGGGCGGTACTCGTGTTCTTTAGCGCGATGGCG
>JAHFUJ010000084.1:13219-15796 GCA_023265105.1 Acidobacteriota bacterium
GCCCTAGCGCAGCAGCCGGCATTCGCCGACCTGCACGCCGACCAGGCGCATATCGGCGCTGCCTGGCATGAGGAGCGCCGGCCGCCACGCGCGATCCACTCTGACGTTGATTCGATTCATGCCGACGGGCGGCGTGGGCGGCGACAGATCGATCGAGATCGTCGTCCATCGATCGTCGGCAATGAATCGACCGCGGCCAACGCCGTCCATCGAAACCTCGATGCCCATCGGCGTGTGGCCTCGCTCCTCCCTCGGCGCACGCACGGGAATCTCGACGCGCGTCACGTCGGCGGGCACGAGCAGGCTGGCGTACTGCTCGCTCCAGCGGAAGCGCACGCCGTCCGCGCCTGTCTCCCACCCATAGAACCCATCCACGGCTTGTGAGGGCGGTGGCGCGAGTGGATCGCGCAGCGCGCTCGCCGTCAGCCATCCCACCGCCAGCAGACCGACGACAGCGGCCGCAGCCCGAAGGGCGGAGCGCGTCCGCGCTGGAGCTCGTTCGCTCGCGCGCGCCGTACCGGCGTCCAGATTCAGCAACGTGGACGAGCCGAGCGCCGCGACAAGGCCGAGCTGCAGCCAGAACGGGAACGCCACTTCGGTGACGAGCAGCGGATGGCCGGTCACGCAGGTGCCAACGAACGCGACGCTGCCGGCGAGGGCGCCGAGGAGTCGCCAGTCGTGCGGCTGGCGCGCCAGCGCGCGCGCCGCGGCGGTGATTCCCCCGGCCACCCACAGCGCAAACACGCCGAGCCCGACGAGGCCGCTTTCGCTCGCAATCTGGAGAAAATTGTTGTGCGCGTTTTCGTGCCCGTACGTCCAGGCAAGCTGCGGGCTCAGAAAGAGCGACGACTCCGGGTAGTATTGGCCGACTCCGACCCCAAACAGCGGGCGGGCCGCGATCATTCGGAGACTCGCCGCGTTGAACTGCGTCCGGAGACCGGATCCGGCGTAGCTGGGATCGCGTTCGAGCATCCGCGCGCGGACGCCGCCGATGGCCAAGAGCCCGATCAGCAAGACGCCGAGGGCGGCGACACGAGCTGCCGTTCTCCATTTGCGCGTCGCGGCCCACGCGACGGTCACGGGAATCGTGACGCCCGCCGCCGCCAGCGCCGTGCGCGAGGCGCACAGCCACAACCCGACAAGACACGCGAGGGCCGCGCCGGCCCACCAGCCGCGATGCGTCCCGCGCTCTCGCGCGCTCATGCCGATCGAGAGGCAGAGGATCAGGACGAAGTACGATCCGGCGGCGTTGACGTCGGCGACATGAGCCGCGATGCGGTACCCGGTGCGGGCGTACTGCGCGAGCACTCGATCGGGACCGATGCCACGCCAGAGCAGCGCGCTCGACAGGGCGGCACAGACCGCTACTGCCGCCAACACCGCCGGCAGCTCCACGGCGAGCGCCGGACGCCGGCGGAACAGGACGACCGTCGCGGCCACCAGGGCGAAGCCCTCGAGCAACTTCGCCCCTTCCGTCACGCCGATCCCGTCGCCGCCGAGATAGTAGCCGCCGGACAACACCGTGAGCGTCTGTCGCAGTTGTCCTGGATAGCGCGAGAGCTGCCAGCCCATCCCGACCATCGACGCCGCGATCATCACGGCGAACAGCCACCCGGCGGCGACCGCGTATCGAGGTAGTTTCGGGCCGTTGACGGCCGCCGGCCACGGCCGCAGGAGCCAGCCTGCGACGAACGCGACGACAATGGCTTCGGTGAGGCGGAACGGATCGAAGTCAAAGATGACCGCGAGCAGTGCGCCAAGCGGCGCCAGCCCGGCCGCCAGAAGGAGTCCCTCGGCTGGGTTCCACAGCGTGACGGCGAGCACGCCGGCGACGATCAGCTTGGCGGTCGGCGGCGTCGCGGCTGACAGGAGCGCCGCTGCGGTGACCCACGACGGGACGACGCTCAGAAGCCGTCGCGTCGGGGGCGCCCACTGACCCATGATGGCCCGTTATCCCCGCGGCGAGCGACCGGGCTCGGCGAGGGCGTGCTGGAGCTCGCTGAGGCGCGAGCGGACCTCGCTCAGCTGCGACTCGAGATCGGAGACGCGCGTCTCGTGCCGCCGGTCGCGGGCGGTCATCGCTTCCGAGCGCTTCATCAGCTCGTCGGCGACCGCGTTGATGGCGCCGGACAGCCCGCGCAGCAGGCCGGCGACGTCGCGATCGCGCGTGTCGACGTACGGCGTGATCTGCTGCAGGAACATCACGAGCAGGCTCTGAAACCGGACCAGTTGTTCCAGTTGCTCGCGCAACACGGCGAGCGTCGTCTCAATCGACTCGCGCGTCTGCCGGTCGACCGGCACGTTGCGGTTGATGTGATCGACAAGGGCCGCGTTGAACCTTTGCTGCCGCTCGAACAGCGGCGCGACCGCCCGCCGGACGGCGGTGACGAAGCGACCGCGCAGGCCGCCGCCGGCTGGCGGCGGGTCGATCTTCCACAGTGTATTGAGCGGTGTGATCTGGTGCTCGTCGAGCGCGGGCGGCGGATGTGGAAAACTGGCGGGAAGCTGCTGAATCGCGCGATCGAGCCGGGTAAGCGCTTCGTTGTACTCGCGATCGGCGGCATCGCGCTCGGCCTT
>JAHFUJ010000085.1 GCA_023265105.1 Acidobacteriota bacterium
ATCGTAGCTGCGGGGGCGCCCTCAAGCGTTCAAATCTCGGTCGTGGCATCGAGGGAAGAACGGGAGCATTTAGGTGCTGCGACCATTGGGGTCATTCGCGCTCAACGCGAGCTGATAGTCGCCAGGTCGGTGTTCGACTTCGGCCGGAACTTCTGCACGCGGCCGTTGGATATTCGAGGACAAGTTCAAATCCTTGGATCGGTCAGCAGCCGGCAGCAAGTAATTACAGTTGCCTCACTTGACATCTTCCCGCTCCACAATTATTCTCGGCACCAGTTGTAATCAGATCTAACCCGTCGGACCCATCCGTCATTTCAGCAGTCGACGAACACCTGCCCAACTCGAGTCGATGGGGTGGTTTTCTGGGACTCGTTTCTCGATCAGGAGGCGGTATGCAACGCGTGTTGACCGTTCGGATTCTGGGCAGTGTTGTGGGTGCCCTTCTTCTTCTCTCGGCTCCGGCCGTCGCCCAGCAAGTGACCGGGGGGGTGATTGGCGTGGTCCGCGACGCGCAGGGAGGCGTTCTCCCCGGGGTGACCGTGACGCTGGCGGGCGAGGCGCTGATCGGCGGCGTGCAGACGACCGTCACCAGCGAAACCGGCAACTATCAGATTATGGGCCTGCCGCCGGGCACCTTCGTGTTGACCTACGAGCTATCCGCCTTCACAACGCTGAAGCGGGACGGCATCCGCGTCCAGGTGGCGCAGAACACCCGCGTGGACGTCGAGATGTCGGTCGGGGCGCTGGAGGAGACCGTGACGGTCAGCGGGGAGGCGCCGCTGATCGACGCCAGCGGCACGACGACGCAGACCAACATCGATAAGGCCTTTTTCGACGCGGTGCCGACCGCCCGGAACCCTTGGGTCATGGCGGCGTTGGTACCCGGCGTCATCGCTTCGACGCTGGACGTCGGGGGCATGTCGGGCATGCAGCAATATGGCCTCACGGCGTATGGCTCGTCCAGCAGTCAGAGGTCGCTTTCGGTCGACGGCGTGAGGATGAACTGGTCGGGGGGAGACGGCGGCTCCGCGAATCAGTACTACGGCAACGAGATGTTCGAAGAATACAACCTGCAGACGGCGTCGGGCACGGCGGAGAGCAACGTCAGCGGCGTGTTCACCAACCAGGTGACCAGGTCGGGGGGAAACAAGCTGAGCGGGGAATACACCTCCCTGTTCTTGAACAGTAAGTTGCAGGCGGACAATGTCGACGCTCGGATCCTCAGCCTCCTCGGCGCAGCCCCGGGCACCCAGGTGGCCGCTGCGGGCAACCCGGTCGACATCATGTACGACTTCAGTGGGACGCTCGGCGGTCCGATCAAGCGTGACAAGGTATGGTTCTTCGGCTCGGCCCGCTGGTTCCGGCTCGATCAATTCCAGATTGGGGCGATCAACCCGGATGGCTCGCTGGCGATCGACGACAACCTCCTCCGGGTCGGGATGGGCAAGGTGACATACCAGGCGACGCCCCGCAGCAGGTTGTCGCTGCTGTACATGCCGCACGTCAGGGAGCGGTTCCATCGCCGGAACGCGCCGTTCCTGGCCGTCCCCGACAAGGCGGCCATCTACAACATCCTCCCCACGGACAGTTCCGTCGCCAGCTGGAACCAGACGCTCGGCGGCGCGTCGGTGCTCAACGTGAGCTTTGGCAGGGTGTGGGGGAATTTTGCGAACCGGTACCAGAAAGAGGTCGGCCCGAACGACATCGTCGTCAGCGATACGGTCCGCAATGAGCGGTTCAACGCCCATACGCTGGACGAGGTGAACCCGAACAACCGCTACCAATTGGCCTCGACCCTGTCGTACTTCAGACAGAACCTGTTGGGCGGCTCGCACGACTTCAAGCTCGGCTTCCAGAAGTCGAAGGACGTCATGAATTGGGAACGCCGGCGCAACTTCGACATGCAGTTGGTGTTGCGGGACGGTGTGGCGAACAATGCGCTGATTTCCAACACGCCGGTCAGCGCCGAACACCAGTGGAATACGTGGGCGGCCTTCGTGCAGGACAACGTGCAGCTCCATCGCACCACGCTGAACCTCGGCCTGCGGTTCGATGGCGCAAAGGCCTGGCTGCCGGGTCAGTCGAGCCCGGCGGGGTTGTGGGTGGGAGCGCGCAACTTCGGCGAGACGGGAGTCTATGATTTCCCCGTCAACGTGGGGCCGCGCCTGGGCGTGGTCCACGACCTGTTCGGCAACGGGCGGACCGCACTCAAGGCCTACTACGGGCGCTTCTATGATCAGTTTGGGGCCAACCTTCCGGAGGACGTGAATCCGAACAACTCCACGACGGTCCAGGTGCCCTGGACGGACTTGAATAGGAACCGCACGTACGATCCGGGCGAATTGGATCTGACGCCCTTCGTCGGGTTCCCGCCTGGGGTGTTCCCAGTGGTGCTTCCAGACGTCAAGCGCCCGTATAGCGAGGAGGTCAGCGCGGGGGTGGACCACACTCTGGGGCGCGACCTCGCGCTGTCGGTCAGTTATCACCGGCGCATGTTCCGGGACGGGCTCGTCCAGTTCGATCGTGCCCGGCCCGCATCGGCGTACACCCCGGTCCAGCGGACGTATACCGACCCCTGGGACGGACAGGTCAAGACGATCACGGCCTACAACCTCGACGCGGCACTGGTGACGGTCCGCGATCGGGTCATCGGCAACTTCGATGGCGGAAGCAACTACAACGGCGTCGAGGTCACGGTGACGAAGAAGATGTCGAACAACTGGCAGATGCTGGGGGGCGTGACGTTCGCGAGACACCGCGGATTCAATTACGCGGTGCCGTACGCCAGCGGGGACCTCAACGACCCGAACCTTCGACTGAATGCCGACAACGGCTCGGTGCGCGACGACCTGCCGTGGACCGCCAAATGGGCGGGCAGCTTCATGCTGCCGTACGGCGTGATGCTGGCGGGAAAGTACAACGCCCGCGCCGGAGATCCGATCCAACCGGCGCTGTCCGTCACCGGCCTGCGCCAGGGCACCACGAACGTGAATGTGGCACAGCGCGGCGAGCACCGAACAGAAGCGGTGACCAACTTCATCGACCTGCGCCTGTCGAAGAAGTTCAACGTGATGCCGTGGGGGCTCGAGCTGGCGTGGGATCTCTACAACATTCTCAACGCGAACCCCGTCTTGGCGCAGAACCAAAATCTTGGGTCCACGTACGGGCGACCGCAGAGCATCCTGGCGCCGCGGATCATGCGGTTCAACTTGACGGCACGGTTCTAGACGCCCGGCGCATGTCCATGGGTTCTGCGGGCCCGGCGTTCGTTCGGACGCCGGGCCCGCTGTTTTTCTATCGAGGGAGACATCCGCGTGGTGGAGAGTCGGGGGGCATGACCGGCGAAGGCGGAGTGGGGCCTGGGAGCATTGTCCGGCGCGGGGTGAGGATCGTCGACACGTTTGCGGAGGCGTTCGACATGAGCGCCGCGCGCGTGGTGATCACGGCCCGCTCGCATGCCTGGGCGCGGACGGCGGCCCAGTCGATGACCGGCTTCGCCACTTCGATCATCGGGTGCAAGGTCGAGGCGGGCATCGAGGCCGAACTCCTTCCACAGGAGACGCCCGACGGACGACCCGGAGTGAGCGTGCTGCTCTTCGGCTTCGACGCCGCGGGGCTCGGCAGTCGGTTGCTCGACAGAGTGGGCCAGACGGTACTCACCTGTCCGACCACGGCCTGCTTCGACGGCCTGCCCCAGGCGGCCGAGCGAGCGTCCGTCGGCGGACTCCTGCGCCATTTCGGTGACCGCTTTCAGTCGAGCAAGTTCCTCGAGGGGCAACGGTACTGGCGGATCCCGGTGATGGAGGGCGAGTTCCTGATCCAAGAGACCTTTGGCGTCCAGAAGGCCATCGGCGGGGGCAACATTCTGATTCTGGCCACGGATCAAGATGCCGCGCTCGCGGCGGCGGAAGCGGCGGTCGATGTCATGCGCAGGATCCGCGGCGTCATTCTTCCTTTCCCCGGCGGGATCGTGCGCGCTGGCAGCAAGGTGGGCGCCAAGCACTACAAGAAAATGCCCGCGTCCACCAACGACGCCTACTGTCCGACGCTGCGCGGACGGACCGGCGTCACGAGCGAGCTGCCGGAGGAAGTGAACTCGGTGCTCGAGATCGTGGTGGACGGTCTGGACCGTCCCGCGATCGAAAGCGCTCTGCGCGTCGGCATCGAGGCCGCATGCCGACCCGGTGTCGTCGAGATCACGGCGGGGAACTACGGCGGCAAACTTGGGAAGCACCACTTCCGCCTGCACTCGCTGCTCTCGGAGGTTTTCGGGTGAACTGCTCTACCACGGAGGACACGGAGATAAAACGGAGGACACGGTCTCTGGACTTTGGTTGATCCGTGACCTCCGTACGTTGTCCGTGACCTCAGTGGTAGAGCTTTTGTAAGTCCCATGCGGATTCTGGTGCACGAGTTCGTGAGCGGGGGCGGGCTCGCGGGGCGAGACGTCCAGCCTTCGCTCGTCCGCGAAGGGTCTGCGATGCTAACGGCACTCGTTGCGGATCTGGCGGCGATTGGCGGCCACCACATCGTGACCACCGTGGATTCCCGTTTCCCCCTGGCGGCGCCGCCCGGCGTCGAGGTCGTGACGCTGTCGGCCGGGAGTAGGAGTCGCGCCGCATTCGACGCCCTTATCGCATCCGCCGACGCCGCCTGGCTGGTGGCGCCCGAGACGGATCGCTGCCTCGAGCGCCTAACGGCGAGGGTGGAGCAGAAGGGGAAGGCGCTCCTCGGTTCCAGCGCGACGGCGATCCGCGTGGCTTCCGACAAGGCGCGCCTCCCGCGCCTCCTGGCGCGCCACGACATCCCCCACCCGAAGACCCGCGTCATTTACCCCCGGCGTCCGGGCGTGGATTGGAAAGTGGATTGGAAGACGGCCGCGCGTGAGCTCGGTTATCCCGTCGTCGTCAAGCCCGCGTCGGGAGCGGGTTGCAGCGGGGTGTGCCTCGCCCGCGACGCGCGGGAGCTCGGCCACGCCGTGGATACTGCTCGCAGGGTTCTCCGGGCCAATGGCAGGGGACCGCTGTTGCTTCAGCGCTTCGTGCCGGGTGCGGCCGCGAGCGTGTCGCTGCTGGCCGACGGTCGCCGCGCCGTGGCGCTGACGGTGAATGCCCAGTCGATCATCCGTGCCTCGCAGTCCTTCTCCTACCGTGGGGGAAGGACGCCGCTCGATCATCCCCTCGCGGGGCAGGCGGTCGAGGCAGCGCTGCGCACGTGTGAGGCCTTACCGGGACTCCGTGGCTACGTTGGCGTAGACCTGGTGCTCACAAAATCGGAAGCCATCGTCATCGAGGTGAACCCCCGCCTCACGACGGCCTATCTTGGCGCGCGCGCGGCGCTCGAAGAAAACGTGGCGGCGCTGGCGCTCGCCGCGTGCGCCGGTGCTCTTCCCGCCCAACCCGCTGCGCGCCGGCGTGTCCGCTTCACCGCCGCGGGCCGGATCGCCTGGACGCACGAAATGATGAATTGTGAATTTGGAATGAAGAATTCGTACTCGAATTCAAAATTCCTAATTCGAAATTCCTAATTCCTAATTTGAAAATTCTCTCTCGACAATGAAGGGTCCGATCCTCGGTTGGGACGTGGGCGGCGCCAACCTCAAGGCGGCTCGCATCGGCGAAGACGGCCAGTCCGAGCCCAAGATGCTCGAGCGCGCTTTCCCTCTCTGGCGCGAACCCCACCGTTTGCCGGCGGTGCTGGTGGAAGCAGCCGACCGCTTGGGGGGCGCGCGCACGATGGCGGTCACCATGACCGCCGAGTTGGCCGACTGCTTCGCCACCAAGCGCGAAGGTGTGGCCTTCGTGCTCGACGCTTTCCGGACAGCGTTCCCCGACGTCGAGCCGTGGGTCTACGGCGTCGATGGACGATTCCGATCGGCAGAGGCGGCGCGGCAACGGCCGCACGAGGTCGCGGCCGCCAACTGGATGGCGAGCGCGACGCTCGTGGCGCGCTCTTTCCCGGACGCCCTCTTCCTTGACGTGGGCAGCACGACAACCGACGTGATCCCGATCGTCGCGGGCCTCGTGTCCGCCAGGGGGCGGACGGACCCGGCCCGGCTTCGCACTGGAGAGCTCGTCTATACGGGGGCGCTGCGCACGCCGGTCTGCGCCATCGTGCGGTCGGTGCCCCTCGGTGGCCGCCGCTGCCGCGTGGCCGCCGAGCACTTCGCCGTGGCCGCCGACGTTCATCTCTGGCTGGGACGGATCGAAGAGGGTGACTATGCGTGCGAGACGCCGGACGGCCGGGGCCGGAGTCGGCCTGAAGCGGGCGCCCGCCTCGCCCGGATGGTGTGTGCCGATCTGGAGATGCTGGGCCCTGTCGACATCACGGCGATCGCGGAGCACGTGGCGCGGGCCCAGGTGCGGCAGATCGCGAACGGCATCCGGCAAGTGATGAGGCGCCTGGGCCCGGCCTGTCCCCGCGTGGCAGTTCTGGCAGGACGAGGGACTTTCCTGGCGCGGGCCGCCGCGGAGGAAGTCGGCCTCGCCGCCCGCGACATGGCCGAAGACGTCGGATCGGCCGCGGCTCGGGCCGCACCCGCAGCCGCCGTGGCGTACCTGCTGGCAGGAATGGCGGATGCATGATCGAACAGTCATCACCGGGTCGCTCGCGCCGCCGGGTAATGGTCGAGCCCGTTCTTCTTGAGAAACTGCGATAGCAGGTCCGCGATCTGCACGTTATTCAGATCCGACATGATGAAATGAGTATTGCCGGTAATCCCAATTTCCGGCAGCATCACCACCTCCGCATGGCCTCCGTGGCGATTGATCGCTTCCGCCATCAGTTTCGACTTGACGACGTTGATCCGCCGGCCGTCCAGAGTGAGAAGGGGCCCGACATTCTTCGGATCCATCTTCGATGGAATGTAGTCGCCCCAGACCATCTGGATCGGCATCTTCGTCAAGTTCATGAAAGCCGTCATCGGAATGACATTTCCCGCGTTCACCATCATCCCATCAACTCTCGGGATTTGCGGTGGCACTTCGCCCTCCGGGAACACGGCGTTGCCGGGCTCGTACGACACGATGGCCGCGATATTATTCGGAGCCTTGGTTCCGAAAATCCAGCCGCGAATGCCGGTTGAAGAATGGGTAAGCACGATGGAGGGACCAATCTCACGTGCGAGCACGACTAGAGCGTCCGTCTCGATCTGCTCGTTCTCCGGCGCGTTGAATTCCGGGTATTGGATCCGGAAGAATTGATCCAGGGCCCTTTTATCGTTGGCAAACTGCACGCCCGGATAGAACGTCGGCGCCGGCTCCCCAGGGAGCCAGGTGCCGAGCCGCCAGGTCGTGAACGATGCCTGGTCGTTGTCGGCCCGAGGCATGTAGGGGCCGTACTGCCTGCAGCTCTGGCCTGCCCGGCCGGTCTGCGGTAGATCAGTCAGGTACACAGGATAGCCACGGCGGAGAAAGATGTTCTCGAAGCCATCCCGGCCGTCGAAGGTCGTTTGCCACGTTTTCGTGCTGCTGGCGTGAACCATCAAGAACGGCAACCTGCGCGGGTTTTGCGGGATCTGCCACTCGACGTAGCCGTGATCACAGGCTATCGATCCCTTGGCCGGATCGCCGACCACCTTCCCGCCGAATGGACGCGCGCCATTCTCAACGATCACCATTGGGGCCTTCTTGGCTGCAGACGAGGCCGGCTTCGCCGGCGTCTGCTGGGCGGCGAGGCTGGCGAATGCGGCCGCCACACAGAACGCTGCCGCGCCGAGCGTGGTCGAACGCTTGACCGTTCGCGCTGCAAACAAATTTCTCATACTGACCTCACTGTGCGAGGAGGGTTTAGCCAAACTCGCTTATCGAGACCTCTGGCAGCGAGCCACAGGATCAAGGTCACGTCCCATTAACGTGCTCGCGCCCTCTCTCTCCGGCGTGCCCGATGAGGACTGCCAGCAGGAACTGCTCCTCCGGCCCGTCCAGCCCGAGGTCGTGGTTGAAGAGGTCGTCGAACACGCCTCCGAACGGCCGGGCGCTCAGGCCCAATGCGGTCGCCGCGAGGATCAGGTTCTGCGAGATGTGACCCGCCTCGGCGACCAGCATCCGGTAGCCGCCTTCCCCGTACTTTTGTTCGTGGCGTCGGAAGCAGGCCGTCAAACAGAACAGGGCTGCGGCGCCTGCCACCATCTCTCGCTCCACGGGCAGCGCCGCGCCGACGAAGCTGGCCGGATCGATGCCCGGTCTCACCACCTCGAGCACGTTCTCGACGGCGCGGTAATGGTAGACCGCCGGATCCAGGCCCTCCACGCGGAAGACGACCGGATAGATCTCCACTGCGTAAAGCGCTCCGCTCGAGGGATACGCTCGGAGCTTCACTTCACGTCCCTCCCACGGCATCGCCCCTGTCACCCCGCACGCGGTGTGAAGGAGCGCATCGAAATCATTCCGGCCCAGCGCGAGGCCGCGGTAGTCCCGGTGGGATCGACGCGAGCGGGTCAGCGCGTGGAACGTGCGAAGGCGATCGGGGATCGCTTGGCTAATGGCGGTCCGGGGCGCTTCCGGATACGCACGATAGTTCCCGTCGGTCGCCAACCGCAGGACGCCGTCGCCCTCCAGACCGCCCGCCGGCAAGACTCCCTTTTTCGTGGCCATATGAAGAAACCGGCCAACGGGCCGTCCGGACACGTCGATGGCGCCGGTGGCGGCCAGCGCGGCGAGCATTCGCGTCCCCACTGCACGATCGCTTGCTGAAAGTCTGGACAGGATCTCCGCGACCGTGCTTGCGCCATCCATTCTCTGAATCAGCCGCCAGAGGACACCCGGATTCCCCGATACCGCGAGCTCGCGGCAGACGCGCCGCACGACCGTGCAACCGGGATGTCGCTCGACGATCGGCTCGCCCAGGGCGACGCTGAAACGGACCGACCCTTCGTCGTCCATCCAGGTGCGCGCACTCGGCGCCAGCATGGGACGCACGCCGTCGGCTGGAGGATCCGTCTCCTCGGTCCAGCGGATGATCCGCCGTTGGCGCGGACCATCGACAAGCAGATCCGTTTCGAAGACGTAATCGGTCATCAGGTCTTCGTAGAGCGTGACCTCGAAGGCCGAGGCTTCGTCCCGCTGCCGCTGTTCTTGAAACACCCTGCCGAGCCGTTGCGAGACACCCGCCTGGCCCCGAACGTCTTGCAGCTCTTCAGCGATCCTCAGCGCCGCTTCATGCGCCTCCCTGGCGTCGGCGTTCTGACCCATAGCGCGGAGCATGTCCCCCAGATCCGAATGCAACGCGCCACCGAGACCGTTCACTCCATCGCTCGGCGCGAGCGTCGCAGTGATACGGATAGCTTCGCGAACGAACGCGACGGCCAGATCGGGCCGCCGGCCCATGTGGAAGCAGCGGCCCAGTTGTGCGAGCACGACGGCCCTGCCGTAGCTCGGCGACTCACCGACTCGGGCGAGGGTGGCGACAATAACCGGCGCGTGCCGCTGCACCTCGCGATAGTCGCGTGCCAGCAATTCCAGCGCGGCCTTTTGTTCGGCGCCCGCGGTGGTTTGAGCTTCTTTGTCGGCGATGTCCGCGAGGAGGCCGTAGTTCTTCCAGGCATCCGCCGCCGCGTCGTCGAGATTCTGTGCGACGGCCAGTGCCTGTTCGGCCAGTTGTCGGGCGTCGGCGAGGCGACCCGGTTGATTCAGCAGCAAATTGGAGAGGCTGTTCAGCCGGTGTCTCAGCTCGGTAGGATTTCCGATCTGGCGATCGACCTCGAGTGCCTTCCGATACCACGCTTCCGCGTGCTCCGGCTTGCCAGTCCCCTGAGCGAGGAGAGCCAACTGGTTCCAGGTTTGGGCGGCAGCGGCCAGATGGCCGCACTCCTCGCTGATGCGTGCCGCCTCCTGGTAGTGCCGTTCGGCTTCACCCCACTGCCGCTGTTCGTGGTAGATCCTGCCGAGCTGATGGCAGGCGGCCGCCTCCATGTCGGGCTCGTGGAGCTGCTGAAACAGCCGCCGCGCGGCTTGGTGGCGCGTCAACGCCTCCTCGAGCTTCCCTTCCGTCAATGCGAGGGCGCCGAGTCGGCCCAGGTCTACGCCTTGAGCCCGGAGGTCATTCAGGTCCTCGGCAATCTTCAGCGCCGCTTCGTACGACTTCCTGGCGTCGTCGTACTGGCCGCCGGCGCGGAGCGCATCCCCGAGCTCCGAACGCAACGTGCCCCGCAAGCCTTTCACTCCGTCGCTCGGGGCGAGCCTGCCGATGACGCCCATCGCTTCCCGCACGTGCCGCACCGCGAGGTCGGACCGGCCGCCCAGGTAGAAGCAGCGACCCAGGCGTCCAAGAATCACGGCCCTGCCGTAGCTCGGCGCATCGCCGAGCCGCGTGAGAACGGCCTCGAAAACCTGGATCGCCTCGTCCACCTGACCCTGGCTCAGCAAGTGCTCGCCACGCTTGCCTTCGGCGACGTACCACGCCTGCGAGCCGTCCTCGACAGACTCCGGCCGTGCCCGGGCGGTCAGCACGTCCGCTTCCCGCGCCGCCGCCAGGCCGGCACGTTCCTTCTCCCTATGGCGTTTCATGACGCGGCGTCTTATAACGACCCACCGGGAAAAAACACCCGCTGCACGAACCAAAACGCGCCGGCGGCGATGACGACGAGGGAGCCGGCGAACACGAGCCGCCTCCCGGCCGCCTCGCTGCGCGACCGCAGCCCCGCGAGGGCCGACGCCACCGCGATCACCACGCACAATTGCCCGATCTCCACGCCCAGGTTGAACGAAAAGAGCGACCAGCCCAACGCACGGCTCGGCAAGTCCATCTCGCGCAGCACGTTGGCAAAGCCGAAGCCGTGGACGAATCCAAACGCGAAGGCGATCCACGCGCGCACATCGCGACCGCCGCGCACGAGCAAGTTGTCCGCGCCGACGTAGACGATACTCAGCGCGATCGCCGGCTCGATCACGCGCGCCGACGGCGTCACGAGATTGAGCGCGGCCAGCGAGAGCGTGATGCTGTGCGCCACCGTGAACGCCGTGACGACGAGCAGCAGCTGTCGCAGCGACCCGCCGAGGAGGAGCAGTCCGACCAGAAACAGCAGGTGGTCGGGACCGATCAGGATGTGGTGAATACCGGCGGCCACGAACTTCCGGACCACCGCGGTCACTCCCTGCCGCGTGCCGGCAAAGTATTCGTATGTCGTGTGGTTGCGATCGAGAATCGCCTGCGTCCTCAACTCGCCGCCTTCGTACACGTTGAGGAACGTCTGATGCATGGGATCGTACGGGAACATCAGCGCGCGCACGCCGAGCACGCCCACCTGGCTGGCGCCGCACGAAACGTGGACCTTCAACGACAGCCGGGCGGCGAGGATCTCGACCTGATCGGAGGGCTCACACGCGACAGGACGTCCGTCAACCTGGATCTGGAAGCGGGGCAGGAGCAGTGAAACGAGGCTTCGCGCCTGCCCGCTCACCCACGCCGGGTCGAGCACCCGTTGCGGCGGGTCGATCGCGAGATCGTGGGCCAGGTCGAAGCTGTGCGCCACGACCGTCACGTGCACCGAGCCGTTGGTCAGCGCAACGTCCAGGTAGCTGAACGGCGCGGGGTGTGCGGACACCGGCCCCGCGAGGGCCAGCATGGCGACGACCGACAGCGCACGGGCCAGCCTCATGCTAGGGGGCAATAATAACGTACGGCTGGCGGCTCCTTTCCCTTGTTGCGCCGCTACGATTAAAACCTTGAAATTCGCGGCTTTTCGCTCGACAATCAGCGAAACATTTGGTGAGGAGGAGGGGATTATGGCGACCAGACTGTTGGCTCTCGTTGCACTACTGCTAGCGCTGATGGTTGGGATGGCGACCGCGCAGGATGCCAGGACAGTGTTGCAGGCCGCCGCCAAGAACATCGGCGCCGACACTCTGAAAACCATCCAGATTTCCGGGACCGGCTGGAACGCGGCCACCGGTCAGAGTTACAGCCCGACCGAAGACTGGCCGAAGTTCGAGATGACGAGCTACACGAAAACCATCGACTTCGATGCCAAGTTTTCAAGGGAGCAAGTCACCCGCCGGCAGGGTGCCTATCCACCGCGCGGAGGCGGCGGAACACCGCTTCAGGGAGAACAACAGCAGGATTTCATTGTCAGCGGGAATTACGCCTGGAACATGCAGGGCAGCAACGCCGTCCCGATAGTCAGGGGTTATCTCGATGGCATCCCGGTCGCAGAGTTACGGCAACTGGATATCTTGCTGACCCCGCACGGCTTCCTCAAAGCCGCTCTGGCGCCGGGTGCGAATCCGACGGCAGTCACGTGGACGCCACGTGGGAGGAGGGTCACCGACGTCTCGTTTACAGCGCTCGGGAAGTACAGGGTGAGCGCCACGATCAACGATCAGAATCTGATCGAATTCGTACAAACCCGGATTGGCAATCCCTTCTTTGGGGATCTGCTGTACGAAATCCGATACGGTCCTTACAAGGATTTCGGTGCTGTCAAGTTCCCCACCGTGATCCATCATCACGAAGGGGACGACCGGTTGAACCCAGGCCACAATGCCCTTGAAGTCAGGGTGAGCAACGTGCTGGCGAACGTGAGTGCTGCTCCTCTCGCCGTCCCTGACGCGGTACGGGCAGCGGTTCCCGCGGTCCGTGTGGAGTCGCAAAAGCTCGCGGATGGCGTGTGGTTCGTGGGCGGCGGCTCTCATAACAGCATGGCTGTGGAGTTCCGCGATTTCGTCACGGTAGTCGAGGCCCCGTTGAACGAGGAACGGTCGCTGGCGGTGATTGGCGAAGTGCACAAGCTCGTTCCCAACAAGGCGATTCGGTATCTCGTGAATACTCACCACCACTTCGACCATTCGGGTGGACTCCGCACCTACGTCGCCGAAGGCGCGACCATCGTCACGCACCAGGGGAATCGCGAATTTTATGAGAAGGTTCTCTTCTCGCCAGGGCCGCGGACACTGCAGCCCGACAGGCTGTTCGCGTTGAACCCAGACGTCGTCAGGGATCCCGTCTTTGAGACGCTGATCCAAAAGTACGTGGTGAGCGACGGGACGCGAACCATGGACATTTACCCCGTGCAGGGTCTCATTCACTCCCCGACCATGCTGATCGCGTACCTTTCGAAGGAAAAGATTTTGGTGAATGCAGACCTCTACTCGCCGCCTGCTCCAGGCGCACAGCCTCCGGCGGCGCCCACTCCCTTGATGGTCACGCTGAGCCAGAACATCCAGCGCCTGAAGCTGGATGTCGGCCAACACGTACCGATCCACGGGCGGGTGGGGACGAATGACGAATTCATGAAAATCGTCGGTAAACCGGCGTCCAACTGAAGAAGGCGGGGCCCCACCGCCAGTGAGAGATGAACAGCGCCAGCGGCCATGCCGAGTCGAGGACAAGCGACTCCGAAGCGCCGGCGGCCCGAGCGAGCGGGGGTGGGGTCCCCGCGAGCCGTGGTAAACGAGGCATCAGCGTCAGTTCGCGGCGGGGGTGGGGCTCTCACGACTCACCCGAGGCCGAGAGTCTACGCTCGAGGCCGAGGAAGAGCGAAGCAGTGCCTGGCGTGGGGGTGGGGCCCCACGCCGTAAAGAAATGTTGATCCCGAGCCCATCCCGGAGCGGTCGATGGCGCTGACCGTCGGTACGCGACTTGGCCACTACGAAATTGTGAGCGCCATCGGTGCCGGCGGGATGGGCGAGGTCTATCGCGCGCGCGACACCAAGCTGAACCGCGACGTCGCGCTGAAGGTCCTCCCCGATCTGCTTGCTCACGATCCCGACCGGCTGGCGCGCTTCAAGCGCGAAGCCCAGGTCCTGGCGTCGCTCAATCATCCCAACATCGCGGCGATCTATGGCCTTGAGGAATCCGAGGGCATCCAGGCGCTGGTGTTGGAGTTGGTCGAGGGGCCGACGCTAGGGGAGTTGCTGGCCAATGTAGGGCGGGTCCTTTCGGACCCGCCGCGGGGTGCCGCCGGGTCCAAAGGACCCGGCCTACGTGTTGATGAAGCCCTTCCCATCGCCCGCCAAATCGCCGACGCCTTCGAAGCGGCGCACGAACAGGGCGTGGTCCATCGCGACCTGAAGCCGGCCAATGTAAAAGTCACGGCCAACGGCACGGTGAAGGTGCTCGACTTCGGTCTCGCCAAAGCATTCGCTCCGGAGCCCGGCAGCGCGGCGGCGGGCATTTTGTCGGACTCGCCGACGATCTCCGCCATGGCAACGGGTGCAGGCGTCATCCTGGGCACCGCCTCGTACATGAGTCCCGAGCAGGCGCGCGGCAGGCCGGTCGACAAGCGCACGGACATCTGGGCGTTCGGCTGTGTGCTCTACGAAATGCTTGCGGGTAAGCGCGCGTTCGAGGGCGGGGAGGTGTCCGACGTTCTTGCCAGGATCCTCGAGCGCGAGCCGAAGTGGGACGCGCTGCCAAGTGACACGCCGCCCAATATTCGCCGGCTGCTGCGGCGATGTCTGGACAAAGATCCGAAGCGCCGCTTCCACCACATGGCCGACGTGCGCATCGAGATCGAAGAAGCGTCGGCCGAGGTGGCGCACGCTACCGCTCCAGGGGACGTGGTCGCACATCATGACCGGAGCCTGCGCGTCGTGTGGGTCTCCGCGCTCCTCGCCAGCGTGGCGCTCGGCGGCGGGTGGTGGATCGGCCGCCAGGGCTCGCGGTCTGCGGCGCCGCCCGAGGCGGTCGTCACGCGTCTCGAGGTTGTCACGCCGCCAACACCGGATCCGATGTCGTTCGCGCTCTCGCCCGATGGCCGGCAACTCGTGTTTGTCGCGACGGCCGAGGGAGAACCGCGGTTGTGGCTCCGGCTGCTCGATCAGACGACGGCGCGGCCGCTGGCCGGTACAGCCCACGCAAGCTATCCGTTCTGGGCGCCGGATGGGCGATCGATCGGCTTCTTCGCCGACGGTAAGCTGAAACGCACGGGCCTCGGCGGCGACGCTCCGCAGGTGCTGGCCGATGCGTCCACCGCGCGCGGCGGTACGTGGAATCCAGACGGCATCATCGTCTTTGCGCCGACCGCGACCGGAGGGCTGATGCGGGTGGCGGCGACGGGTGGGACGCCGGTCGCCGTAACGCAGCCGACGACGGGTCAGGGAAGTCATCGCTGGCCACAATTCCTGCCCGATGGGCGGCGCTTTCTCTTCAACGTGGGAGTAGGCCGGCCGGACGGGCGCGGCGTCTTTGTGGGATCGCTCGACGGCAGTGCGACGACGCGAATCCTTGCGGACGAGACGGCCGCCGCGTACGCCCCGCCTCATTGGCTGCTGCTGGTACGCCAGGGTGCGCTCGTGGCTCTGCGCTTCGATCCGGCGAGCGCGGTGGTGAGCGGGGATCCGGTGCCGGCGGCTCAAGGCCTGGTCTCCGACAACAGCCTGTATCGCGGCGCGTTTTCGGTGTCGGCGAATGGTGTGCTCGCGCATCGGCCAAGTGGCGCCCAGTGGCGGCAGCTGACATGGATGGACCGTACCGGCAAGGTGCTGGGTACGGTCGGCTCGCCGGACGATACCGGACTCGCGAACCCCGCGCTTTCGCCGGACGGCCAGCGCGTGGCGCTGAACGGCGTGCGGCAAGGCAATATCGACATCTGGTTGATGGACGTGGCGCGGGGCGTGTTGAGCCGGTTCACGTTCGACGACGGCATCGACAACTTGCCGCTGTGGTCACCCGACGGGCGTCGTGTCGTCTTCCGATCGACTCGCAAGGGCCCCTACGACCTCTTTGAAAAGCCGGCGAGCGGCGCCGGCGAAGATCAGCCGCTGCTCGTGTCGGCCGAGAACAAGGCGCCGGTCGACTGGTCGCCGGATGGGCGCGCCCTACTGTACGTGACAGTCAATCCCAAGAC
>JAHFUJ010000393.1 GCA_023265105.1 Acidobacteriota bacterium
CCGACTCGTTTCGTTGCCATCTCCGGGGTGGCAAGGTTCGGGCTCCCGAATGGAGGCGAATCGTGTCCGCTAACCGCAGAGACCACGGATCGATTTTCAGAGCTATGCTCCAGGAATTCGACGCCGCCGCCCGCATCCTGAACCTCGAGCCCGGCATCTGGAAAATCCTCACGCATCCCAAGCGTCAAGTCACCGTGTCCTGCCCCGTGCAGATGGACAACGGCGAGATTGAAGTCTTTACCGGGTATCGCGTCCAGTACAACATCACGCTCGGACCGGGCAAGGGCGGCATCCGCTATCACCCCGACGTCTCGCTCGACGAGGTGACGGCGCTCGCCGCGTGGATGACGTGGAAGTGCGCCGTCGCGCACATTCCGTTCGGCGGCGCCAAAGGCGGCGTCATCTGCGATCCATCGAGCATGTCGCGCCGCGAGCTCGAAGCGCTCACCCGCCGGTACATCGCCGAGATCATCGACCTGATCGGGCCGGAGAAAGACGTCCCCGCGCCAGACGTCAACACCAACGAGCAGATCATGGCGTGGGTGATGGACACCTACAGCATGCACGTCGGCCACACCTCGACGGCCATCGTCACCGGCAAGCCGCTGGAGCTCGGCGGATCGCTCGGCCGGCACGAGGCCACCGGACGCGGCGTGATGATCGTCGCGCGCGAATCGGCCAAGCACGTCGGCTTCGACATCAACGGCGCGACGGTCGCCGTCCAAGGCTGCGGCAACGTCGGCTCGATTTCGGCGAAGCTCCTGGCCCAGATCGGCGCGAAGATCGTTGCGGTGACCGACTGGAACGGCGGCGTCTACAACGCGGCGGGGCTCGACCTCCCAAAGCTCATCGACTACGTCAACGATCAGCGGGAGCAGCGGAGCGTCAAGGGCTTCGCCGGCGCCGAGCCGCTGACCAACGAGCAACTCTTCACGCTCGACGTCGATGTGCTGATTCCGGCCGCGCTCGAAAACCAGATCACCATGGACAACGCGCCGGCGATCCGCGCCAAAGTCGTCATCGAGGGCGCCAACGGACCGACGACCCCCGACGCACATCAGCATCTCCACCAGCGCGGCGTGTTCGTCGTGCCCGACATTCTCGCCAACAGCGCCGGCGTCACGGCGTCGTACTTCGAATGGGTACAAGACCGGTACGGCTATTTCTGGACCGAGAAGGACGTCAACGAGCGCCTCGAAATGAAGATGTGCGAGGCGTTCAATGCTGTCTTGCAAACCTCGCTCAAATACCACGTCGACATGCGCATGGCCGCCTACATCGTCGCGATCGACCGCGTCGCGACGGTGACCCGGATGCGCGGGATGTATGCTTAGTGTTGGTCAGAAGTAGTCAGGAGTCAGTAGTCAGGAGTCAGTAGTCGGCCTACTGAATGCTGACTACTGACTACTGACTACTGACGGCTTCCTAATCACACCGTGGTGAGTCCGTCCGTTCATCGTGGCGACGACCGGCGAGTCGAATCGCAGGTGCCGCACGAACGTCGTCTCTTGCACCGCCGGCTGGGCCGCGAGCCAGTCCCAGTCGACGAAGCCCTCCCCCGCTTCGGCGTTGACGGTGAAGTACCCGACGCTCGACGCCGTCAGGTTCTGAAAGAAGTGCGTCCCTTGCGACGGCTTGACTCGAACATCGCGAAATCCCGCCTCGACGATCGCCCGGGCGCCCGCGATTTGCCCCCACGACACCGGGATGCCGAGGAAGGGGTCCAGCGATCCCCATCGGCCGACGCCAATCAGCACGTACGGCGCACCGCGCCGCACCAGATCGGCGTTGAAGCGCGCGACGTCTCGCGCGACGTCCTGACTGCGTCCGCGATCGAAGCGATGAATGTCGACCACCACGAGATCGTGCACTTCGATCCGGCCGTTGCCGAGCACGCTGTCGCTCTGGCAGACGAGATCGGCCGGAGCGAGGCCGCTCACGTCGAGGTCGGCGGCTTCGCGAGACACGGCCATCGGCCGGAGCTGGAGAAAGCCGAAGTCGTACTCCACGCCCCCGGCTCCCCCGAGCGTCATCGCGAACTCGATCTCGACCGGCGCGCCCGTGCCCTCGGCGCTCACCTGCAGCAGCAGATCGAGGACGTCGGCCAGCGGTGCGAGTCGGTGTTTGAGCACCGGCGCGAAGGTGACGAGCCGCACGCCGCCACGGGAGATGCCGTCTGAAATCGCGTCGTTTTCGGGTGAATAGGTCGATCCGACGGCCGCCAGCGTGCCGTCTCGCTCGGCGCCGGCGAGATCGAAGAGCCGCAACTCGCCTTCGGCGAGTTGTTCCTCGGTGGCCGTCTCGTCGTGCAGAAGAAGCGCGTAGAACTCGCGCTGCGAGTTGGAGAGCACCTCACGGACCGAAGAGGAGTGCACGGGGTGCAGCGGATACCGCGGGCAGAACTGGACCGAGGGACGTCCGATCATCACCGTCTCGCCGAAGCCAAGGGCTGCGGCCACAATCCCATCCTCGGCGCGCATCGGAGCAATCGGATAAAAGTTGTGGGATCGTGCGACACCCGAGATGTCGGGGTAAAACCGGCTGCCGTGGCCCTGGCCGACGATCTTCTGAAGGATGACGGCCATCTTCTCTTCTTCCAGGCGGCACGAGGTGGCCGTGAGGTAGTCGCGAGCGCGCTCCGCAAACATCGAGGCGTAGACACGCTTGATCGCGTTGAGCAGCTGCCGCAGACGCACCTTCGGATCGGCGTCGCTGTTCGGCATCATGCGCGTGTCGTACACGCCGGCGAACGGCTGGTACTGCGAGTCCTCGAGTAGACTCGACGAGCGCACCGCCAGCGGATACCAAACCACATCGAGGAACGCGGCAAGATCGCGCTCGATGGCGTCAGGCAGATCCGAAGCGAGAAACCTCCGCTCGATCTTCTGATGATCGGCGGCGCTCGTCGCGAAGTCACGCAGATCGTTGCGATCGAGGAACTCGTCGAAGACGTCGGTGCCGAGCACGACCGAGGGCGGCACGGCGATCTGCACATCGGGGAACCGCTCGCGGACCCGGTGTTCGGCCAGTAGTGAATTGACGAACGCGAGTCCCCGCGCCTTGCCGCCGAGCGATCCGCCGCCGATCCGGGTCAGGGTGCTGCCGGGATCGAACGTGCTTCGATCGAAATCGGCGATCGCGGCTCGACTCTGCTTGAGCCGATAGGCCTGAATGGATCCGATCACCTCTTGCCGCAGGTCGTCGACGGTCGGAAAGTCGGACAGCTTGCGCGGCCGCAGGCTGTGCGCGATCGCAAACTCGGTGCGCGCCTTCAGCCACCTCGAAAAATGATTGCGCTCGGCGTGATAGGCCAGGCTCTCACCCGGCACCGCACGCAGCTGCTCTTCGAGCGTCTTCAAATCGTGCGCCCGCGCGACGTACGTGCCGTCGGGCATCCGGAAGATGAAGTCGCCGAAGCCGAAGTTGTCCAGCATGAAGCGCCTGAGGTCGTGGAGCAGCGTCGGTGAGTCCTTCAACAAAAACGAGGCACCGACCGACCGCGCGAGCGCGTCGTTCTCCACACGGCTCGACTCCAACATGACGGGGATATCCGGCTGCCGCGCGCGCACCAGCCGCACGAATTGCACGCCGGCCTCAGGAGACGGCGCACCGCCTTTCGGAAACTCGATGTCCGAGATGACACCAAGGACGTTCTCCTCGTACCGATCGAAGTCGCGCAGGACGTCCTCGAACGTGTGGCTGAGCAGAATTTTCGGGCGCGCCTGCAGCCGCATCAGCTTGTGCGCCAGGTTGATGCCTTCCGGCACCAGGCGCAGCGCCTGATTCATCAGCTCCGC
>JAHFUJ010000394.1 GCA_023265105.1 Acidobacteriota bacterium
GCACCCCAACGCGGCTGCCGCGTTGGGACCCCGCCCCGCCCGGCGCGGAGCCCACTCCCGTGACAAGCGCTCTTGGGGCGAGCACCGGGTGGGGCTGTTCGCGGACAGGACCCGCGAAACGAGGTTATGAAACCGCCTGTTGGAACTGTTATTGAACGGAGGGACTATGGGTGCCCGAAACCAAGCCTCATGTATCCGAGTGACGATTTGCGTGGTCGCCGTGCTGTCGTTTGCCGCGCCTGCCGTTCGCGCGCAGTGGCTGGGCTACCGTATCCCGGGAGTTCCCCGCACCTCCGACGACAAGGTGAATCTCACGGCGCCGACGCTCAGGACACCGGACGGCAAGCCCGATCTCTCCGGAACGTGGGAGAGCGGCAGCGGATACTTCCAGAATCTCGCCAGGGATCTGAAGCCGGACGAGGTTGTCATGCAGCCGTGGGCGAAAGCCCAGGTCGACGAGAACGAACGCAACCTGCACAAAAACGATCTGCTGGTCCAGTGCATGCCGCCGGGCGTCCCGCGGATCAACATGTCCTCAGGCCCAGGCATGCCCCATCCCTTCAAGATCGTCCAGACGCCGACGCTGGTCATCCTGTTGTACGAGACCTCCACAAACCAGACGTTCCGTCAAGTGTTCCTCGACGGCCGCCAGTTCCCCAAGGACCCGCAGCCGACCTGGCTGGGCTATTCCATCGGGCGCTGGGAAGGCGACACGCTCGTGGTCGAGACGACGGGGTTCAACGGTCTCGCGTGGGTAGACACGGGCAAGGGCCACCCGCAGACCGAGGAGGGACGCGTGACCGAGCGCTTCACACGCCGCGACATCGGGCACCTGGAAATCGACATCACGATCGAGGATCCCAAAGCCTACGTCAAGCCGTGGCGCGCGAAGGTGCCCGTCCATCTGCTCCCGGATTCCGATCTAATCGAAACATTCTGCGAAAACGAAAAGGATGTGGCGCACATGAACAGAGGGCGCTGACCGATCAGGGGTAATGGGTCGAGCCTACGGCAGCCCATACACGAACAACACGAAGCCGGCGCCGATCGCGATGTACTGTTTACCGTCAACAGCGAACGACACCGGGATGCCGCGGATATTGGCGCCGAGCTGCGTGTCCCAGAGCGGCTTCCCCGTCTCGGCGTCGAGCGCGAAGAAGTTGCCTTCGTCGGTCCCGCCGAACACGAGACCGCCTGCCGTGGACAGCAGGCTGCTGAACCCCGGCGACAGCAGCTTGAACTCCCACTTCAGCTTCCCCGTCGTCGCATCGAGCGCGCGAACCGCGGCCCACGCTTCGTCGCCGTTCATCGTGCGGCCGCCGCCGGCGGTGAAGCCGAAGCCGGGCTTGTACACCGCCTCGCCCTTGAAGAAGATCGTCCCCCATTCGCGGGCGACCTGATAGAAGAGGTTGGTCTTCGGGCTGTAGCTCGGGCTGTACCAATTCGACGCGCCCGAGATGCTGGGATACACCAGAGTGCCTTCGACGGTCGGCTCGAGACCGGGCTTGACGCGCGGCCGCCCCTTCGCGTCGAGGCCGTCCGCCCACGTCTGCTTCACGTAGGCCGTTCCGGTGATGAACTCGCCGTTCGTGCGATCGAGCACGTAATAGAAGCCGTTGCGGTTCGCCTGCGCGACGAGCTTGCGGCCGCGGCCGTTCACCTGCGCGTCGAACAAGATCACGTTCTGCACCGCATCCCAGTCGTGCGTGTCGTGCGGCGTGAACTGGAAGTGCCACTTGATGGTGCCATCGTCGGGATTCAGCGCGAGCAGTGAACACGTATAAAGGTTGTCGCCGGGCCGGTTGTCGCCGTTCCAGTCGGGACCAGGATTCCCCGTCGCCCAGTAGAGCGTTTTCAGATCCGGATCGTACGAGCCGGTCAGCCACGTCGAGCCGCCGCCGGTTTTCCAGCTGTCCTTGCCGCCCCAGGTGTCGCCTCCCGGCTCGCCGGGCGCCGGAATCGTGTGCCGGCGCCACACGCGCTTTCCGGTCTTCGCGTCATACGCGTCGACGAAGCCGCGGATGCCGGCTTCGGCACCGGACACGCCGACAATGATCTTTCCATCGATCGCGAGCGGCGCCAGCGTGAGGTAGTAGCCCAGCTTGTTGTCGTCGACGACGACGTCCCACCGCACGGCACCCGACTTGGCGTCGAGCGCGGCCAGGTGTCCGGCGATCGACCCCGCGTACACCATGTTGTCGAGCACGGCGACGCCGCGATTGACCGGCGGCGACCCAATGACGATGACGTCGTTAGGGATTTTCGGCGACCAGCTCCACAGCGGGCGCCCTGTGCGGACGTCGAGCGCCGTCACCGTGCTCGGTGGCTCGGTCATGTACATCACGCCGTCAACGACGATGGGTGACGTTTCGAGCACGCCGGCCGCGCGAATCTGATACACCCACAGGGGCTTCAGCTGCGCGACGTTCTGCCTATTGATCTGATCGAGCTGGGTATACCGCTGCGACTTGTATGTGCCGGCATAAGTGAGCCAGTTCGCCGGCTCGCCCTCGGCCTTGACAATGCGGTCGTAGGACACCTGCGCGAAGGCGCCGGCCGGCGCGAGTGCCGCGACGAAGACGATGGCCGGAAGGATACGGGCAGAGGTTCTCGTCATTACGCACCTCGCAGACTCGAAAGATACGCGACCAGATCGGTCAGCTCGGGCGCGGTGAGCCGGCTCGAAACACTCGGCATCAGGCTCTTGTCGGTCTGCTTGTCGAGAAGTTCCAGATCGCTCTTGCGCAGCGAGTAAAACTTGCCCGCCTGATCGCGCACCTGGATCGTGAACGCGTCTTCGTTGACGCGGATGCCGCGCACTTCGCCGCCCTGGCTGGTGACGATGCGCAGGGGGAGGTACTCGGCGTAGCCGCGCGCGGGCACCTGGAGCACGCCCTTCGGCAGCGACGCGCCGGGATCGACCACCGCCTGACGCAGGTACGCCGCGCCGCGCATGAAGCCGATGTCGGAGAGGTCCGGGCCGAAGTTGCCGCCCGCGCCATTGATGACGTGGCACGACGCGCAGCCGAGCCTCCCGTAGATGTCGGCGCCTTTCTTCGCGTCGCCCGGCACCTTCGCTTCGGCGATTTTTCCGAGCGAGCGGACGTAGGCGACGAGCTGGCGCGTCTCGTTGTCGGTAAACCGGCGGATGCGCGGCATGTTGGTGTTGGGAATGCCGTTCGTCAGAATCCCCACGAGCGCCGCGTCGTCAGGCGCGTGGAGCAGCCGGGCGCGATTGAGGCTGGGCGCGTCGCCGCCGGCGCCACCCGCACCATGGCACTCAACGCACATGCCGTTGAAGAGAAGTTTCCCGCCCTCAACGTCCGCCGCGGGGTCGGCCTTGCTTTGCGCCGACAGCCGAGCGGGCGCGGCCGCAAGGGCGAGGATGACGCCGGCCATCAACCACCACTTCGCGATCATGTTGGGCCCTCCGATCTGCAGATCCTATAACCGGTTTCATAACCTCCGTCGGCGGGTCCTGTCGCCGGACAGCCCCACCCGTCCTCGGCCCGAAGAGCGCTCATCACGGCCGACGGGCCTGCGGGCGGGCGGGGCGCCCCGTCCGGCGCCACCCGCGTGCGAGGTTATGAAACCGGCTCTAGACAGTTGTTAGCTGATGCACGCCGGCTGATTATCGCTCAAGCGGAGGGCTTGTCAAACGTGCCGCTAGCGCGTGCGACTCGTCGGGGCCGTGATTGTGGGGATTCATAGAAACGTCCTGTCACAAATCAGAATCGCCAGAACACGCCAGCGGTGATGTTCGTGTGAG
>JAHFUJ010000395.1 GCA_023265105.1 Acidobacteriota bacterium
ATCGTCTGGCGAGCCTCTAGTCGGATCGCGCCCGGGCTGCGTAGAGTCGATGCCCGCCCGCGGGGCTGAAACCGAGCGTCTCCATCCAGTGCGTCGAGATCTCGGCCGGGTGGACCTTCGAGAACCAGAAGGTCCTCATGCCCTGCGCGCGGAGTTGAAAGAGCAGCTGCTTCAGACGGGCTCCACCCCGTCGATGAATGAGCGGAGCGATACGATCTCCGTCTCTTCCATTCCGCGCTTAAGATAAAGGCCCTGACCACAAGCGTGACCTGAGGAATGAGGCGCGCGTACGAACGCGGTCCTCAGGAGAGATGTGCACTCACAGGCCGTCCCACGCGACCGGGAACTCGGGCAGCTGGTTTGGCTAAGCGAATGATGGGCGCGCGTGACATCCGCGCGCCCTCCAGGAATCGAAACCCGATCTGACAACCGTCAGAACACGAAGCGGAAGCCAAGCTGCGCGGCCCGTGGCGCATAGGCGACATTCGAGTTGAATTCCGGTCGCCCGTAGGCCGCGTTATCCACATTCGTTGTATACGACCCGTAGTTGGCACGGTCGAACAGATTGAACACTTCGACGATGCCGTCGATGGACTTGGGGCCTCCCAGTGAGAACCGCTTCTGCAGTCGTAGGTCTGCTCGGTGGATCGGCTGCCCGACGAAACTGTTGCGGGCAAGGAAGGTGCCGTCGTCACGCCGGCGGCTCCCGGTATTGGACCCCGTATCCCGCGCCGGGCAGGAACAGCTGACGGAAGTGCGCGCTCCGGACCCGTGGAAATAAACGCCGCTCACTTGCACGCCACCACCCACGTCCCAGATGCCATTGACCACCGCGCGGTGGCGCTGGTCGGTGGTGCCCCTGGTGTATTCACCGCCGACGTCCTGCCGGAGCTTGAACGTGATGGGTACGCAGCTGATGCTTTCATTGGGCCCGCGCACCGTCTGACACGGATCCCCCGTCGAATCCCACAGCGTCGCAAACGTGTAGTTGGCCGAGAACTGCCAACGGTGGCTGAACCGCTTGGTGAGCGATGTCTCCAGCCCGCGATAGCTGGACCACCCCTGCATGTATTCGCCGTTGACGAAACCCCAATAGGGAAACGGCCGGGCGCTGATGACACTGAACGGGATGTTGTCGCCGGTGGCCGGGTCGTAGGTCAGATTCTGGTTGAAAGTGGTTTCTTCCTTCCGCCCGCCGGTGTAAACGAAGTTCGCCTCGACGGCGAGGTCGGTCATCAACTCACGCTGCACGCCGACCGACGCCTGATGGCTGTAGGAGATCTGGTGGTGGTCGCCCGGCGTCGGGATTTCCGAGCTGACCTCGCGGCGAAGGCACGTCGTCGAGAGCGCGGTCGCCGGCGTGCACAGCATCGCTTGAGCCTGCGCAAACGTCGGAATCGGCCCGTTGAACGGGTTGATGGCAAAGTCGGCGCGTCCGTCGTACAACGCCTCCGGGAAAATATGCTGCACCGCGAGCGTTGGTTGATGGACCCCGTCGTTTTCCAACTGCGTGAAGTACCGACCATACCCGCCGTTCAGCACCGTCCTGGGGTTGAGGCGGTAGGCAAAGCCGAGTCGCGGGGCGTAGTTATTCAGGTCGTGGGGCCGCTTGCCATCCATCCAGGGCAGCAGGACGATGCGTTCGCCTTCCACGCCGATGTCCGCGTCGTAGCGCAGCCCGAGGTTGAGCGTCAGCCGCTGCGTCAGCGTCCAGTCATCCTGTATCCAGCCGGCGTACAGGCTCCGGCGTGTGAACAGCTCGTCGTTGCCCACGCCCTTGCGGAAGCGGATCGAGTTCGGGCTCAGTGGGAGCGGATTCCAGGTCGACGCGTCGTTCCAGACCGGGAACATCGCTCGGAGCACCTCCGCAGAAGGCGCGGCCCCGCGCGTGGCATCGAGGTTTCCGTTGCAGAACGTGCACCACCAGTGATGGAAGAGGTGTTTGAGAAACTCGCCGCCCATTCGCAGGTCGTGCCGTCCGTGGGCGTCAAATGAGTACGTGAGGTCATCTCGCACCTGCCAGGTATCCTGCTCGAGCATCTGCGGCGAGTTCGTCGCCGCGCCCACGGTGTAGCCCCTCATCTGATACCGGATCGATCCGCCCTGCGCGTAAAACGAGTCGGGAGGACCTGGAACCCGCGGTATGGGGACTGCACCGCCGGCCCAGGATGTCAGAGGATCGATATTGTTCTTGTTGCCGTAATAGCCCCCTCTGATTTCGTTGACCGTGCGGTTGCTGATCACGTGCGTCAGCTGCGTCCAGGTCTGCGGTGAGTACCGATCCGTCTGGTTCGCCCCCGAGGGATGTATGGTGGCGCCGCCGCCGCTGCCCGGGATGAACTGGTGGTAGTTCGTGAGTCGCACTGCTAACCGGGTCTGCGGCGTGAACTGCATGTCGACTTTCACGCCGCCCGTGTACTGCTTCCGCGTGCCCCTCAGATCCATGTTGAAGAACGGGTACGGGCTTGAGTAGACGTAGACCTGTGGCTCGCGCTCCCGCTCGTAGTTGCCGAAGATGTGGATCCGGTCCTTTCGAATCGGCCCGCCGTATGTGGCGCTGAGCTGCTGGTTCGAGTAGGGCGGAACACGACCCAGCACGTGATCCTTGGCATTCAGGCTGTCGTCGCGGAAATATCCGGAGAACGATCCCGAGGGACGGTTGGTACCGGACTTCGTGATGGCGTTGACCACCACCCCCATCGACCGGCCCTGCGTCGCGTCAAAGCGATTGGAGACGAACTGGAACTCGGCGACCGAATCGCGGCTGTAGCGCGGCTGACCAAACCCTGCACCTGCGATGCTGTTGGTCACCTGCTGGCCGTCCATGTTGATCTGAAACCCGACCTGCGCGCGCGGGATCGGCGACTCCCCCCCGGCATTGGAGCGGTTGCCCGGCGCCAGCAGCGTCAGGTCCAGCCAGTTTCGGCCGTTGAGCGGCAGGTCCTGCATTTGCCGCTGATCGATGTTCCCACTCACGACCGATGACGTCAGGTCGAGCAGAGGCGCGTCGCCAGTTACCGTGACGGTTTCCTGCAACGATGAGGGGGACATCTGCAGCGCCACCGCGGCGTTCTGACCGACCTGCAGCTGCAGCCGCGTCCGCGTGACCGTCGCAAACCCCGCCAATTCGGCCGTCAGCCGGTACAACCCGGTACGCATCGGCATCCGAAAGGACCCGGTCCCGTCGGTGACCGCCACGAAAGTATTGCCCGTCTCCTCGTGCGTCGCCGTAATCGTGACTCCGGGAAGCACCCCTCCCGTCGTATCCGTGACCGTGCCACTGAGCGTGGCGTCCTGCGCGTGCGCCACGAGCGGCAGCAACAACAATGCGCCGACGATGGTCACCGACGTCAATCGCCTCGGTTTCATTTCAGACTCCTTTCAGCCAGTCACCCCCTGGAAAAGTTCAACGTTGGGTTGCCTGCGCGCCTTCGATGTTGGCAGGAGGCTTGGGAGCTCCGTGGAGGTAGTACTGCTGATAGCGAATCCCTCTTCCCTGCTCGTCCAGCCATCCGAGGGACTGCTGGAACAGGCCGGGCGCGGGATAGCTGGCAGGCACCGTGCCCTCCATGATGTAGAGCTTGTTTTCGTGCATGTAGATCGACGCGAACGTGCGGGATTTGTCGGCGTTATTGGTGAGCTGCATCAGTATGCCCCCGACCATCCCCATCTGGTTCCAGGACAGATGCGTCACCTTGACGTCCCGCTGCACGAGCTTCGATTCCGCGTACGTGGGCGCTCCCTGCAGGTCGACCTTCCAGTAAC
>JAHFUJ010000396.1 GCA_023265105.1 Acidobacteriota bacterium
AAAACGTTCGAAGAGCTCGTCGTCTCGGCGGATTCAGTGATCGGCCTGCAGACCGAAACGCCGCTGACGAGCGAGCGCGCGCGCGTCGAGGATCGCGTCGAAGCGCGCGTGACGCGCGACGTCAAGGTCGGCGACAAAGTGGCGGTTCCGGCCGGCGCGCGTGCGCTCGGATCGGTGACGCTGGTCGACCGTGGCGGCAAGTTCAAGGAGCGGGCTCGCCTCGGCCTCCGCTTCCACACGCTCGTGCTGGCTGATGGCACCCAGCTTCCGATCACAACCGAAACGATCTATCGCGACGGCGTCGCGCCGGGTAACGAGAGCGCCGCCAAGATCGGCGGCGCCGCGGTGGGCGGCGCCATCCTCGGCGCGATTCTCGGCGGCGCCAAGGGGGCGGTCATCGGCGCCACCACGGGCGCGGGCGCCGGGACCGCGGTCGTTGCGAACGGCGATCGCAACGCAGCGACGCTACCGGCCGGCACGCCGATGACGGTCCGCATCGTCTCGCCCGTCACCGTGACGATCGAGAAATAACTGGGCAGGAAGGGGGACGGGAGCCCTTTTCTTCGAGATTCACCGGAAAAGGGCTCCCGTCCCCCTTCCTGCCCCCTTCCTTCCACCCTTCCCGGCCCCGCCGTAGTAGCATCATAGAGCCTCATTCAAGGAGTTCACTCATGCGAATCTCTGTGTTCGTCGTGCTCATCACCAGCGTCTGCCTCGCGGCGCTCGCCGGCGCGCAACAAATCACCAAAGAATCGGTTCCAGGCGTCACCAACTTCGCGCGCGTCGAAACGACGGTCGCCTGCGGCGGCGTCATCACGCCGTCCGCCATCGCCGAGCTGAAGCAGCGCGGATACAAGTCGGTCTTCGACTTGCAGCTCCCCAACGAACCGGGGGCCGACGTCGAAGGTGAGGCCGCGGCCGCGAAAGCCGCCGGCATCACGTTCGTCCACGTGCCGTTCCAGCCCTCCTCCCCCGATACATCGTCGGTCGACAAATTCCTGAGCGCAGTCAGCCAGAAGGCGAACGAGCCGGCGTTCATTCACTGCGCCGGCGGAAATCGCGCGGCCGGCTTCTGGTTCATCAAGCGCGTGCTCGTGGACAAGTGGGACATCGAGCGCGCCACGAAGGAAGCCGAGGGACTCGGCCTGGCGAGCGCGCCGATGAAACAGTTCGTGCTGAGCTACGTCGAGTCGCACAAGCGATAAGAATCGCTCTCCGCCAGCGAGATGGATCCGGCCAGCTTCCGGCGCCACGGGCACGCGCTTGTCGACTGGATTGCGGAGTATCTCGAGCACTCGGAAAAATATCCCGTTCTCGCCCGGGTGAAGCCGGGCGAGATCGCGGCCGCGCTGCCCTCCCAAGCGCCGGAGGAGGGCGAGTCGTTCGACGCCATCATGGCCGACTTCGAGCGCGTGCTCGTGCCCGGCCTCACGCACTGGAACCATCCCGGCTTCCTCGCTTACTTCGCCATCACCGGCAGCGCGCCGGGCGTGCTCGCCGAGTTTCTGTCGGCGGCCCTCAACCAGCAGGCGATGTTGTGGCGCACCTCGCCTGCGGCCACCGAGCTCGAAGCGGTGACGCTCGGTTGGCTGCGCCGGCTCATCGGCCTGCCTGATGCCTTCGAAGGCGTCATCTACGACACCGCATCGATCGCAAGCCTGCACGCGCTCGCCGCCGCCCGCGAAGCGTCGATCGCGGACGTCCGCGCGCGCGGACTCGCCGGACGCGCCGATGTCCCGCGCCTCCGGGTGTACTCCTCCGATCAGGTGAACTCGTCGATCGATAAAGCGGTGATGACGATCGGTCTCGGCCACGACTCGCTGCGCAAGATCCCAGTGGACGCCGAGTATCGAATGCGCGCCGATCTGTTGCGCGACGCGATCGCCGAAGACCGCGCGGCTGGCGTCCTCCCGATCGCCGTCGTCGCCACCGTCGGCACCACGTCGACGACGAGCGTCGACCCGGTACCGGCGATCGTCGACATCTGCCAGCGGGAGCGGTTGTGGCTGCATGTCGACGCGGCGTACGCCGGCGTCGCCGCGATGCTGCCCTCGCATGCGCACATTCTGGCGGGCGCCGATCGCGCGGATTCGCTCGTCGTCAACCCGCACAAGTGGCTGTTCACGCCCTTCGACCTGAGCGCGTTTTATTGCCGGCGGATGGACGTGGTGCGCGCCGCGTTCTCGCTGACGCCGGACTACCTGCGGACGAGCGAAGCGGGGCACGTCAAGAATCTGATGGACACCGGCGTGCAGCTTGGACGCCGGTTCCGCGCGCTCAAACTCTGGATGATCCTGCGGTCGTTCGGGGCGCGAGCCATTCGCGAGCACCTGAGCGCGCACATACGCCTGGCGCAGGAGCTTGCCGGGTGGGTCGACGCGCATCCGGATTTCGAGCGCATGGCGCCCGTTCCATTCAGCGTCGTCTGTTTTCGATGGAAGCCCGCGGGCGTTTCGCTGTCAGAGGAAGCGCTCGACGCCGCCAACGAGCATCTGATCGACCTCGTCAATCAAACCGGCGAGGTCTTCTTGTCGCATACGCGGCTGCGCGGCCGGATTGCGCTGCGGATCGCGATCGGTCATCTGGAGACGACCGAGCGGCACGTCCGCCGCGCCTGGGATTTGCTCCTCGAACACGCCCCTTCAGTACGTAGTGTCCGGCTTTAGCCGGACCGTCGTACGTGGCGTCCGGCTTTAGAGAGTGTGAAGAAATCACGCTAAACACAGAGACCGCAGAGACCGCAGAGAAGAATCCTACAGGCGGTTTCATAACCTCGTTTCGCGGGTCCTGTCCGCGAACAGCCCCACCCGGTGCTCGCCCCAAGAGCGCTTGTCACGGGAGTGGGCTCCGCGCCGGGCGGGGCGGCCCCGTTCGCGGCCACCCGCGAGTAGGTTATGAAACCGCCTGTAAAAAGAATCCTCTGCAAGCTCAGCGCGCTCTGCGTTCAAACGTGGCTTTTTTCACAGGCTCTTTAGCCGTAGTACGTAGTAGTACGTAGTGTCCGGCTTCAGCCGGACCGTCGTACGTGGTGTCCGGCTTTAGCCGGACCGTCGTACGTCGCGTCCGGCTTCAGCCGGACCGTGGTGGGTGGCGCTAACTAACAAGCGTTTGCGGGAGAACAACATGCCGCGAGTGATTCCGAATAGGATGACAGCCGAGCTCGAAGGCGATTTTGTCGTCTTCCTCATCGGGATTCGCCGCACGAACGTGAGCCGGCCCAAACAGTCGGAGCGCCGCTGAATCCCATGTGGTTGTCCCCGCGGGTCGAAGGCACGAGCATCATTCGCGCGGAGCCGCGGGCCTTCGTGTCCGCCTTCGCGCGGCGGATACAAACGGGGCTGCTTCGTGGCACATCGCCCCGGCGATGCCGCTATCTTGTCACGCACCGACGAGACGATGGGCTGGCGTTTCGGGCGACCAACTGGCTGACGGCATTGAACGTAGGGCTCAACGACGTCGAGCTGACGATCTCCTCGGGCGGGCGCGTCGGCTACACGATTCAGTATCGACGATGGGCGACATACGCCGTTTTCTTATGCGGTGGTCTCGGTCTTGCGCTCGGAGCCTCGTTCTTGATGTTCGACATCCGCGCGTACGTCGAGGGGCACGCGGCATCGAGGATTCCTGGCCTGTCAATGGAACAAAACGTCGCGATCGCTTGGGCGATGGCGTTCTTCTGGGGCTTTGTCTGGCCGTGGATCCTGATCGCGCTTCACAAGAGGCCGGTCGGTCGACTGATGGAGCAGCTGATTGCCGAAGTTGAT
>JAHFUJ010000397.1 GCA_023265105.1 Acidobacteriota bacterium
GCGTCTTCGTGATGAAGGGGCCGTTAGCCAGCCTGTTGTTCGGATTTGGCTTGTTGCCACTCGCGTTCGAGGTCATCGAGCGACAGGTTACGCATGGTGCGGCCAGAGGCGGCAATCGTGCGCTCCATCGTCTCGAACCGGCCCGTGAACTTCTCGTTCGCCTTGCGCAGCGCCGTTTCGGGCTCGACGCCGAGCTTGCGCGCCAGGTTGGCGATCGAGAACAGCAGGTCGCCCATCTCTTCCTCGGCGCGTACGTGATCGACCGCGTCGCCAGGCGTGACGACCTCTCGGATCTCGTCGACTTCCTCCTGAATCTTGTCGACGACATCGCCGGCGCGCGTCCAGTCGAACCCGACCGACGAGGCGCGCGACCCGATCTGATACGCGCGGAGCAGGGCAGGGAGGGCGGAAGGGACGCCGCCCAGTAGCGTTTTGGGATTCGCGCCGCCGCGTTCCTGCGCCTTGAGCTCCTCCCAGCGCGTCCGCACTTGTCCAGCCGACTCGAGCGGCGGTTCGCCGGCCTGGCGCGCGAACACGTGCGGGTGGCGCCGCACGAGCTTGTCCGCGATGCTCTTCAGCGAGTCGGCGATCGAGAAACGAGCGGCTTCTGATTCGAGCTGCGCAACAAACACCGCTTCGAACACGAAATCGCCCAGCTCCTCGCAGAGCGCTTGATGATCGTGGCGGTCGATCGCCTCGACGACTTCGTAGGTCTCCTCGAGCACGAACGGTGTGAGCGAATCGATGGTCTGCTCGCGGTCCCACGGACAGCCGTCGGGCGCACGGAGCCTCGCGACGATCTCGACGAGGCGAGTGAACTCCTGGGCCGGGCGGTTGGAATGTGACATCTGGTAATCTAGTAATTTGGTGATCTGGTAATTTAGTAAATTCAATTACCCAATTACCAGATTACTCGATTACCAGATGTCTGATCTCAGCTTCACCGCCTTCGTCGTGTCGCTGGCCAGCACGGCGGCGATTCATTTCGGCGACCTTCCCGATCCGACAACCGGCGCGATGTCGCCGCCCAACCTCGAAGGCGCCGCGCAGATGATTGAAATCCTCGCGCTGCTCGATCAGAAGACGCGAGGGAATCTCACGGCCGAAGAGCGCCAGGTCCTCGAGCAGGTGCTCTACGAGCTTCGGATGCGCTTTGTCGACGCGAGCGGCGGCGGCAAGCGGATCGTCGAGCCGTGAGCCGCGCGGCCGATCCAGCGGTCACGTTGCGGGTCACGCTGCTGGGCACCGGCACCTCGACCGGTGTGCCGGCCATCGGCTGCGACTGCGCCGTGTGTCGCTCGACCGATCCGCGCGACCGCCGCACCCGGCCCTCCATCCTCATCGAGCTCGCCGACCGCGCGTCCAGGACCGCGTTTGCCGCCGCGGTGCGGCACATCCTCGTCGACACCTCCACCGATCTCCGCGCGCAGGCGCTCGCGCACGATATTCGCCGCGTCGATGCCATCCTCTTCACGCACAGCCACGCCGATCATGTCTTGGGGCTCGACGACGTGCGGCGGTTCAACGCCCCGCACCGCGGGCCGATTGCGTGCTACGGCGACACCCGCACGCTGGCCGCGCTCAGGCAGATGTTCGCGTATGCGTTCAGTCCGACGCCGGCCATCGGGGGTGGCATCCCGCGACTCTCGCTGTTCGACGTGGCCGGTCGATTCACGCTCGGCGGCGTCGAGATCGTGCCGGTGCCGCTGATGCATGGACCGTGGCCGATCCTCGGATTCCGCGTGGGGCCGTTCGCGTACCTCACCGACTGCAATCGCATTCCCGACGAGTCGTGGCCGCTGCTCGAGGGCGTGCGGACGCTCGTGCTCGATGCGCTCCGCGATCGTCCGCACTCGACGCACTTCAGCGTGCAGCAAGCGCTCGAGGTCGTGGCGCGTCTTGGCCCCGAGCGCGCGTACTTCACGCACATCTGCCACGATCTGCCGCATGCCGCGACGTGCGCGCGTCTGCCCGCCGGCGTCGAGTTGGCCTATGATGGGTTGGTGTTAGAGGTTCCCTGAACTCTGAGTCACCACCAAGGACACCAAGGACGCTAAGGCCAACGCGTCTTTCCTTTGTGTCCCTTGTGTCCATCGTGGTAGCCCGCGCAGCATTCGTGGCCATGGACATCATTCACTTTCCCGACGACCCGCGGCCGGGACGCTGGACGCAGCCGGTGCTGGCGCTCGGCAACTTCGACGGGTTGCACCGCGGCCATCGCAAGATTCTCGATCGCCTCGTGCGCGTCGCCCGTGAGCGCGGCGCGACCGCCGTCGCCATGACGTTCGACCCGCACCCGCCGCGCGTCGTCCGCCCCGACAAGGCGCCGTCCCTCCTGATGACGAAGGCCCAGAAACTCGAGGCGCTCGAGCGCGCGGGCGTCGACGGCACTGCGATTGTCCGCTTTACGCCGGAGCTGTCGCGCTGGGATCCCGAGGCGTTCGTGCGGACCGTGCTCGTCGACTGGCTGGGCGTCGCGGAGGTGTGGGTGGGCGCGAACTTTCTCTTCGGGCACGACCGCGCCGGCAACTTCTCGATCCTGCGGGCGCTCGGGGGACGCTACGGATTCAGAGCCGAAAAAATCGATCCCGTCCGCTACAAAGACTTCGTCGTCAGCAGCACGCGTATCCGGCGTCTCGTCAGCGAGGGACGGGTCGACGAGGCGGGCGCGCTGCTCGGACATTCGTATTACCTCGACGGGACCGTGGTCCGCGGCGACCGCCGCGGCCGCACGATCGGTTTTCCGACGGCCAATCTCTGCACCGAAAACGAGCTGCTGCCGCCGCACGGCGTGTACGCAACGACCGCGACGATCGGCGGCATCGTGCATCCATCGGTGACCAACATCGGCGTCCGTCCCACGGTGGACGTGTCCGGGCGGACGTCGGTCGAGACGCATCTCTTCGACATGGATCGCGACCTGTACGGCGCGTCGATCCGCCTCGGCTTCGTACAGCGCTTGCGGGACGAGCGGGCCTTCGAGTCGCTCGACCTCCTGCGCGCGCAGATCGCCGCCGACTGCGGCCGCGCGCGCGTGCTGTTCGATCGTCTTTCACTGTAGAATCTCGCGTCGTGTCAGCCCCCGCCCACCAGTTCCTGTTCGCCCTCGACCTGTCCGACCGTGCCCACTTCGACGAGATGGTGGCCGAGGTCGCGAGAAACGTACTCGGACACGTGGGCTACGCCCACGACACGACCGCCGATCTGGTCGCGCTGCTGCATGCCGCACTGGTGGAGCGTGCGGCCCACGCATCCCGTCCGTGTCGCGTTCAATTCAGTGCCGACGCCGGCCAGCTGCAGATCGTCGTCTCGTCCGGCGGCGGGCAAGAATGGCGCACCAGGCGCGCCTTGCCCTGAACCGGCTCGCGGTCAACCGGCCGACACAGATAAGATAAGGACGCGATGCGTCTGTTCAACACGCTCACCCGCACCGAAGAGCCGTTCGCGCCGAGCGTCGACAGCACCGTCCGCATGTATACCTGTGGCCCCACCGTGTATGCGCGCGGCCACATCGGGAATTTTCGCACGTTCATCTGCGTGGACGTTCTCCGACGGACGCTGAAGTACCTGCTCGGCCACCGAATCAAGCAGGTGATGAACTTCACCGATGTCGACGACCGGACCATCATCGGCGCGCAGCAGGCGGGCATGGACCTCCGGTCGTACACCGACCAGTACATCGCCGCGTTCCGCGAGGACGCGCGCGCGCTCGGCCTCGAGCAAGTCGAGGAGAACCCGCGTGCGACCGACGAGTG
>JAHFUJ010000398.1 GCA_023265105.1 Acidobacteriota bacterium
GTCGCGATGCCGACCATGACGGCGGCGTTCGGGAAGAATCTGCTGGAGGTGCGGCACCATCTCTCGCCCGATCGCGCGCTGGACATTGGCGTCGCCATCGTGATGGCTTTCATCGCGTCGCTGCTCGTCGTCCGGCCGTTTCTCGCCTTCGTCCGGCGCGCCGGGTTTGCTCCGTTTGCGTGGTACCGCATCGCGCTCGGTGCCGCGATCGTTGCGGCGATGGCCGCCGGATGGAGGCCTTCCTAGCGGACCGTATACGCTGAAGGAGTACTAGCGGTAGTTTACTGACAGCGGCTGTTCTCCCGACGCGCTCCTCGCGCTAACTCTCAGACGACGCGTACCTTCCGGCCGCTGGACTTTGGCGAATTGTGTATTACCTATTACAAGTTCTCGCCGGTCAGCGTGATGTGTTCCGCACCAGCAGGTAGGATTTCCCTTGTACGCGACCGCCGCTGGGTGTACGGTATTACCCATGGCGTCACTTGTCGCCAAACAGAGAGCCAACCGTCGCTATTACTACGTCGTGGAGAGCGCGCGCGTCGACGGCCAGCCGCGCATCGTGCATCAGACCTACCTCGGGACGGCCGAGCGGCTCGCGGCTCTCGTCAAGGACCGCACCGCGCCCATCCCTCTCTCCGCGACGCTCCGCGCGTTCGGTCTGCCGGGCGCGCTCTGGCTGGCGGCGCAGCGGACCGGGGTCTTCGAGGTGCTCACCGCGCTGTGGCCCCCGCCGCGCAGCGGGCCGTCGGCGGCGCATTATCTGCTCCTCGCAGCAATTCATCGGATCTGTCAGCCCGGGCCCAAGACCGAGATCAGCGAGTGGTATCGGCACAGCCTGCTGCCGGCGCTGTGGGGCTTTCCCCCGGAGCGGTTTACTTCGCAAGCGTTCTGGGATTGCTTCGAGCAGGTCGAGCCTGAAACCCGCGCGGCGGCCGAGCCGACCGCGTCCGCGCTCGATCGCGCCCAGGCGCGCTTGCTCGGCGTGTGGCGCGACCGCCATCAGGTCAGTCCCCGTCTGCTCGCCTACGACACGACCAACTTCTACACGTATATCGCCACCACGAACACCCGCACGCAGCTCGCCCAACGCGGCCACAACAAACAGGGGCGCCACAATCTGCGACAGGTCGGCCTGAGCTACGTGCTGGATGGGGAGCATGGCCTGAGTCTGTGTCATCACGTCTACCGCGGCGATCGTCCCGATGTCGACGAAGTCTCGACGATGCTGACGCGCGTCGGCCACTTGCTCGATCAGCATCAGATGCCGCGCGCGACCGTCACGCTCGTGATGGACAAAGGCGCCGCCGCAGTGGCGACGACGGTCGCGGCGACCGAAGCCGGCTTCGGCTGGATTGCCGCCCTGCCGTGGACACAGGCCCCGCCCGATCTGCGCGACCGCGCCGTGGAGGATCTGCCCGCGATCTCCCTCGCGCCCGGCGTGCGCGCGATCGCCGAGCGGCGACTCGTCCACGGCCAGGAATATCTGTGTGTGGTGAAGTACTCCGCGTCGTTTGCCGGCGAACAGCTGCAGAGCGTGACGACCAGTCTCGCCAAGACCTTGCAAGCGCTCCGTCGGTTGTCAGTCGACCTCGGGAAACCGAAGGCGCGGTTCACCGAGGAGCAGATTCGCCGCAAGATCGATCGCTGGCTCGCGGTCCCCTACCTGGCGGATCTGATTCGCTACACGCTCGAGGCCCGTCAGGATCGGTGGCAGCTGCAGTTTACGTTCGATCATGCCGCGCTCCAGCACCTGATGGCGCAGCGCCTCGGCCGGACGATCTTGCTCACCAATCGGCTGGACTGGAGCGCCGAGCAGGTCATCGCCGGCTATGACGGCCAACAGCAGATCGAACAGGTGTTTCGCGGCTTGAAAGATGGGGACTGGCTGGGGTGGGGCCCGATGTATCACTGGACCGACAGCAAGATTCGCGTGCACGCGTTCTATTGCTTGCTCGGCCTCTCGCTCCTCCAGACCGTGTATCGCGACGCCCAAGTCGCGTGGGCTGGCCTGTCGATGGAACGCCTCCTCGAGGAACTCGGGCGCATTCAGGAAGTCGTCCTCCTCTATCCCCCCCAAGGCGACACCGGCGCGCCTCGCACCGCCACGATCCTCTCCACCCAGACGCTGCCCCAGCAAGCGCTCGTCAAAACGCTCGGTCTCGATCAACTCCATCAGCGGTCAGGTAGGTAAGACAGAGCGGCCGCTCTAACCCTCGTCCACGAACAGAGTTAGCGCTGTGCGCGTCGGTCCCGCAGTAAACTCCCGCTAGCCGTGCTGGCCTTGGACACCGGCATGTGGCATCCCCTCGGACGAGGGTTCCAAGCGAAGTATGTGTCGTCCGGCCACCTCGTCTTCCATGCCCCGTACGTGCGCGAGGGCGAGCTGCGGGTTGTGGCGTTCGACGTCGAACGATTGGCGTTTCGTGGCGAGCCCGTCTCGGTGCTCGATGGCGTGTTCCGATCTGAAAACGGCGGCGGCGCGTACTTCGCCGTGGCATCGGCCGGCACACTTGTATTCGCACCAGGTGGGCATGCGCGCGCACTTGTTCGTGTCGACCGGAACGGCCGTCGAACGCCGCTCGTCGATGAGCGGCGTGGCTTCCGCATGCCTCGCATCTCCCCCGACGGCCGCCAGGTGGCGGTCACGATCGATCCCCGACCCTCGCAGGTGTGGGTATACGACATCGCCCGTCGCTCGGGAGACCCACTCGCAACCGAAGGTCATAGCCTCGGTTCAGCGTGGACGCCGGACGGGCGGCGGGTTACTTACGGATCTCGGGGAGGTATCTACTGGAGAGCGGCCGACGGGAGCACTGCGGCAGAGCGCGTCCGCGCCGGCACCTCGTATCCACAGCAGTGGTCGAAGGATGGGCAGCTGTTGCTCTTCAACCTCGATCACCCGACGAACAGGTTCGATATCTGGCTGCTGCCGCGCACTGCTGATCCTCGGCCCCTTGTGGCCACGCCTGCACATGAAGTATCGCCACGGCTTTCTCCTGACGAGCGCTGGCTGGCGTACCAATCAGACGAGTCCGGCCGCCGGGAGATCGACGTCCGCCCGTTCCCAAACGTCGACGATGGGAAGTGGACGGTATCCACAGGTGGGGGTCTGGCGCCCGTCTGGTCTCCGAGCGGACACGAGCTGTTCTACATGAACGGAACGATGATGATGGGGGTGGGCATCGACAGCCGGGGCTCGGCGTTTGTTGCCGGAGTGCCGGCTCCGTTGTTCGACGGTCCCTTCGAGACAGGATCAGCGAACTTCGACATCTCGCCAGATGGGACGTACTTCGTTATGGTGGAAGCGGATCCCAACGCGAGGCCTACCCAGGTCCACGTGGTCGTCAACTGGGCCGAAGAGGTGAAGCTCCTGGCGACTTCCTCACGTCAGTAGCCAGCGCGGCGGACAGCAGACCGACCGATACGCCACGTCATCAACTGGCGGCGGAGGGACGCGCAGGCTCATTAACTCGATGAGGCCTGCGCGCCACGGATCGGCGAGCGCGCTCTGCGCTGCGCCGCCATCCTCGCCGCGAATACTTCAATGCGCGGCGTGGAGATCAAGCACCTGCGGCGCCGCGATGTCGATGTCGAGAAGGGCGTGCTCTACATCCGCAAGAGCAAGTGCGAAACGAGCTATCGCATCCTGCAGGTGACCGATAACTTCATGGTCGAGGGACAGGTCCTGCCGCCAAACCAGAGCGCGCCGGTCGGACCGGTCGTGATGGTCAGCGACAGGTTCTTCAGGAC
>JAHFUJ010000086.1:0-1477 GCA_023265105.1 Acidobacteriota bacterium
CACTATGAGCACGATGCACTGGATCAACGGCCCGTGGCGCGGAAGACTCGCAATTTTGGCAAGGCCGCGCGGTGAGGATTGGCTTCAAGACGAGATCGTTTCGTGGGCTCGGTCAGGTTTCCAAGTGATCGTGTCGCTTCTCACGCCGCAGGAGGCGGACGATCTTGGGTTGGCAGGCGAAGCCGACCGTTGCCGGTCTGAGGGCATCGATTTCGTGTCGTTCCCAATCGCGGATCGAGGCGTTCCGGCGTCCAGACGCAAGACGCTGCAACTGATCAAGTCAGTCGAAGCAGGGCTTCTCGCTGGAAAGCTCGTGGGGATCCACTGTCGCCAAGGAATTGGGCGATCAGGACTCATCGCGGCGTGCTTACTTGTCTCATCTGGGGTTCCGGCCGACGCCGCCTTCAGTCGACTCACTGAGGCGCGCGGCCTTTCTATTCCCGAGACGGACGAACAGCGCACATGGGTTGACACGTTCGCGCCCGAGTTGGCGGGAGCAAAGTAGTGAACAGCTACGTTTTCGCTCGGATGGAGCTGGGCGGGAGTGCCCCTACCCAGGCGGGAAGTGATCGCGGTGGCGCTCGACGGCGAACCCCGCGCCTTTCAGGATCTTCGGAAAGAGGTTGCCGAGGTCGCGATCCGTGAAGAAGACAAGCGTCAAGCCGCCCGCTCGTACACAATCGCCCCTTCGATCGCCTCCGTCGTGAGGTCGTAGTCACGCGCGACATCCTCGACCTTCTCTCCTGCGTCGATGCGGTCGACAATGCTGCGGGTGGAGACGAACGCGTTGCTCACGACCGGGCGGCCAAAGCAGATCTGCGGGTCGATCACGATCGGCTTGGCGTCGGCACTTTCCGAGACGAGGAACGGGTAGAGGCGGACAGGGAGGCGGAGCGTTCCCCATTCGACGCGCTTCAGGTGAGCGTCGAAAACCTTGCGCATGGCGAGCTGGCCCGATGCGGAGAGGTTGATGAGTTGTCCGTACTTGTCGAGGAACAGCTCCCCGCCAGTGGTGCAAAGCTCCTCTCGCAGGAGGAGCTGGTCGATGTTCAGCTCGCGCTGAGCGTATACAAGAGCCTGCCGGACGGCCACGAGAGGAACACCATGATCGGTCCGAAGCGAGCGCAGCACGTGGGCCTCGATGAGGTTGGAGAAGGAAAGCGTCGCCGGGCGCCTCCTGACCAGCTTCAAGACCGGAGCGAACTGGCTGACGCCCCGTGCCGTTCGGTAGGGTCGTCCGAGAAACCAGGAACGCAACGTCGCGGGGGACAGCCTCAGATAGTGGCCGGCCTCGGTGATCGAATAGGCGGGGTCGTCACGCGGATCCTGCTTGGTCAGTGGTCCCTCCGGCTCCTATTGTGCCTCAAGTTCGCTGCGCCATGACCTTCGGGGGCTGGCTTCGAGCGTCCCCTCCCTCGATTCGTTGGCCGGCCCGGATCCTTTCACTCGGCCAGCCAGGCGCACTGAAGACGCGACC
>JAHFUJ010000086.1:1577-8554 GCA_023265105.1 Acidobacteriota bacterium
CTGCCACGGGCTGCGAGGTGAGAAGCAGGCACCCCACGACAGTCGGTTACTTTCGAGCACGAAAGTGATAGGGTAGTGCCGAGCGGTGACCACGGGTCCAAGTACCGGGTGGAGGTCATCGGCCTGGGGCGTCAGGACTGGTTCTCAGAACCGCAATCCTGTTTCAGGAGCGCCTACCTCATTTTGTGGCACCGCTCATCTCGCCTGTCTCTCCGTCAACCTCAGTCCGGCGTCCGTGCTGGCCTGCAGTAAGCAGAATCACCCCACGCATCGTGCTGGTCCATCCTGTACTGTTCAGCGCACAATAGGAGGCAATGATGAGTATCGTATGGAACGTGCGGCAACGGGGCCGATTCACGCGAGCGGCTCTTGCCGCTCTGAGCGTCTTCATCGTGGCTGTCGGGCAGGCGCAGACACCGAGTCAGCCATCAAAGCCGAACCGGGCGGCGCTCTATGCCAGCGTCGGGCCGGAGCTCACCGACTACGACGTGGATGTCCAGCATGCCACGCTGATCAAACGAGGTTCCGTCACGCTCCCAGCAAATGTGCAGGAAGCGTGGCCTCATCCTTCAAGGGAATTTCTTTACGTCGCGTGGAGCAACGGCGGTCCCAGCCAGGGAGCCCCTGGCAGGGGTCCCGGGTCGAACGGTACAGAGCACGGCGTCAGCGCCTTTCGCATCGATCCCGCATCGGGGGCGCTAGGTCTTCACGGTCAGCCCGCCACGTTGCCGTCACGTCCAATTCATATCACGACCGACATCTCCGGCACGCACGTGCTGGTCGCGTACAACGACCCGAGCGGCATCACCGCGCATCGGATCAATCCGGACGGAACGATCGGTTCGCAGGTCAAGCAAACAGCCGCACTGGACGTCGGTATCTACGCCCATCAGGTACGCGTCGATCCCTCGAACAAGACCGTGATTCTCGTCACGCGCGGCAACGGGCCCACTGCCGCCAAGGCCGAAGACCCCGGGGCCATCAAAACGTTCAGCTACAAGGACGGACTGCTGACGAACCGCGCGTCGATTGCTCCCGGAGGCGGCTTCAATTTTCAACCTCGGCATCTGGATTTTCACCCATCGCGGCCGTGGGTGTTCGTGTCGCTGGAGCGACAGAACAAACTCCAGGTGTACAGGATGGTGAGCGGCGAAACGCTCGGCAGCCAGCCGTTGTTTACCAAAGAGACTCTCGCCGATCCCGGCCACGTCCGCACGGGCCAGGCCGTGGGTACCGTTCATGTACATCCCAACGGCCGGTTCGTGTATCTGGCCAACCGGGCCAGCAGCACGACGGATTTCGAGGGGAAGCCGGTCTTTGCCGGAGGAGAAAACGCCATCGCTGTCTACGCAATCAATCAGGATACCGGTGAGCCGGCGTTGATCCAGAACATCGACACGCGGGGGATGCACCCGCGCACCTTCGCCCTCGACTCGAGCGGCCGGATGCTCGTGGCCGCCAACCAGGTGCCGCTCTCCGTGCGCGACGGGAACAGCGTGAAAACTGTTCCGGCCAGCCTGGCCGTCTACCGGATCCTCGACGATGGCCAGCTCGACTTCGTGCGCACATACAACGTGGAAGCAGGCGGCGGCAGAAGCCTCTTCTGGATGGGGATTGTCTCGCTGCCCTGATGAAGCGATTCCTTTGGGGTAGACTCACGTAAACAGATATTCACCTGTGTTGACGTAGCTTTCAGCTCTCAGCTTTCAGCTGTCAGCACTGATCCAGGCTGAAAGCTGAGAGCTGACAGCTGATAGCTACGGAAGCGTGGACTTCGGAAGAGAGCACGACAGGAGGGACTCATGAGATCGATGGTGAGATGGCCAATCGCTGTTGGTTTGGCGGGCTTGATTGTTCTGGTATCGAGGACACAAACTGACCGTGAAGTGGTCGTGGCTCAAACACGCAAACCCGTCGTCGTGACTCGGCTCTTCACGGGCCAGGACGGCCAGACGCACGTCGAAGAGATCGAAGTCAAACTCACCGGAAACCCTCTCAACGAGGTCTCCGAGATGTTGAAGGTCACCGGCGCCGAGATCCATCGGGCGCCGGCCGGCAGGGTCAATGACTGGCATAACGCACCGCGTCGCCAGTACGTGATCACGCTGAGCGGCCGAGGGGAGATCGAGGTTGCAGGAGGCAAAAAGATTTCTCTGGAACCGGGACACATCGAGCTCGCCGAAGACACGACTGGCAAAGGTCACATCACGAGGGTGGTAGGGAACGAGGATCGCGTCACAATCCAGCTGCCGCTTGCCGACCAGACAGCTCGATAGCACGAGGCGCCGCTCAGTGATCAGTGTTCTAGGTTTTCTGACCGCTGGCCTCGTCTTGTACGCCCAGAGCCGTCCTCCCGCGTCTCCGATCTCGCCGGCATTCAGCGTGGTCGAAGCCACCATTCCCGAGATGCAGACGGCGATGAGTCAGGGCCGCATCACGTCGCGAGAGATCGTCCTGCAGTATCTCACGCGCGTCGCGCTTTACGAGGACACGCTTCATGCCATCATCGCGGTGAATCGTCATGCGCTTGAAGACGCGGACGCGCGCGATCGCGAGCGCAGGGCCGGGATGGTTCGCGGGCCTCTGCACGGTATTCCTATTGCTCTCAAGGACAACATTCAAACGACTGACATGCCGACCACCGGGGGCGCGCTTGTATTCGACGGGTTCGTACCGCCGTATGAGGCCACTCTCACGAAGCACCTGCGCGAGGCGGGCGCCATCATCATCGCGAAGACAAACATGACGGAGCTCGCCAACTGGGTGGCGACGGGGATGCCAGGCAACTACAACGCACTCGTCGGTTATGGCTTCAACCCATACGATCCACGACGCGATCCGCGAGAAGCGACCTACGATGGACGACCGGCACTTGGCGCCGGCGGGTCGAGTTCTGGCATCGGCACGGCCGCAAATTTTTGGGCGGCCAACGTCGGCACCGAAACCTCTGGCTCCATCCTCACGCCATCGAACCAGACCATGCTTGTGGGCATCAAACCGACCGTCGGCCGCGTCAGTCGGCACGGAGTGATTCCTATCACGTCCGATCAGGACACCCCAGGTCCACTGGCAAAAACGGTGACAGACGCTGCCATTCTGCTGGGCGCACTCGAAGGCGCGACGCCTGATCCGAACGATCGAGCGACGACGACGTGCATGCCCCCGCCCGGCGGAGACTACACGCGCTTCCTCAACCGGGACGCTCTGAAGGGCGCTCGGATTGGCATACCGCGAGCGTTCTTCTACGACAAGGCGACGCCGACGGGCGCCGAGCCGTCGCGTGGCGGACTCAACGTTGAGCAGGGGCAGTTGATGACCGAGGCCATCGCCGTGCTCAAGCAAGAGGGAGCGGTCATCGTCGATCCGGCCGACATCCCGAGCGTCATCTCCACTGACCCGAAGAGCAACTTCTTGCTCTGGCCCATCTGCAGCGGCCTGGACAATGCCAAGGGCAACGACGCCGACTGCTCCGTAGTGCTCAAGTACGGCATGAAGCGCGACTTGAATGAGTGGCTGGTCTCGCTGGGAGCGACGGCTCCGGTGACGACACTCACGGAACTGCGGGAGTGGAACGTCGCACATCAGAAGGCAGACGCCATGAAGTATGGCCAGGCGCGGCTTGACATCTCGGATGAGATGGACATCGAGTCGGATCGCGTTCGCTACCAGGCCGACCGGGAGAAGGACTTACTGTTGAGCGGCACCAACGGCATCGACGCCGTGATGAAGCAGCACTCGTTGGACGCATTGCTCTTCCCGGGCGCAAGCGGCGCTGAGATCGGAGCGAAGCCCGGTTATCCAACGGTGATCGTACCGTTCGGCTTTGTGCCGAACGCGTCCGCGCCGCCGTTTCCTGAGAGCTTCGACGCGAAGCCCGCGCCCTACGGGGTGAGCTTTACCGGGACGGCGTGCAACGAGCCGCGGCTCATTGCGCTGGCGTACGCCTTCGAGCAGGCCACGAAGCGGCGCGTGCCGCCCCCCTCGGCACCGTAGCCGCAGCTTGACTTTCTGGGGGAAGAGGCGCAGTACATCACTGGCGAGGTTAACCTCCAACACAAGGAGTCGACTGTGAGAACACTGATCTCAGCTCTGTGGGTGATTTTGACCCTGGCGCCGGCGACGACGTGGGCGCAGGCATTCCCGCCCAATGACGCGGGCGTGACCATGGGACACTGGCATCTCAACACGCGCGACGTGGAAGCCAACAAGAAGATTTTCGTCGCCATGGGCGGCACCGCGATCAAGGCGGGCAATTTCGAAGTCGTGAGGTTTCCCGGCGTCCTCGTCTACTTGCATCAAGCCGCGGGGGCACCACCACCGACCGGCGGCACCGTGGGAACGGTGGTGAACCATGTGGGATTTCTCGTCCAGAACGTCCAGGAGTTCACGGCCAGGTGGAAGGCCGCGGGCGTGCCGGTGCTGCCTGGTGGCAACGGAAGGACCGATCAAGCGTTTGTCGTGACGCCGGACGAGCTGAGGATCGAGATTCTGGAAGACAAGAACCAGACGTTCCCGGTCCAGCATCACCACATCCATTTCAACGTGCCGGAATCCGAGATACCCAAGATCCAGGCCTGGTATGCCAAGACGTTCGGCGCGAAGCCCGGGATGCGTGGACAGAACGTGGCCGCCGACATCCCGGGAGCGAATCTGTCTTTTTCCAGAACCGACATGCCGACCGTCACCACCAAAGGGAGGGTGCTCGACCACATCGGCTTCGACGTCAAGAACCTGGAAGCGTTCTGCAAACAACTCGAGGCGGCCGGCACTAAACTGGACCGGCCCTTCACGAAGAATCCGCAAACCGGCGGCGCGCTTGCGTTCATCTACGATCCGTGGGGCACATACATCGAGTTGAACGAACGGCCCAACCCGCTGTAGACGTGAAGGAGAACGTTGTGAGAACCAGCCGCGATTCCCTCGACTTTCGCGATGGCTCTCGCATAGACTCATGGCATTCCACCAGTCAAGGCAGCTTGTCTCACTACGGGAGGACGCGATGAGATCGATCACCAGACACCTGGCAGTAGTGGCCCTTGTCGGCGCATTTTTTCTGACCTGGAGAGCGCACACCGATCAGGATGTCGCCGTGGCCCAGACGCGCAAACCGATCATGTTCACCCGCATCTACACGGGCCCAGATGGCCTGGCCCACGCCGAAGAGACCGAAATGAAGCTGACGACCGGCGGGGTGTCGGCGTTCAAGGCGACAGGCGTGGAATTCAGTAGCAGGCCGGCAGGCCCGCCCAACAACAACTGGCATACCGGCCCGAGGCGGCAGTTCGTGATTACCCTCAGCGGCCGAGCCGAGCTCGAGGTGGCCGATGGTAAGAAAGTTGCCGCGGGTGCGGGTCACATCAACCTGATCGAGGATACGACGGGGAAAGGTCACATCACGAGAAACCTGGAGGATCGCATCGTCATCACGATTCCTCTCGTGGACCAAACGGTCGAGGGTGCCGGTCGCTAGCAACGTCAAGGTTCGACATGCAACGTCTGCTTTATCTTCTGCTCGGTACGGTCATGCTTCCGGCGAGCCTCTGGGCGCAAGCTCGCGCCGACGCGCCGACCGACACGACGGTTTATGCGGTGTCGTACGTCGAGGTGATGCCTTCCTCCGAGCAGGCGGCCGTGGCGGCACTGCGGCAGTACCGCGACGCGAGCCGCAAAGATGAAGGATATGTTCGCTTCGAGCTCTTCGAGCAAATTGCCCGACCCGGTCACTTTGCCATCGTCGAAACGTGGACGGACCAGAAGGCGCTTGACGCCCACGGCACGGCCGCGCACACGCAGCAATTGCTCAGCACGCTCCAACCGATTCGCGTGAGCGACTACGACCAGCGCCCCTACAAGACTCTCACGGTCGGTTCGGCGCCTGCCGCCGCAGGCAGTCAAGCGATTCATGTCGTCGCACACGTCGACACGGTGGGTCCTCAGACCGACGTTCCGGGTATGCTCAAACGATTCGCGGAGGCGAGCCGGAAGGACGAAGGGAACCTGCGGTTCGACGTCCTGCAACATACCGCGCGCGCCAATCATTTCACTGTCGTCGAGACCTGGCAAAACCAGAAAGCGCTCGACGCACACGCCGCGGCCGCACATACGAGGCAGTATCGAGAGGGGCTGCATGCAATATCCGGCAGCCCTCTCGATGAGCGCGTCTACAAGGGTGTCGGATAGGCAAACCCGCCCCCGCTGTGCGACGGCATGCTGAACGACGCCCACTGCCATTTTTTCTCGACTCAGTTTTTTGCCGCGCTCGGACGCGGCTTGCCCGGCGTTGATCCCGCCCAGGCCGCCGAGCGTGCACTCAGCACCCTCGGATGGGAAGCACCCGGGTCGCCCGAGCAGCTCGCGGATCGCTGGGCCGCCGAGCTCGACCGCCACGGTCTTGCGCGCGCGGCGTTGATCGCGAGCGTTCCCGGTGATGCCCAGTCGGTGGCTGCGGCGATTCGCCGCCATCCGCGACGGTTCGTCGGCTACTTCATGGCCGATCCGACACAAGCCGACGCCGCTGTCGCCGCCGCGCGCGCGATCGATGCCGACGGCCTGCGCGCGATCTGTCTGTTTCCGGCAATGCACCGCTACTCGATGCACGACGAGCGAGCGCGAACGCTCGTCGAGGTCGCGGCCGCGCGGCCTGGCACGGCCGTGTTCGTCCACTGCGGCCTGTTGTCGGTCGGTGCTCGCAAGAAGCTTGAACTGCCGAGCCCCTTCGACATCCGCTTCAGCAACCCGCTCGATCTCCACACCGTGGCGCTCGGCTATCCGTCGGTGCCGATCGTCATTCCCCACTTCGGCGCGGGCCTTTTGCGCGAGGCGCTGATGATCGCCGATGCGTGTCCCAACGTCCTGTTCGATACGTCGAGCTCCAACAGCTGGATCAGGTACACCCCGGACTTGACGCTCGCGACGGTCTTCAAGCAGGCGCTCGCCGTGCTCGGCCCCGATCGCTTGCTGTTCGGCACTGATTCCTC
>JAHFUJ010000086.1:8654-15397 GCA_023265105.1 Acidobacteriota bacterium
TTGCGGGAGATACTTAGCTTTGCGATGAAGTCCGCCTTGGTCTGACCGGCGGCGGCCTCTTCATAGTTCGATCCGACCGACGTGCCGGCGTCGAGCAGTTGGTAACCGACGACTCGCGCCGCGCCGCCTTTCGCGTTCAGCAGCTCAAACAGGTCGACGATACGACACGCGAATCGGAAAACCCGATCATCGAGGTCCCGCGGCATTGGTCGTTTGTCGATACATGCCGCGTGCCGACCGCCAACACTAGGGTTTTTCAGGAACACACGGTATTGTTTGCAGTTTTTGCGCTCTTTCCATTGTTGCATTCTTGCATTTTGTGCATTCGTGCATTTACTGGTGATCCATCGAGTCGGCGCGGTCGCGGAGCAGCCACACGCAGACGAGACTCACGGCCGCGGAAGCCGCCATGTAGGCGGCAACCGCCATCGACGTCTTGTAGGTCCTGAACAGAAAGAGCGCGACGATCGGCGCCGGACCGCCGGCGGTGATCGACGCCAGCTGGTAGCCGAGCGACGCGCCGCTGTACCTCAGCGATCCGCGGAAGCGCTCGGAGATAAAGGCCGCCTGCGGGCCGTACTGAAGATCGTGGATCGGCAGTCCGATGAGCATCGCGACTACGACCAGCGCCGTTGTGCCGCTGTCCAGCATACCGAAGTAGATAAAGGGAAAAATCATCATCGCCACGCATCCGATCGCCGTGATCGTCCGGCGCCCGACGATGTCCGAGAGGTGACCGAACGAGGGAATGGTCGCCAGCGAGATGAAGGCCTGAAGCATCACGAGGTTCAGGAGGAAGCCGCGGCTCAGACCCAGCACCTGTGTGCCGTAGGCGAGGATGTAGGTCGTGAAAATGTAGAAGGGCGTCTGCTGTCCGCTGCGCAGCAGCGCGGTCAGCACCACTTCGCGCCAGTTCCGGCGGAGCACCGCCATCACCGGCGCCTTCTCGACCTTGCCCAGGGCCTTCAGGCGGGCAAAGACCGGCGTCTCGAGAATGCCGACCCGGATGTACAGGCCGATCAGGACAAGCACGACGCTGATCAGAAACGGCACGCGCCAGCCCCACGCCAGGAAGTTTTCTTCCGACGTCGCGTAGGTCGCGAGCGCCACCGCGCCGTTGGCGAGCATCAGGCCGGCCGGCGCCCCAAACTGTGCCCAGCTCGTCGTGAAGCCGCGGCGCTTCGGATCGGTCCATTCGGCGGCGAGCAGCACCGAGCCGCCCCACTCGCCGCCGACGCCGATCCCTTGCAGGACGCGCCCGACGATCAACAACACGGCGCCCCACACGCCAATCCGGTCGTAGCCCGGCACGAAACCGATCCCCATGGTCGCGACGCCCATCATGACCAGCGTCGCAATCAGCGCGGCCTTGCGACCGACCCGATCGCCGTAATGGCCAAAGAAAACGGCTCCGAACGGACGGGCCACGAACCCGACGAAGTAAGTCGAAAACGCGAGCAGCGTGCCGGTGAAGGGGTCGGATTCCGGGAAGAAGACCTTCGGGAAGACGAGCGCGGCCGCCACACCGTAAAGGAAGAAGTCGTACCACTCGATCGTGGTCCCGACGGCGGAGGCCACGACCGCGCGGATCATCATCCGGCGCTCGTCGATTGAGGTGAGCGCGTCTGTGCTCTCGACAGTCCCGGGTGTTGTCATCACACAAACGCGCGCCGGCTCGAGACGGGCAGCGGGACGAAGACGAACGATTGGCGCCGGTGTCAGTGCCTCGCGGCGGACGTCGGCCGTTGCCTCTCCGGATGCAGAATCAACTTCTGCACCCGCCAGTTGTTCATGTCCGCCACGTACACTTCGTTTTCCGACGGGCAGGCGAGGCCATGGGGCCAGTTGAACTGGCCCAACTCGTGGCCCGACTCACCCAACATCCCCAGGATCTTTCCGTCGAGCGTGAGCTTATAGAGGCGACCCGGCTCGGAATCGGCCGTATAGAGGTACTGCGTGGGAGTGTTCGTGATGCAGAGGGCCCACGGCGCCGTCTCGTCCGGCGGATTCATCGACAAGTTGCCGAGCACCGGATGGCGGCTCTTGTCGTACGCCGCGTTGAGAAAGATGAAGCGCAGGAACTTGCCGTCGCGATCGAAGACCTGGATCCGGCGGTTGCCCCGGTCGGCGACGTACACATTGTTCTGGCGATCGACGGCGATGTTGTGCGGCGTGTTGAACTGACCGGGGTTCTCATTCGCGTGCTGGCCGCCGGTGTTTCGCGAGCCCCACCCCTTGACCCAGTTTCCGTGCTTGTCGAACTTGGCCACGCGCGAGTTGGTGTAGCCGTCGCTGACGTAAATGTTGTCGTCGCTGTCCCACGCGATGTCGGTCGGTCCACGGAAGTTTCCGTCGACGTGCTGCGACGCAGCACGGCCCTCGGCGCCGCCCCTCCCCAAACCGTTGCCGCGGTAGTACAGTTCGCCGGGGTCGTCGGGGCCTTCAGGCCGCCGTCCGAGATTCATCGTCACGTATCCGGCCGGGTTGAACTTTATCGCGGCATGCGTTCCCTTGTCGACGACCCAGAGGTTGTCGTACTTGTCGTAGCGAACGCCGTGGGCGTAGCCGAGCCCGTAGACGCCGCGGCCCACCTCGCGCAGGAATTTGCCAGTCTGATCGAACTCGAGCAGCTGCGTCGTCGCGTTTCCGTACAGCGGACCGGACGTCGCGCTGCCCGGGTGGTTCAGGATCAGGACGTGCCCCTTGGAATTGACGGCCACGCCGAGCACTTCTCCAAGGTTCATGTCGGGCGAATACTTGAAGTAGTCCGGCACCGAGTCGAACGGGATGCGCGGAGGGTTGACGGTTGGCTGCTGGGCCGACACTCGTGGCACGGGCAGCATCACGAGCGTCAGCACGAGGGCGAATACTGCGGCGAACGGGAGGCGAACGAGAGCGCGCTTCATGGATCACCCCTTTGCCGTATTGAGGGCGTTGTTACTCTTCAGCCGGAAGGGACCGCATTGTAGCAGATTGCCGGCCCCACGGGCGCCAAGAATCCGTAAGAGAAACACGCCCGCGCCGGAAGTCGTATGACGGTATCATATGGCGACGGCTCGGGCCGTCTCGGTTGAAATTGACTCGCGCGCGCGATATCACTTGACGATCACACTGCCCGCGTCCGGCCGGGCTGGCCGTCTCCTCTTTCTTGTCGCGCTGTGGCCGCCCAGCATTTTTCTGGCCCAGGCGCCGCAAACGACTGCGCCCGCACCCTCGGCGAGCGAGCTGAAGCTCGACACCGGCAAGCAGATCTACGAGGCGGCGTGCATCGGATGCCACGGCCCCGGGGGCCGCGGCCAACCGCAGACCACGCTCGGATTCGAGCCGCCTGCGACCTTTCCGGACTTCTCAGACTGCCCGACCAGCACGCCCGAACGGACCTTCGACTGGAGGGCGACGATCCACGAAGGGGGGCGCGGCCGCGGATTCTCGGAAATCATGCCCTCATTTGCCGAAGCGCTGACTGTCGAGCAGATCGACAAGGTCGCCAAGTACCTGCGCACACTGTGTTCCGAACCGGATTGGCCCCTGGGCGAACTCAATTTGCCGCGACCTCTGATCACCGAAAAGGCGTTCCCCGAAACCGAGACGATCCTGACAATGGCCGCCAACGCGAATGGCGCCGACGCCCTGTCGAGCAATCTCACCTACGAGCAGCGGTTCGGCGTCAAGAATCATTTCGAGCTCTCGGTTCCGGTCAATTTCTCGGAGCAGGGCGCCGGTACCTGGATCGGCGGCATTGGAGACATGGTGCTAGGCGTCAAGCGAGTGTTGGCCCACAGCAGCAGGACCGGATCGATTTTCAGCGTCCAAGGCGAGGTGAGCGCGCCGACGGGCAATCGCGAAAAAGGTCTGGGCTCGGGCGTGACGACCTTCGAGACCTTTGGCGCCTTTGGCCAAATCCTGCCGCATTTCAGCTTCTTCCAGATTCAGGCTGGCGTCGAACTACCGACCGACACCGACAAAGCGCCCAAGGCCGTCTTCTGGCGAACGGCCTTGGGACGGACGTTCACTCAACATCAGAATTTCGGCCGAAGCTGGTCGCCGATGGTGGAGATTCTGGCCGACCGAGATTTGGAGACGGGCGCGGACACCAACTGGGACATCGTGCCGGAGATGCAGGTCACCCTCAACAAACGCCAGCACATTCGGGTCAACATCGGGATTCGGACGCCGATCAACAACACGGCCGGCAGAAGCACCCAGGTGATGGTGTACGCGTTGTGGGATCGGTTTGATGGCGGCCTGCGCGAGGGTTGGTAGCGAGAGGGTCATGCTGACCACAGCCACGCATGTTCGCCGTGCCGCGATGCTGTCCGCCGGCGTGATCCTGCTGTGTTTACCGGCATCAAGTAAGGCCGGTCGGCCCGACGATAAGATCAAGAAGGAGCTGTTTCAGACATCGGATCGGTGCCTCGCCTGTCACAACACGCTCTCCACTTCACAAGGAGAAGACATTTCCATCGGGTTCAACTGGCGTCCGACGATGATGGCGAACTCCGCGCGGGATCCCTACTGGCAGGCGGGCGTCCGCCGCGAGACCATCGACCACGGCGAGGCCAAGGCGGCCATCGAAGACGAATGCTCGAAGTGCCACATGCCGATGGCGCGTTACCAGTCCAAGTTCGGTGGGCATGAGGGCGAGGTCTTTTCGCACACGGCGTTCGGCTCCGACGATCGAATGGATCAGTTTGCGCAAGACGGCGTGTCCTGCTCGCTCTGTCACCAGATCACGAAGGAAAAACTGGGAACCCGCGAAAGCCTGGTCGGGGGATTCGTCATCGATACGACCAAGAACGCGGGCGAGCGCGACGAATACGGTCCGTTCAAGATCGAGAATGGAGAAACCCGGATCATGCGTACATCCTCGGGCGGCTACCATCCGACCGAAGGAGACCACGTCCGGCAGTCGGAGTTGTGCGCAACGTGTCACACCCTCATCACCGACGCGCTGGGGCCGGGTGGCCAGAAGATCGGCGCGCTTCCCGAGCAGATGCCGTATCAAGAGTGGTATGCCAGCGACTACCGCGAAAAGCAAAGCTGCCAGAACTGCCACATGCCGGTCGTGCAGGAACCGGTGCGGATCGCCAATACACTCGGCAAGTTCCGTGAGGGGATGGCGCGCCACACGTTCGTGGGCGGCAACTTCTTCATGATGAGAATGCTGAACAAGTATCGCGCCGAGCTCGGCGTGGTCGCCCTTCCGGAGGAGTTCGAGGCGGCGGCAACCCGGACGATCGAGCACCTGAAATCGCAGACGGCGCAGGTCTCGATCGACCGGGTCGATGTCGCCAGCGATCGCGTGCAAGCCGATATCTCGGTGCGGAATCTAAGCGGGCACAAGTTCCCGACGGCCTATCCGTCGCGCCGGGCCTGGCTGCATGTGAGCGTCAAGGATCGGAGCAATCGCGTGGTCTTCGAGTCGGGCGCCCTCAACCCGAACGGATCGATTCAGGGCAACGACAACGACACCGACGCCAGTCGTTTCGAGCCGCATTACGCCGAGATCACGCGCACAGACGAGGTGCAGATCTACGAAGACATCATGGTCGGCGCCGACAACATGCCGACCACCGGCCTTTTGACTGCGGTTCGCTTCATCAAAGACAACCGGCTGCTGCCGAAAGGTTTCGACAAGAAGAGCGTGGCCCAGGAAATCGCCCCGCAGGGCGGCGCCAGCACCGACGAGAATTTTGGCGGCGGCGGCGACACGATCCGCTATTCGATGGCGGTCGGAGGCGCCGAAGGACCCTTCCAGGTGGAAGCCGAGCTCTGGTTCCAGCCGATTTCGTACCGCTGGGCCAATAACCTCAAGCCGTACGACGCCATGGAGCCGCAGCGTTTCACTCGCTACTATGATGTGATGTCGTCCGGCTCGAGCGTGATGCTGGTCCGGGCGACCGCCACAAGGTAGGCGTACAACTGAGGGTCCGGCTGACCTGTCCGCCGACCTGTCCGCCGAAGCTTCAGCGGCGGCGGAAGCTTCAGCGGCGGCGGAAGCTTCAGCGAAGGCGGAAGCCGCACACTACGTACCGCCTGCCAACGGTCCGGCTAAAGCCGGACACTACGTACTACCCACCAACGGTCCGCTGAAAGCCGGACACTACGTACTACCTGCCAACGGTCCGGCTCAAGCCGGACACTACGTACTACCCACCAACGGTCCGGCTCAAGCCGGACACTACGTACTACCTGCCAACGGTCCGGCTCAAGCCGGACACTACGTACTACCTGCCAACGGTCCGGCTCAAGCCGGACACTACGTACTGCCTGCCAACGGTCCGGCTCAAGCCGGACACTACGTACTACCTACCAACGGTCCGGCTAAAAGCCGGACACTACGTACTACACACCAACGGTCCGGCTTGAGCCGGACCGTCGATTCGTAGCGCAGGACTTTAGTCCTGCCGCTACTCAATCCAGTCTCTCAGCTTGTAGTACGCGCCCACGAGCGGCAGGAACCACGGATTCCCCCGATACAGCGGAATGGCCGGGAAGCGATCGTCAAGCAGCGGATGTTCGATCGACTCGCCGGCCATCCGTCGGGCGACGAGCGCGCCAAGATAGGTGGCCATCGCGATGCCGTGCCCACAGTACCCACCGGCGTAGTAGGCCTGATCCAATCGGCCGGCGTGCGGCATCTCGTCGCGCGTGAACGCAACATTCCCACCCCACGCGTACTCGATGCGCGTTGCGGCGAGTTGGGGGAACACGCTGGTCAACCCGCGCCGCAGAACAGCCGC
>JAHFUJ010000087.1:0-3084 GCA_023265105.1 Acidobacteriota bacterium
CGGGGGTGGTGATTCGCGGCAGCGCGCGCGAGACCGACATCGTGGCGCGCTTCGGCGGCGACGAGTTCTCGGTCATCCTGCCCGACACCGGCGGGGAAGGCGCGTTCGCGGTCGGTGAGCGCGTGCACGAGCGGATTGCCGCGCACAGGTTTCTGGCCGGAGACGGCCTCGACATTCGTCTCACCGCATCGGTCGGCGTCGCCACGCTGCCCGATGTCGCCGCGTCCGCCGACGAACTGGTGCAAGCCGCGGACCGGGCCATGTACCAGGTCAAGGGGTCCGGGAAAAACGGTATTCAGACCGCCGTCGCTCCAGCCGATAACTAACCCGACAGCGTGAGCCGGTCGTACACCAATGTTCCCAGTTTGGCACTCGGGTCCGCGAACCGAGCCGGTCGTTCAGTCCCAGTACGTAGTGTCCGGCTTTAGCCGGACCGTCGTTTCGGAAGGAGTCCGTCGTTGAGTCTGCGTTCGATGTTGTCGTTGTTCTCGAGTGACTTGGCTATCGACTTGGGCACCGCCAACACCTGCGTCTACGCGCGCGGCAAGGGCATCGTCGTCAACGAGCCCTCGATTGTGGCCATCAACAAAGTGAACGGCCGCGTCGAGGCGGTCGGCAAGGACGCCAAGGAAATGCTCGGCCGGACCCCCGGCAATATCGTCGCCATCAAGCCGATGAAGGACGGCGTCATCGCCGACTTCGAGGTCACCGAAAAGATGCTGACCTACTTCATCAAGAAGGCGCACAATCGAAACGTCTGGGTCCGGCCGCGGATTGTCATCGGCGTGCCGTCCGAGATCACGCAGGTCGAGAAGCGAGCCGTGAAGGACAGCGCCTACCGCGCCAAGGCGAGCGAGGTGCACCTGGTGGAAGAAGCGATGGCGGCCGCGATCGGCGCCGGCATGCCGATCACCGAGCCGTCGGGCAACATGATCGTCGACATCGGCGGCGGCACGACCGACATCGCCGTCATCTCGCTCGCCGGCATCGTGTACAGCAAGGCGGTGCGCGTCGCCGGCAACGAGATGGACGAGGCCATCATCCAGTACATCAAGAAGACGTACAACCTGCTGATCGGCGAACGGACCGCCGAGGCGATCAAGATCGAGGTCGGGTCGGCGTTCCCGCTCGACGAGCGGATGACGATGGAGATCAAGGGCCGGCATCTGATCGAAGGCGTGCCGAAGACGATCACGGTCAGCGACGAGGAAATCCGCGAAGCACTGGCCGAAACCGTCAACGTGATTGTCGACGCCGTGCGCGTGGCGCTCGAGCGGACGCCGCCCGAGCTGTCGGCCGACATCGTCGACCGCGGCATCGTGCTGACCGGCGGCGGGTCGATGTTGAAGAACCTCGACAAGCGGCTGCGAGAAGAGACCGGATTGCCGCTCGCGATGGCCGAAGACCCGCTGTCGTCCGTGGTGCTCGGTGCGGGAAAGATGCTGTCGGATTTCAATCTGTTGCGCAAGATTTCGATTGATTAGGCAGGACTAAAGTCCCGCGCTACGACTGACATAGTCGATTGATTGAGCGACGGTGAATCACGAAGGCGCGAAGGCTACGAAGACGCACGAAGAACTCTTCGGGTTGTCCAATTTGAATCCTTCGTGTGCTTCGTGTGCTTCGTGTCTTCGTGATGAACAGGCGCTGGAATAAGCCGTGGCACTTCTCGATATCAGGCAGCGGGCCGGCCATTTGTTCCTGGCGGTGATGCTGGGGCACGTCATCCTCATCTCCGCGCAGGTCACCTCGCGCACGGGCGTGCCGATCCTCGAGTCGGTCACCTTCGGCATCTTCGCCGAAGTGCAGCGCGCCACGACGGCGGGCGCGTCCCTCGTCCGGCGCGTGTGGCGGGGCTACGTCGGCCTGCGCCAGGTGAAGGCCGACAACGACGAGTTGAAGCGGCAACTGGCGTCGGCGGAAGTCCAGTTGCAGGAGCAGCGGGCGCTGGCCGATCGCAGCCGCGGATTCGAGCGGCTCCTCGACTTGCGCGACCATTTGACGTTGAGCACGGCGGCGGCCGAGATTATCGGGGCCAGCGCCACGCCCGACTTCCGGACCCTGACCATCGACAAAGGGACGCGCGACGGCCTGCGCCCCGACATGTCCGTCATCGCGCCGGCCGGCGTCGTCGGCCGCATCGTCGTGCCGAGCGCGCGCGCCGCCAAGGTGCAGCTGCTCATCGATCGCAACGCGGCGGCGGGCGCGATCATCGAGCGGTCGCGCGCGCAGGGCGTGGCGGTCGGCGCCGGCGACGAGCGGCTGCGGCTGGAGTACGTCTCGGAAGTGGCCGACGTCGCGGTCGGCGACGCCGTGGTCACGTCGGGCATCGACGGCATCTTCCCGAAGGGCTTCATCATCGGCCGCGTCGACGCGGTCGAGAAGAACGGCGGCGCGTACAAACGCATTACGATCAAACCGGCCGTCGATTTCTCCAGCCTCGAGGCGGTCCTCGTCGTCCTCACCCCGACGCCGGCGCGTAGCGCGGCCGAGGCGGGCGCCGAGTGAAGGCGGCCTGGGTCGTCCTGGCGATCGCCCTGGCGCTCGTGCTGCAAACGCAGACGATGCTGGGCCGCTTCATGATTCGCGGGACCCTGGCCATCGATCTCGTGCTGGTCGTGGTCGTGTACGTGGCGCTGACGTCAGGGCCGGTGACCGGCCTCCTGTCGGGGACCGTGGCCGGCCTGGTCCAGGACGCGCTGTCGAGCGGCATCGTCGGCATCGGCGGCCTGGCGAAGACGATTGTCGGGTTTCTCACCGGCATTGTCGGGAGCCAGTTCATCGTCACGCAGCCGGTGCCGCGGTTTGTGGTTTTCTTCGCCGCCACGCTCCTGGACAGGGTAGTGTTTATCGGGTTGTACGTGCTCCTCGATTTGCGGTCGTTCAGCACGTCGTATGCCGCCCTCGCCGGTCAGGCGGTCGGCAACGCCGTGGTTGGCATCGTGGCGTTTCAGCTGGTGGAGCTGCTCCCTGGAGTGCTCGAACGACGGCGGATGGCAAACACGCGGCTGCGACGATAGAATTTAAGGATGTAAGCGTCTACTCCGAAAAGCTCTTGTGTTGACGTAGCTTTCAGCTTTCAGC
>JAHFUJ010000087.1:3184-5232 GCA_023265105.1 Acidobacteriota bacterium
AGCTTTCAGCTTTCAGCCTTCAGCTCTCAGCAGCACGCATTGGCTGAAAGCTGACAGCTGACGGCTGATAGCTACAGATTTCAGTTATGGCCCTGCACGAAGAACGTCGCAAGCTCGGCATCCGTCTGACTGGTCTCCAGTACGGCGTCGCCGTCGTGTTCTCGGTGCTCGCCGTCAGCTTCTGGGTGCTGCAGGTCGTGAAGCACGCGAAGTACGAGGAGATCGCGGAGAACAATCATCAGCGGACGCTGGCGCTGCGCGCGCCGCGCGGCCTCGTCTTCGACCGCCACGGCCGCGTCCTGGTCGAGAACCGGCACTCCTACAGCGTCTCGATCGTGCGCGAGCACACCAAGGATCTGAACAGGACCATCCGGCTGCTCGCCGCCGTCCTCGGGCTCGAAGAGCGCGGCGTCCGCGAAATCGTCGATCGTCACCGTCGGGAACCGACGTACCGGCCGATCACGATTCTGCAGGACGCGACGCTCGCCCAGGTCGCCGCCGTCACCGCGCGCCGGCTCGATTTCGAGCTGCCGGACGTCGTGGTCGAGCAGGTGCCGACGCGCCGGTATCCGACCGACGCGCTGGCGTCCCACCTGTTCGGCTACGTCGGCGAAGCGAACGATGCGCAGGTGGCTGAGGGCGGGGATCTGAAGAGCGGCGACATCGTCGGCCAGTCGGGCGTCGAGAAGGTGTACAACACGCTGCTGATGGGCGAGGACGGCGCCAAGCGCGTCGTCGTCAACAGCGTCGGCCGGGAGATCCGGACACTCGAAGAGGAGCAGCCCAACGAAGGCCAGCGCCTCGAGCTGACGGTCGATTACGACGTGCAGCGGTCGCTCGAGGATGGGTTCAAGTGGGCCGGCTTCAACGGCGCCGCGGTGATCATGGATCCGCGCACCGGAGGCGTGCTCGCCTTCACCAGCGTGCCCGGCTACGACCCGAACGCTTTTGCGGCCGGGATCGATCGCGCCACCTGGGCGTCGCTCAATAGCGACGATCTGCATCCGCTGCAGGACCGCGCGATCCAGGGCCGCTATTCGCCCGGCTCGACCTTCAAGATGGCGGTGGCGACCGCGGCGCTCGAGGAAGGGATCATCACGCCCGATTTCAAGGTGTACTGTCCGGGTCATGCGACCTTCTTCGGCCGTCCGTTCCAGTGCTGGAAGCCGGGGGGACACGGCGCGGTCGACTTGCGCCACGCGATCGAGCAGTCATGCAACGTGTACTTCTACACGGTCGGCAACATGGTCGGCATCGACAAGATCCACAAGTGGGCGACGTTGCTCGGCCTCGGCGAAAAGAGCGGCATCGATCTGCCGAACGAAGTGCAGGGGCTCGTGCCTTCGCCGGAGTGGAAGAAGGCGAAGACGGGCGAGAAGTGGTACGCGGGCGAGACCATCTCGGTCTCGATCGGCCAGGGGCAGGTGTCGGTGACGCCCGTCTCGATGGCGGTCTACATCTCGACGATCGCCAACGGCGGCACGCGCGTGACGCCGCACCTGCTCCAGGCGGTGGACGATGGGAGCGGGTGGAAGCCGGCGAAGGCGCCTGCGCCGCAGTCGACCGTGGCGCTCAAGCCGGACACCGTCCAGGCCATCCGCGACGGCCTGTATCTGGTCGTCAACGGCGGAGGCACGGGCGGGGCGGCGCGGATCGCCGGCAGGGACGTCTCGGGCAAGACCGGGACCGCGCAGGTGATTTCCACCGAAGGGAGCAAGGCGGCGAAGGGGAAAACGACGCAGGATCTGCGCGACAATGGGTGGTTTGTGTTTTTCGCGCCGCGCGACAACCCGCGGATCGCCGGCGTCGTGTTCGTGGAGCACAGCGGCCACGGTGGGACCTGGGCGGCGCCCATCGCGAAGCATGTGATGGAGACGTTCTTCGCGAAGCAAGAGGGAAAGCCGTTGCCGCCGGGGCCGGCACCCACGACTCACCCGCCAGAGGCCGGCGGCGACGATCCGCTGCCGCCTCGGCCGTCGACATCACCGGTCGCCGTGAACGATCGCGCGCCCGAAAGGCCCGCGCAGTAGCAGTGCGGCTCGAAGCGG
>JAHFUJ010000087.1:5332-15390 GCA_023265105.1 Acidobacteriota bacterium
CTGCTGATCGCCATTCTGGCGTTGTGCGCGCTGGGCGTGGCGATGATCGACAGCACCACATCGGACCCGACGCGCGCGACGTCGCACATGTGGGTGACGCAGCTCTACGCGATCGTCCTGGGGCTCGGCGTCCTGGCGTTCGTGCTGGCCTTCGACTACCGCACCTTCACCGACAAGTCGCACATCATCTACATCGGCATGCTCGCCTTGCTGGTCTACGTGATGCTGTTCGGCACGGTCCAGATGGGCGCGCGTCGCTGGATCCCGCTCAAGATCGTCAACCTGCAGCCGTCCGAGTTCGCGAAGATCGCCGTCGCGCTGGTCCTGGCCAAGTTCTTCGGCGAGAACCGCGGCGCGCCGCAGTGGACCGACCTCGGGATCGCCAGCGCCCTCACCCTTCTCCCGCTGGCGCTCATCGCGAAGGAGCCGGATCTCGGCACGGCCGTGACGCTGCTGCCCGTCCTCATCGCCGTCGCCTATCTCGCCGGCATGCGCATGCGCATTCTCGGCGTGCTGTGCCTCGGGTTGCTGCTCGCGGCGCCCGTCGCGTGGAAGTTTGGGCTCAAGGACTACCAGAAATCTCGCATCTCCACGTTTCTCGATCCGTCGCAGGATGCCAAAGGCGCCGGGTACCAGCAGATTCAGGCGCGCATCACGGTCGGATCGGGAGGCCTCTCGGGCAAGGGCTTCAAGAAGGGGACGCAGGGCCAGCTGCGGTTTCTCCCCGTCGCCCACAACGATTTCATCTTCTCGGTGCTGGCCGAGGAGCAGGGGTTCGCCGGCGTCCTGGTGGCGCTCGGCTTGTATTTGTTCGTGATTCTGCGCGCGCTCGAGGCGGCCCGTCTGGCCCAGGACCGGCTCGGCTCGTACCTCGTGCTCGGCGTGCTCGCCAGCTTTACCTTCCAGGTGATCTACAACATCACCATGTCGGCCGGACTGGCGCCCGTCAAAGGGCTCACGCTTCCGCTTATGAGTTATGGAGGCTCGTCGATGGTCGCCACCCTTGCTGGGTTCGGGCTGATCCTCAACGTCCGCATGCGCAGATTCACGAACTGACGAAGCCGGCAGCTCACAGCTGTCTGCTATCAGCTATCAGCTAGAACTTCCGTCTGGCTGAAAGCTGACAGCTGATAGCTGAAAGCTTCGAGCTTCAGGAGTTCGTGAATGACCAAGGAGATGATCGTCTCCTCGAATGGCCACGAAACCATCGTCGCCATCCTCGAGGACGACCTCGCCGCCGAAATCTTCGTCGAACGCGAACGGCAGCGGGGAGTCGTCGGCAACGTCTACAAAGGCCGCGTGTCCAAGGTGCTGCCGGGCATGCAGTCCTCCTTCATCGACATCGGCCTCGAGCGCGACGGCTTCCTCTACGTCGACGACGTGATCAACACGCTCGAGGAGTTCGAGAAGCTCGAAGCCGGTGAGGACGACGACGAACCGAAGGGGCGCGATCGCGATCGTGACCGCGAGAAGCCGCCCTCCAAGATCGAAGAGCTGCTCCGTGAGGGCCAGGAGATCCTGGTCCAGGTCGTCAAGGAGCCGCTCGGCACCAAGGGCGCCCGCCTTACCTCGCACGTGACGATGCCGGGACGGTTCCTGGTGTTCATGCCGACCGTGGACCACGTCGGCGTGTCGCGCAAGATCGAGTCGCGCGAGGAGCGCGGCCGCCTCCGCGGCATCGTCCGTGAATTCCGCGACGCGCACGGCTTTACGGGCGGCGTCATCATCCGTACGGCCGCCGCCGGCCGTCCCAAAGAGGACATCGTCAGCGATCTCGAGGCGTTTCACACCATCTGGACCGAGATCCGCCAGAAGATGGAGTCGTCGCGCGCGCCGGCAGTGGTGTACCGCGAACAGAGCCTCGTGAGCAAGCTGCTGCGCGACCTCCTCAGCGACGAGTTCCAGGCCATCCGCATCGACAACCCGCAGGAGCACCAGCGCGTGCTGGAGTTGGTCGAGCGCATCCTGCCCAACCTCGCGCCCAGGGTGACGCTCTATTCCAAGCCGTTCCCGATCCTCGAGGAGTACGGCGTGCAGGCGGAGATCGATAAGGCCCTTAAAAGCAAAGTGTGGCTGAAGTCCGGTGGGTCGATTGTCATCAACCAAACCGAGGCGCTCGTCGCGATCGACGTGAATACCGGCCGCTATGTCGGGAAGAAATCGAGCGGCCGCCTCGAGGACACCATCGTCAAGACGAACCTCGAAGCGGCGCAGGAGATCGTGCGCCAGATTCGTCTCCGCGATCTCGGGGGCATCATCGTGCTCGACTTCATCGATATGGAGGAGAAGAAGAACCGCCAGAAGATCTTCCAGGCGGCGGAGCAGGAGCTCAGGAAAGATCGGTCGCCGTCGAAAGCCTTGCAGGTGTCGGACTTCGGGCTGGTCATCATCACGCGCAAGCGCGTGAAACAAAGCCTGGAGCGCGTGCTGACCGAGCCGTGCCCGTACTGTTCAGGCACCGGGGTCATCAAGTCGAGCTCGACGATCTGTTACGAGATTCTGAGCGAGATCAAGAAGATCGGCCCCGATCTGAACGGCCACCGGATTCTGCTGCGCGTCAACCCGGACATCGCGCGCGCGCTCAAAGAAGAGGAGAGCGCCGTGCTACGCGACTTGAGGCAGTCGACCGGGAAGGACGTGACGATCAAGAGCGACGTGCAGTTGCATCACGAGCAGTTCGATGTGATGGCGGTGTGACTCGGAGTAGCTGTCAGCCGTCAGCTATTAGCTAATGCGTGCTGCTGAGAGCTGAAGGCTGAGAGCTGAAAGCTACCTCAACACGAGAGCTTTTCAGAGTAGGTTCCGCAGCCGTCAGGCCGCCGGCGGCATGTTGATGATGTAGTTGGTGCCGCCGCGGTTGATCCACACGCGCCAGTAGTCGCCGCCCTTCAGCATTTCGACCGCCGAGCTGTCGGCCTTCAGGCGTTGACCCTTGGCGATGGCGCCGATGTCGGCGGCGGACACGACGATTGCGAGCTCCCGGCCGATGACCTTTCCCCCTTGCACGAACTCGACGTAGAGCTCGCCCTGCGGCGCCTGCCCGACGCCCGGCCTTCCTTCGTCAGTCGTCAGGCGGACGGTGTAGGTGCCGGCCGGCAGCGGCTTGCCGTCCGCCATCAATCTCTTTGGCACACGCACGGTTCCGAGGGCCGTGGCCGACGTCTGCCCGTATCCGACGCCCGCGCCGAGCGCACTCACGAGGACCGCGAGGAGAACCAGTTGCTTCACATTGCCTCCTGTGTCCAATTATACAGATGTTTCGCGGGAGCCGCTGGCGGTGACGGTCACGGTCCGGCTCAAGAGCTGTGAGGAAACCGCCAACCGCCGAGATCGCCGAAACCGCGGAGAAGAACATCTAGGATTCTCGGCGAACTCTGCGTGCTCTGCCGTAAAACGTCGCGTTTCTTCACATGCGCTAACGCGGGACGCCACGTAACTGTCACGGTCCGCCTCAAGGCGGACACTACGCACTGTCACGGTCCGGCTGAAGCCGGACACTACGTACTAGACCGACCTCCGCGCCAGCGCACGCGGTCGAAATTGCGGACGCGCGAGCCGGACACAATGAGCCCTTCGGCGGCCAGCAGCGATCGCTTCAGCACCTCGAGGCCGCCGTATCCGCCGATGCGGCCGCCGGCCCCAATCACGCGGTGGCACGGCACGTCGGGCCTGCCGCAGTCGCGCATGATGTTGCCGACGGCGCGCCACGCGCGAGGCCGACCGGCGATCGAGGCGACGTCGCCGTAGGTGGCGACGCGGCCCGGCGGGATGCGGCGGACCACCGAAACAACACGGGTGGCGAAAGGCTCGACTCGCGGTGAACTCACTTGCTGAGCCTGGGCACAGGACTGATAATTCCTACGACATATAGTAATGGTGACTGGGAACTGGGGACTGGTGGCTGGTGAACTGATGGACCGATCAACGACCGGCGTCGCGTCGCTCGTCGAGGAGGCGTGCCGGGGCGACCAACAGGCGCTGGCGACCTTGATGCCGCTCGTGTATGACGAGATGCGGCGTCTGGCGGCTCGCTATCTGCGCCGCGAGCAGCCGGGGCAGACGCTGCAGGCGACCGCGCTCGTCCACGAGGTCTACATGCGCCTGTTGCAGGACTCGCACCTGTCGTGGCAGAACCGGGCCCATTTCTTCGGCATCGCCGCGCGGTCGATGCGACAAATTCTCGTCGAGCGCGCCCGCGCGCGCCGGGCCGCCAAACGTGGCGGCGGACGGGTGCGGGTGACGCTCGATCCCGGACTGCTGGCGGCGGCGGCGCAGTCGTTCGACCTCGAGGCGCTCGACGAAGCGCTGACGCGCCTGGCGGCGCTCGATGCGGATCTCGCGCGCGTCGTCGAAGTACGGTTCTTCGGCGGTCTGTCGATCGAAGAAGCCGCCGAGGCGCTGAACGTCTCGCCCGCCACTGTCAAGCGCCGGTGGAGCCTGGCCAAAGCGTGGCTGGCGCGCGAGCTCGGGAGCGAGAACCCACGTGACCCCTGAGGAATGGAAGCGGGTGCGGGACGTGTTCGACGCCGCGCTTCGGCGCGACCCTGGAGAGCGCGACGCGTTCCTCGATGAGGCGTGCGCCGGCAACCGGCCGCTGCGCGCCGAGGTGGCGTCGTTGCTCGCGGCCCACGAGGGCGCCGGCGGATTTATCGAAGCACCGGCGCTCAAGATGGCCGCCCACCTGCTCGCGGATACGCCGACCGAGTCGCTCGAAGGCCGGGTCGTCGGTCCGTACATCATTCGACACGAGATCGGTCGTGGCGGGATGGGCGTGGTGTATCTGGCCGACGACACGCGCCTGTCGCGTCGCGTGGCGCTCAAAGCGCTGGCGCCGAGCGTCAGCCGCGACGGCGGCCGCAGGGAACGCCTGCGACAAGAGGCGCGGGCCGCCGCCGCGCTGTCCCACCCCGGCATCGCCACGGTCTACGCGCTCGAAGAGATCGACGACGAGCTGTACCTGGCGTGCGAATACGTGCCCGGTGCGACGCTCCGCGCGCTGCTCGAGCCCGGTCCTCTTCCTCCGGCCCAGGTCGTCGACATCGCGCTGCAGCTTGCGAGAGCCCTGACCGCCGCCCACGCCCACGGCGTCGTGCACCGGGATCTGAAACCCGAGAACATCGTCCGAACTCCTGCCGGCGTGGTAAAAGTTCTCGACTTTGGCATCGCTCGGGTGGAGAACCTGACGCCGGAACGCCTGACGCGAGCCGGGACGATACTCGGGACGCCGGCCTACATGGCCCCTGAGCAGGCCGAAGGGCGGGACGTCGATTTCCGCACCGATCTGTTTTCGTTCGGCGTGCTGATCTACGAAATGGCGTCGGGGTCCAATCCCTTCGAGGCGCCGACCCCCGCGTCCACGATCGCGCGCATCCTGAGCGTCGACCCCGCCGCGCTGTCAGAAGTGTCGCCTGCGGGCCCGCCGAAACTCGATCGGATTGTCGCGACCTGCCTGCGCAAGCACCCTCGGGAACGCTATCCATCCACGCAGGATCTCGTGGTCGATCTCGAGCGGCTCCAGACGGAGGTTTCTGCCGGTCTCGATCGAGCGGCGAGCGGCCGACAGTCCCGCGTCGCTGACGCCGAGCGCGGCACGCGAGTCTTGACGCCGCGGTGGTGGTGGGAATTCCATCAGGTCGCGATTTCAGCGGTCTACGTCCTGACCATGTATCCGGTCTGGCGGGTGCGATCGTGGCTGCCGGGCGCGTGGGGGCTGCTGTTTCTTTTCGGAGCGCTGGCATGCGCGGCCCTGGCGACGAGTCTACGGCTCCACCTGCGGTTCACCGCCCGGTTCTATCCCACGGAACTGACGCTACAGCGCGCGCGCGCCCTGCCCTGGACGCGGTGGTGCGATGTCGGGTTGGCAGCGGTTCTATCGGCAGCTGCCTTCGCCATCGGGAACGCCCATCCGGAAGTGGCCACGCTGCTCATCACGATCTCGATCGTGGCTGTAGTGGCCTCCTTGATGATCGAACCGGCGACGACGAGGGCCGCCTTTCGTGCTCCTTAACGTTCCTTTGCAACGGCCGTGCGAATTGTTCCCAGCGTGAACTCGAGCGATTCCTTCGGGATGCTGGTGACGAACGGCCCGATCAGCCAGCCCAAGCCGGTCGGAATACCGCGGCTGAGCGACACCGATTCGCACTGAACGTACGTGCCCTCATCGCGTTCCTCGAGCGCACAGTAATTGTTGAAGCGCCAGAGAAACCCGCTGTCGTGGCCCACGGGCTTTTCCTGCTCGTCGGGCGTGTCCGGCTGCAACACTTCGGCAATGCGGGTGGTGTGGCTCCGGACCTGCAGCTTGTTTGGCGCGACCGAGAGGTAACGCACGTCGTATTCGGTATTGAGAACGACGCCGATCACCTTCTTCATGAAGAGCTGAAGGTAGACGTCGAAGTGGTCGCCCTCTCGAGACATCATCCTGGACCGCCGCACGGCGGGACGATAGACGTCCTGATACTTGTCGTAGGCTTGCATGAGCGTGACGGTCTGGTCGAGCCTCGCGCCCGCGGCAAAAACAGTTCCGACCCAGTGGTGGCGCATGCCATCCGGCACGTCGATCGATCGACCCGCGTCGCGTGTTTCGAGCCGGCTCACGACCGTCTCGCCGCGGCGCAGCCCGGCCTCCGCCTCGCGGCGTTGGGGTTCCGGGAGTCCCTCGATCCACAGGAAGGGCCGCCTCCCACGCCTCTCGTCATCGACGCGGGCCTCGGTCAGTTGAACGTAGCGATCGAATGCGGCGAGCGTGTTGGCGTGCAGATCGGCCGCCTCGGCTCGTGCGACCGTTCCCATCCACTCGATGAGCAGGCAGAGACCGGCAAGTGTGGCCACAATCCTGCGGATTCGACAGCGTCTCATAATCACGATATCTACAATCTACGATTTACGATCTACGAAGCTGCGATTGGCGATCGTCAATCGGCGATCGTCGATGCGTCCGAGCATGGCTCAATCCTCGCTGATCCATGCGCAATCGGCGAGGAAACCGGCTCACCCCGACTCTACCTTGTCCCGATCCAGGTGAAGGCGATGCCGCCGCCACCAGGCGCGGCCACTGGCGCCACAGCAAAGCGGGCGTTGCCACGGCCGATGGTCACCGTGTGGCCGGCCACGATGCCGAGCGCGGCGCCGAAGGCGACGTCGCTGAGGTAATGGCGGTTCGTCTGGAGGCGGGACGCGGCAACGTACGATGCAACGCCGTACGCGGGAATCCCGACCTTCCATCCGAAGTGCCGCTGGAGCACGGTCGCCGAGGCAAAGCTGACCGACGCGTGACCGGATGGAAAGGAGCGTTTCGAGCCGTCCGGTCGCGTTCGCCTGACCGAGAATTTGACGCCGAAGGTCATCGCTTCCGCGAGCGCCTGTGCTTGGATGAGATCCGCGCCAACGCTAGAGGCCCGCGGACTGCTGGTGACCCGGCCCAACGTGTACGTGGCAACGGCTGCACCCAGCTGAAGGGGTGTGCCTCCAATCCAGTTGCCCGCTTCGAACGTCTCGTCTAGGTTGCGCGATCCCGACAAGCTACGAGTCACACTCACATCCTCGGTATGTCCGGCGATCGCGGCGGCCGCTCCAATGCTCAGCCATGTGAGCGTGTCACGAGACGGCAGCCGTCGGAAGTCATTGAGGGTGTCTTTGAATAAGTGCGAGAAGGCCGGACTGGGGGACACGATCGGTGTCGCCGACGCGGCCGTGCTTGGGGCCTCCGGCGTCGCGCTTTCGACGGCGGGCGTCGCGGCACTCCCGGTCTGGGCAAGTGCCGCTGTTCCGGTGCCCAGTATCGTGACGACCACGAATGAACAGCCCAACAAACTGGCCTTCATCATTATTGTGCGGCCCCCAGTAGAAACTGATCCTCAGCTCTCAGGATACGCGAAAAGGGGGACGGGAGCCCTTTTCTCCAGGCCAGCTTCTTGTCCACAATCGAAATTTGTGACAGCCCGGTGCCCGCGGGTACAAAATGGGCGGTGCAGAGCACATTGACATGGGAGCGTGTCACGCTCGGTGCCAGATCGAGCACCCAGCCCACCGCACGAAGCGCGTGGCCATACCGTCGATCCTCGTGGACACCGGAAGCGAGTACACGTGGGTTCCGGCCAAAACACTGGAGCGTCTTGCCATCACGCGCGAAAAGAAGGACGTGCGCTTTGTGATGGCCAATGGTCAGGAGATCACGCGCAGCGTCGGGTTTGCCATCATCCGCTTGGACAAGTTTTTTACGATTGATGAAGTCGTGTTCGGAGAGCCAGGCGATCTGGCGCTTCTCGGGGCTCGTACCCTTGAAGGCTTGAATCTGCGAGTGGACACGCAGCGGAAGAAGCTAGTGGCTGCGGGCCCCGTGCCCGCGGCCGCAGCTTCACGCCGCCGACTGGTGATTTGATGGCGACGCTGCAGATCGGTGCGCGACTCGGCCCGACGGCGGTCCGCAGAAGCGACGCGAAGGGGGAAGGATCGAGGTGCAGCCGATCACGGTCGTGGTCAACTGGGCGGCTGGCTTGAAACGCTGACACGGACTCTGACTGACGAGGTATGATCGAGATTGGATGGATCCGAAGCAGCTATTCCTAAAACCCGCGCGAGGAGCTTGAAACGCTTCGGACGCTGCGTGCCTTCGACGTTGTCGATTTCAGTTCCGTCGATGAGTCGTTCAAGGCCGAAGCGCTGGCACATGCCGAGCGACTCTAAGACCGTCCTGCTGATATGCTCGAAGAACGCAACAACACGACACACGCGTACCGTGAAGCGATCGCCAAAAAGGTGTTCGGCAATCTACCCCGCCATCTTCCACATCTCAATCAACTCCAGCGGGCTCTGGTGACGCGGGTAGAGGAGATTCAGAGACAGATCCAGAAACTTCCGCCCGAAAGCTGACTTCGCCGGCCGTCAGGCTCGGCGATGGACAAGCCTTAGTGACAGAAGCCCTTACGATCGCGCGCCAGATCGCTGATGCGCTGGAAGCCGCGCACGAGAAAGGGATCGGCCACCGCGATCTTAAACCTGCCAATATCAAGATCACGCCCGAGGTCGCGGCGGTGCATGGAACCGCGAAGGGACGATTGATTCGGCGCTTGTGATGCCGCCTGTCCGCCAGGCTCACGTCGATGGAGCGTTTGACATAACTATCTAGATGACTCACAATATGACCATGATCAAGGTCAATATTGCCGAGGCCAAGCTGCACTTGTCGAAATATGTGAAGAGGGTCGAGGCTGGGCAGACGGTCGTCCTTGCGCGTCGCAACCAGCCGGTGGCCGAGATTCGGCCCCTTGGCAAGGCGTCCCGGACGCCACGGCCCGTGGGTCGTTGCGCCGGCGAGTTCCGCGTGCCGCCCAACTTCGACGAGCCCCTTCCCGCGGCCGTGCTCGATAGGTTCGAAGGCCGGTGAAGCTGCTCCTTGATACTTCCACGTTTCTTTGGTTCATCACGGCCAGTCCAGAGCTTCCGGCGGAGGTGAGCACGGCGATCCAGTCACCGGCGAACGAAGTGTGCCTGAGCGTTGTCTCTTTTTGGGAGATCCTCGTGAAACATCAGCTCGGCCGGCTCCCTTTGCCTGAAGAGCCTTTCACCTATATCCCCCGTCAGCGCGACCGGCACCGGGTCGACTCGCTCCCCCTTCACGAAGCGGCCCTGACGCACTTGTCGAAACTCCCCGCGATCCACCGCGATCCCTTCGACCGCATGCTGGTTTGTCAGGCGATCGAACATGCCTTCACCCTCGTCACGCGCGATCGAGCGGTTCGGGCCTACCCGGTGAAGACGTTCTGGTCAGCACAGGCGCCTTGAGGCCACGTTCGGTGGGGACAGGCCTCACGAGACAGGCCGCAGCGAGCTGTCAAGCACCGCCTCCGCCTGGTTCGTTTGCAGCAAGCCGCTGAAGAGACCCTGCAGCAAGTCGATGTGATCGGCCAGCACGTCGAACAGCTCATCGTGATCGATTCGCACGGCCTGTCCCTCGCGCGTCACCGTCGCGCGCCGGCCCAGCGAGACGCCGGCCAGCGTTTCGGGCACGCCGATGGTACTGCCGGGGCGCGCGACGATGGGGTCGGCCCCATCAGCCTCCA
>JAHFUJ010000088.1 GCA_023265105.1 Acidobacteriota bacterium
TGCCAAACAGATACACGGAGATCACGCCGGAATCGCCGGCCTCGAAGGCGTGCGTCACTCGCGCGTGCAGGTCGGCCGCCATCCTGCCATTCTCTCACGCCGGCTTCACGCCCTCTCAGCTCACTCAGGACACGAGCCATCCGAGGCGCGAGCCGTAGGCGAGCGCCGTCAGCGCGTCGCCGCCGGTGCCATCCGCCGCAGCTCGTCGAAGAAGTTGAAGATGAACACCAGCGTGCCGGCACGCGCAGGGCATGTGTTACGTCGTCACACGACGCGCACGCTCCTCGCATAGCGTCCAAGAACGCCGTCGTTGGTCACAAGCGTGAGCGGCTCGGCGATGCTCTGCGCGATCAAGAGGCGGTCGAAGGGGTCTCGATGAATGGGTGGGAGCGCGGCCACACCGGCCGCATGCTCGGCGGTCACCGGCAGTTCGATCAACCCCATCTCAGGGAGCGTCGTCCTCAGCACCGTAAGGTCGATCTGAAAGGCTTTTCGCCGGAGTGCGCTCTTGATCGCGATTTCCCAGATGCTGGCGGCGCTGTAATAGGCCTCGTTCCCCCCATCCTCCAGCAGATCTCGCGCTTCGCGGGGCAACCGGCTGCTGTCGGCCGCGGCCCACAACAACACGTGCGTGTCGAGCAGCACTCTCACCGCTTCCTGCCCTCGAACGCGCGGATGACGGATTCGGGCAGCGGGGCGTTGAAGTCATCGGGGATCTTGAACCGTCCGTCGAGCGGCCCCAGCCGGCGGCGCATGGGCGCCTTCGTGACGGGCGTGAGCTTCGCCACGGGCCTGCCGGCCCGCGCGATGACGATCTCTTCGCCGGCCTCCACGCGCTCGACGAGCTTCGACAGTTCGGTCTTTGCCTGGTGGATGTTCACCTGTTTCATGGTCCCCTCTGGCCGCCGTCGCTCGGCTTAGCTAGTGTTAGCTAATTAGGCGGGACGGTCAAGCGACATTCCCGGCGCATCATGCGGCGGGTCCGCTGGCGCGGAACCCGCCCCACGTACGCGATGGTATGCTGCGCGCGTGAAGCAGCCGACCAACGCCCAGTGGTGGATTCTGCTGGCCGTGGCGTTACTGCTGGTGGCGTTGTGGCCTTCCGCTGACGATCGAAGTCTGGCCGCCAAGCTCGTCAACTGGGCGGTGGATCCCCGCGACAGCCTGCCGACCTTGCCCGGCCCATTCGCGCCAGGGCAGGGCGACGATCTGGAGACGGTCAATGCCCACGATCTTCAGACCAGGATGTACGACGAGCTGTACGACAAAGGAGGCTGGACGCGTCTGCGGCTCCAGCTCAAGGTCGCCGGCGATCCGTTCGATCCAGGGACCGAGCGTCAGGTGCTGACCGGGATTGGAGTGGTGGCCGCATTCCTCGTCTGGAGGTTGGGCGGCGTGAAGGACTGACAGGCGCCCGCTGCCGAGCGCCTGTCTCGTGTGTGTAAGCGCCAGGCCGACCTGAAGGTCGGCCTCTACGCTGACCTGACTGCGCCTCACTTACCGTGTGGAAGGCGCGCCGCCCTTGATCGTGATTTTTTCAACCGTCCACGTCGAGCAGTCGCCTTTGTAGATCACATTCTCCGACTCGCAGTGGAGCTCGTGGATCAGGCAGCCGGTCTGGCCGTGGCCCTTGCTGGTCTGGGCCCACCCGACCAGATTGCCGTTCATGTCGAGCTTGTAGATCTTTCCGTTTCCATCGCCGCTGAACAGATACTGCGCGGGTGGCGGTGATGTGCACACGCTCCAGGGCGCGCCGACGCTGGCGATCGACTTGATGAAGTTCAGATCCGCATCGTAGACCTGAATACGCCGGTTGCCGCGATCGGCGACGTAGATGTTGTCCTTGGCATCAGACGTGATCGCGTGGACCGTGTTGAACTGGTTCGCTCCGGCCCCTCTCGTCCCGACGGCCTTCACCCATGTGCCGTCCTTCGCCACCTTCGCCACGCGTGAGTTCTTGTACCCGTCGCTGACGAAGATGCTGTCCTTGCTGTCAAATGCGACGTCGGTCGGCCGGCCGAAGGTGCCCGCGTTGCCGACCGGGAAACGATTTTCGTCCCTCTCGCCGCGCTCGAGGAAGCGCTCCACGAAATCGATCGCCTCCGGCTTTCTGCCGAGCACCATCGACACGATCCCCTGGGGGTTGAACTTGACGACCATGTTCGCACCCTCGTCCGTCATCCACACGTTGTCGTACTTGTCGACCCGGACGTTGTGCGCGAACGACGCCGCGTAGTTATCCTGGCCCCACTGCTTGACGAACTTGAGGTTCTGATCGAACTCGAACAGCTGCGAGGCGGTGGCGCCGCGCGCCGGACCGGTATTGCCGCTGCGGGTGAACACGTACAGATGGCCCTTGGAGTCCTTTGACACGCCAACCGCCTCACCGATGGTGTGGCCGGGAACCACCAGCCGCAGCACCTCCTCGGTGATCTGGAGCTGTGGTGTGGCTTTTTCGAGGGCGTCTTGCTTGGCGAGCGCGGCTTGCTGCTCCGGGCTCGGTCCTTGTGGAGCGGCAGCGGCGGGCGCGGCCTGCCCCTGTCCGCCTGCCCGCTGGGCATGGACAACAGCGACAGCGAGCAGCAGCACGACGAGAACGATGATTGAACGTTTCACAACTCCTCCTTTACTTCGTCGCCGCCGTTGCCGACGGCTTCTTCCCCGTGTACTCGAGGACAAACAGACCGGTCCCCACGCGATCGGACGCGTACGCCAGGCCCCGGTGGTCGATATCCACGTCATTGATCTGGATTGCCGTCGGCTGGCCCTTCGCGATCGGGTGGGACAGCTGATTCGTCTTTGGAACGTAGTAGCCCACCTCTTTCAGGTTGTACGGATCCGAAAGGTCGACCACCCGCACGCCCGCATTGAAGTAGGCCACCCAGGCGAGCTTGTCCTCGAACCGGTTGATCTCGCCGTTGACCGTTTCCGCGTGCTGATGCGGGCCGAACCGGCCTCCCTTGTCGCAGAAATTGCCCACAGGCACTTGCCACGTCGAGACGGGAAACGGGCTCGTCTCTTTGGTGATGTCGATCATGTACGCCTTGGACCTGATGCCGCTCGTGCAGGGCTTCATGTCCGCTCCTCCGGCAGCTTCGTCCGTGATGAACGCATAAGTCCGCGGCAGCCCATCCGGTCCCTTGAAGTTTGGTACTTCGTTGTACACGATCGGAGAGACCGTGTGCGGTCCGCGTCCAGGCGGATTGGTGTCGATCAGCCAGACCATCTTCGGCTTAGATGGATCGCTGATGTCCCAGCCGCCCGCCAGACCGGCACCGCGGAAGCCGATGTAGAGCCGGTGGTTTGGCTCATCGACGATGGGGTGGTGCGCGTACTCGCCCTGGTAACCGGGCTGGCCCTCTCTCTGGCTCGCCGAAGCTGCCCTGCCGATGAATTTCGGGTTCTTCGGATCCTTGAGGTCCCAGATGTGGATCACCGTCAAGCCGCGGAAACCCGGCTCGCCGGAGCTGGAATAAAACAGGCCCGACGTCTGGGACCACCAGCCCTTGTGCGCCCGTCCGATGAACGTGCCGCCGCAGCCGGGTCCGCAGTTGTTGGGTGGCGTGCCGGTGATCTCCGATACCTTGGAAATTTTCGAGGGGTCGGTGCTCCGGCTCGTGATGTCAAAAATCTCGAACTTGAACTTCTTGCCGGTGTCCCAGCTGCGAATGAGATAGTCGTGACCCGCGGGGTCCGAGTTGAACCCGTAGTCGTAGACCACCGACACCGACCGTGAGTTCACGTGGGCTTCCTCGTTCGGAATGTGCCACACGAGCTTCGGGTTCGCCGGGTCGGAGATCTCGACGATCGACGTTCCGTTCCATTCCATCTTCCCGGTCATGGGATTGAGAATCGGCTGGTCGTTCCCCGCCGCATCGTCGGATGCCTGCGGGTCGTTCCGATCGTTCGGCGTGTGGCCGACATACACCCAGTTGCCGTTGGCCGGGTCCGACTTGGTCGTCACGACCAGCGACTGGCGGCCCTGCAGATCGTGGTATCCCACCAGCCTCACGTTCTCGGCGCCATCGGAGCGCGGATCCGTGGGGGCCTGCAGCGCGGTGGAAGCCGGCGTGCCCTGGGATGAGCACGCTGCAAGAGAAACAACGATTCCAAAGCAGAGCGCCCATTTCGTCGTCGTCATAGCATCTACCTCCGCGCCAACCGTGTCATGCCATTCGTCCCGGTGGTGGTGTGTGAAAGTGCGCCTGGGCGGCTGATGATACGTCAAGTCGGCGCCTTCCTATTTCGCGATTTTCTGCAGCCAGAACACGCGGTCTCCCTCGGGCCTGTCGGTGTAACCGACATCGGTATAGCCAATTAACTCCATCGGTATCGACGGAAGCGTCGCGACCTGCGTGTTGGTCAGGAGAAAGCCGCCCGGTTTCAGCATGTGCGCGATGTTGGCCAGCGCCAGCCCCTGCTCGAACACGTCGTAGTAAAGAAGGATGTTGGTGGCGACAATCAGATCGAAGCCGTCAGCCGGCGAGCGGGTGTCGATGCGCTGAAGAACGATGTTCAAATCGGTGGGTGTGATGGACAGGACGACGTCGGGACGGACGCGAACGGCCCGCACCTGGATCGTGCCGGCGCCGGCGGGCACGGGAAGCGGCGCCGCGCTCTCGCCGATGCGCTCACCGACATGCTCCCAGTAGGATGCGAGGAACGGCGTCCAGTGGAACCGGTCATCGCGGGGGAGCTGCAGCACGTAGCGGCTGCCGCGTCGCGCGCGCGCCAGCGCGGACTCGATGTGGTGGTTGACCCGCGGGCTCAGATCCAGCGTGGTCACACGCAGGTTGCCGGGTGCCGCCAGCCCGAGCCGGAGCAGCGAATCGATCGTGGCGAACGGTTGAATCGTCTGCTGCGGGTAGAAGTCGAACCCTTCTTCCTTGTCGCTGAAGTCGAGGCCCGGGCCGACAATGGCCACGCGTCGCACGGCGCGCGGACCGAGCAGATCGTTCGACTTCAACGCGTCGAGTGCCTGCTCGATTGCGAAGCCCGGAAAGATCGTCGTGTCCGACGAGAGGCCGCGCGCGCGAAACAGCGTCGCCTGGTCGACTGTCGTCGCGGCCGGATCGAAGATCACCGCCGCCCGCGCGCGGTACTCGGCAACGATGCGCGCGACGCGATCGGAGAGCCACCGGCGCACGCGCTCCTGCCCCGCCGCGGTCTGCGGATCGAAGCGCTTCCGCTGCGCGACCTCGCGCACGAACCGAAGGTGCTCGTTGTCGCCCGGCGCCGCCGCGGCCGATGCCATTCGGCCGATGCGTGTCTGGAGCGCGGCGGGCGCGGGCTTGCCTGCCGCCATGTCTGAGATCTGAAGCTCGGTGATCCGAGGCTCGCTGCTGAACGAGGTGCCGAACAGCGTGAGGTTGGCGATCGAATCCTCATCGCCCTCTTCGAGCCGCGCACGGATGTCCGCGTCGTGGCGCGAGACCCACGCCGGCCACGCGGCCGCCGGCTGATTACCGGCCTGGCCGCCGCGCAGGCCGGCGGGCACGAGGTCTTCGCGAAGGGCCGCCAGGATCGGCCGCGCATCCGCGAAGGGCATATTGATGGTCGCCGCGCGGATGATGAGGGTGCCCGCGACGCACGCCGCCCCCGCGAGCGCCAGGACGAGCGCGCGCGTATTTCGTGCCGGCAGTCGCGCGCTCCGCGACGCACGAGAAATTCGCCGCGACGCACATCCTGCCGGCCATGTCATCGCCGCGCGCATCGCTGCTCTCTACCGCGCCGCAGCCGCCTGCGCGAATCCGGCCTGCCAGCGCGTCGCATACGCCGCGCGAGGAACTTCCTGACCGCGCAAATAGACCTTATCGATCTTGCGCGTGTTGGCGATGTTGTCGAGCGGATTGGCGTTCAGCACGATGAAATCGGCGTTCCTGCCCGGCGCCACCATGCCGGTGTTGAACTTGCCGATCGCAGCGCCGTCGCGCGTCGCCCCGACGATGACCTCGGCAGGCGTCAGTCCCATCGCAACCTGGCTTTCCAGATCGAGATGGTTGAACAAGCCGACCAGATGTCTCGTCTGTCCGGTGTCGGTGCCTGCAACAATCTTCATTCCGGCGGAGCGCAGCCGAAGCGCATTGCGGGCATCCGCTTCGAACCCCGCTTTCGCGCGCGCGACGTCGGCGGGCGTCATCTTCTTCAGCGGATCGCCCCAGTATTCTTCGATGTGCCGGGGCGCGTAGGTCGCCTCGAGCAGCGGATCGTCGAGCCAGACCGGACGGCGCGGGCCGCCTTGCGTGTTCATCCACGCGGGGATCAGCGACGGCGTCATCCACATCACCGGGCGGTCGTTTCTGGCGATGCGCTCCTTCACAATGCCGAGGATTTCGTCGTCCGCGACGCTGCCGGTGCGCACCGGAACGTGCAGCCACCCCTCGACACCCGCGCGCATCAGCACCTTGGCGTTGGCGAGAGTGACGTTGTGAACGGCCACGGGCACGTTGAATTTGTGCGCTTCGTCGGCAATCGCGCGAATGAGATCCGGCGTCAGCGTCTTCTTGGTGCCGTCCCGGTCGTCCACCCAGATCTTGATGAACTCCGGCTTGATCTTCACGTAGTCGTCCACCGCCGCGCGCGCTTCCGCGACCGTGGACACCGGATAGGACACGTCGACTCGCGTTGGATGTCCCTGCGCGCCCGATCCGGGCCACGCCATTCCCGGCCCCGCCGTCTTGAACAACGCTGCACCCGGCACGACCTCGTCGCGCACTTTCAGCGGCACGTCGCCCCACTGGGTCCGTCCGCCATGCATGTCCGAGCGGTCGACGAGATCGCCGACGCCGACCACGGCGCCGACGCCGAAATAGGCCAGCCGCTGCAAATGATCGATCAGATTGGCGCGGGTGAACGTCTCCTTCGACATCGTCCCGGCCGCCAGATTCTGGAATCCGAGATGGCCGTGCAGATCGACCAGCGTCGGCATCACGGTCTTGCCGGTGAGGTCGACATGCGCGGCGCCTGCCGGAACTTGCACTTGTCCCCTGCGTCCGACTTGCGTGAACTGATTGCCTTGAACCACGAAGGCGGAGTTCTCGATCGGCGCGCTGCCGTCGCCCGTGATCAGCCGCGCTCCTTCGTAGACGCTGACGCGCGGCGCCTGGCTCAACGCCGGCGACGCAGCGGCCGCCAGGATCAAACACGCCGCGGAAAACAGGTAAGACACAATTCGTGTGGCTCGGCGCATAGCAGCCTCCTTCAGGCGATACAGGGCACTTCTTTACCATATAATCGGCGGGCCTTTCCGACATGCTGAAGCTGATGTGGGCGCTGGAAGACAGCGCCTTTGCGCAATGGGTGGCGGGCGCGCCGACGGTCTGGGCGTACCCGAGCATCCTCACCTTCCACACCGTCGGGATGGGGATCGTCGTGGGCGCGAGCGCCGTGCTCGATCTCAGGTTGCTCGGCGTCGGGCCCGAGGTGCCGATCGCCAGGCTGAGGAACATCTTCCGCCCCTTGTGGTTCGGCTTCTGGCTGAACGCCGTCACCGGCGTCGTGCTCTTCATCGCGCACGCGGCTGAGAAGGCGTTTCAGGAAGTCTTCTACGTCAAGCTCGCCTTCGTCGCGCTGGCGCTCGTCACGGTCGTTCGGATCCGCCGCGAAATGTTTCCGGACGACACCACGCCCGACCGTCCCGTCACGACGAAGGTGAAGACTCTCGCAATCCTGTCGCTTGTCCTGTGGGCGGGCGCGATTACCGCGGGCCGCCTGATGGCCTACATCAATCTCGGTTGATGGACCCCTTCTACCACTGGCTGGAGACGACCTCGCTATCCCTCTGGGTGAACCGCGAGACGCAATGGCTCTGGCCCACCATGGAGACGCTGCACTTCATCGGGCTCTCGCTGCTGGTCGGCGTTGCCGGGTTCTTCGACTGCCGGCTGCTCGGGATGCTGAGAGGCGTCCCGGTCAGCGCCGTGAAGAAGTTCATGCCCTGGGCGCTCGTGGGCTTCGCGATCAACATGACCACGGGCATCCTCTTCTTCATTTCGCAGCCGAAGGTGTACGCCGCGAACGCGGCGTGGTGGCCGAAGGTCTTCTTCATTGTCGTCGCGGGGCTGAACGCGATGTTCTTCGAGACGGCCCTGGGCGAAAAGATGCTGGCGCTGCCGCCCGACGCGGACACGCCGCTGTCATTCAAGATCGTGGGCGCGGTCTCGCTGATGTCGTGGTTTGGCGTCTTGTACTTCGGCCGGATGCTCGCGTTCTTTGGAACGCAATTCAGTGGACTGTAAATCGGGGATTGGGGATTGGGGATTAGGGATTGGGAGGGACCCTAATCCCTAATCCCTAATCCCCAATCCCTGATCGCTTACTTGCCAAGCGGATCGTCGAAGTTGCCGCTCCAGATCTTCAGCGTCTTGCCGTCGGGCGTGATGAAGGTCAGGATGTGCCCCCGCGACGAGCCGTTGCGCGCGAGCGCGATGCTGGCGGTATAGGTTTCGCCGACCTTGAAGAAATCTCGGCCGCTCAGCCCGATCGAGCGGAACTGACCGGGGGCCGCCGCGACGATCGTCCAGTCGGTCACCGATCCATCCTCGTTCTTCACGTCCATGTGCCAGTTCACGTGAGGATTGACCCACATCACCCGCGTCATGGTTCCAGTGATCGTCTTGACGTTGTTCTGATCGAACTCCGCCTGCGTTGCGTGGTGGGCACGCACGGGCACGCCGATGAGGAGCACAGCAAGCAGGGCCATCAGGCCATACGCGTGTTTCATAACCGAATCTCCCATGTAAGAAGGCGTTGACGCAGTTTTCAGTTCCCAGTAGCCAGTTCTCAGTTCGATCCCAAGTGGAACACGACTGGGAGCTGACTACGAGCAACTGACAACTGATCTAGCCGCGTTCCTTCGTATACAAATTGGCGCTGTCCGATTCCACGCAGGGCGGGTCTTCGATCTGCGTCGTCGGATTCGGGTTCAGCCGGAGCATGCGCGGATCGAGGGCCCACGGCTTCATCAGCACGTCCGGGTCGTCCACGATCGCCTGGTACCGCAGCGTGTCCCCCTCGCGCGTCAGCCGTTCGGTCACCCGCATCCTGTTCGTGTGGAAATACCCGGGCCACGCGAGCCACGTCTCCTCGTTGAAGCCGATCACGTCCACGACCAGCGTGTCGCCCTCCCAGTGCCCGATCGAGTCGCCGAGGTACGTCTGATCTTTCGAGTTCACCGGATCGTGCGGGCGGCCGTCGATCGGGATGACGCGGTACTGATTCTTCTCGCGATACAGGAAGACGATGTCTTTCGGCGTCTGCAGGATCCGGATCGGCGGGCCCATGCGCGGGACGCCGGCCGGCATGCAGTGGAAGTTCGAGTCCTGCACGTTCCCGTTGACGTCGAGGGAATCGACCTTGTCCCAGTACTGCGGCTTGTACAGCGGGAAGTTGGGGCCGAATCGCTGCCCCATGCCGCTGTCGCGCTCGCCGTTCACCGGGTTGTTCTTCCGGTTGTTGAGCTTCAGGTTGAGATTACCTTGTTCATCGAATGCGTTGTTGCCGCCACCGCCGCCACCGCCGCCACCACCACCGCCCCACGCGCCGGTGAGATCCGGATGGCCGTCCGCGGTGCGCGGTGTCGGCGCGTTCTGCGCCTGCGCGGCGCCGGCCGGACGTGTCGCTCCACCGCCGTATTGCGCCGCCACCGGCGCCGACAGCGTCCACAGTCCCACCGCCACAACGGTCGCCGTCATACCGTAGCCAATCACGCGACGTCCCATCTTGGAAGTCCTTTCGAAAAAAGCCAGTTGCCCCTGCTATGAATCGTCTGCCTCAGCGTGCGGCCGCAGACTGACTGCCTGTCTGCGCCTTCTCGACGTTGTCCGGAACGGGCATCACGACGTAGGGGTTGTACGTGTTGGTCTTCGACACGGTCAGGTCGAGCACCGTCACGCCACCGACCTTCTCCACGATGTGGCGGGGGAACATCACGTCGCTGAGATAGTCGTCGCCGTTCCAGTCACCGTACTCCGAGTAGCTCGTGTTGATCACCGTGGTGCCCATCCGCGCTTCCACGTTCGTGATGAGGCTCTTTGCGTCGAGCGTGGCCTTTACCGTGGCCCCGAGCGAGGCAATCGGAAAGGTCAGCATCGTGGAGCCGCCCTCGACCGTGACCCTCGTGGCGGCGCCTGCGGCGGTCGCCGCTTTGACAGCGCCCTGCGGAAGCATCCAGATGTGGAGCTGTCGCACATTCGCGCTTTCGGCCGCGGGCGTTCCGTTCGTCCCGGGCTGCGCTTCGTCCCAGGCGTACTTGTCGCTCACGACCTCAATCCTCCGCTGCGCCTTCCCGTCAGGCCCTGTGCGGGTGATGTCAGCCCGCATCCCGGGCACGTGGTAGTTGACGCTCCCGAGGTAGCTCGTCACCTTGTACGATTGTCCGTTCACGGTCATGGTGCCAGCGGCCCAGTATCTGATCGTCGCGACCCGGTCGACCTCCTGGGAGCCGCGGAGCATGCCGAGCGCGTCTGCGGCGTTGTAGAGAACCTTCTTCAAGTCCGGAGCCCCGGAGGGTGCCGATGCGGGTGTTCTCTGCGGCGTTGGAGCCGGCCGACCCTGCTGGGCGTGAATCGCCGGCACCGCCAGCGCCACAACGATCGCAACCGCCAATGCTCTGAATCGCATGCACATCTCCTGAGCCTTACAGGCGTGACGAGGCGTCCTGCCCGACCGGGCTGTCCGTAGAGCCGAATCATACGCGAACTCCAACGGCCCTTCAACGCGACTATCTTCATGTGTCTATCTTCATGCTACGCTTCGCGTTCCCGATGGAGGCTCAAGGCTCCGCACCGCGTTCAGCGGCGGCACGGCTCGACCGGCTGCCGGTGAGCGCCTTTCACCGGCGCACGGCCGCGCTGCTGGCGTACGTGTTCTTCTTCGAGCTGGGCGATCTCAACAGCTTTGCGTACGCGGCGCCGGGGCTGCGGCAGCAGTGGCACCTCTCCATCGCCACGATTGCGACGATTACGTCCGCCTCGTTCGTCGGCATGTTCGTCGGCGCGATGACCGCGGGAGCGATCTCCGATCACATCGGGCGGAAGCGCGCGCTCATCGCCACCACGCTGTGGTACTCGTCGGCGTCGCTGCTGAACGCCTTCGCGTGGAGCGTGCCGACGCTCTTCGCGGCGCGGCTGCTCACCGGCGTCGGCCTGTCCGGCATGACGGTGGTCGCGATGACCTACATCGGCGAGATGTTTCCGTCGCGCGTGCGCGGCGCGTTCCAGGCGCGCATCCTGATGATCGGCCTCATCGGCATCCCGGCCACCGCCTATGTCGCGCGGTTTCTGATCCCGTACGCCGACTGGGGATGGCGGGCGGTCTTCGTGTGGGGCTCGTTCGCGCTGTTCTTTCCGCTCTTCACGCGGCGCCTCGAGGAATCGCCGCGATGGCTCGAGCGTCGCGGACATCTCCGCGACGCGGAAGACGTCCTGTCGCGCATCGAGAGCGCCGTCGCAGAGGATACCGGACCTCTTCCACCGGTGGCCGCGTCCGCGATGGCGCAGGGCAGCGCGGCGGACGACAGGGGGCTGACCGCGCTCGTGCGATCCGGATCGGGCGGCCGCGCGGCGCTCCTCATCAGCGTCTGGTTCTGCCAGACGCTCGGGTTCTACGGGTTCAACGCGTGGGTGCCGACGCTGCTGGCGGAGCACGGCTTTTCCATCGTGCGCACGCTCGAGCAGTCGTCAGCGATCTCGATCGGCGCGGTGCCCGGCGCGTGGATCGCGTCGAAAATTTCCGACCGGTGGGAGCGCAAGTCCCTCATCGCGCTGGTGGCGCTCGTCGTCGGCGCCTTCGGCATGATCTATGGCCTCAGCTTCAACACCTGGATCATCGTGATCTTCGGCTTCCTGGTGGCGATGTCGCAGCAGGTCTTCGCGCCGCTGCTCTACGCGTACACCGCGGAAAGCTTTCCGACCGAGGCGCGGAACACCGGCGCGGGCCTGTCGTACGGCATCGGCAGGCTCGGCAACGCGGTGGGGCCGCTGATCGTCGCCTATTTGTTCACGACGTACGGGTACACCAGCGTCTTCGCCTACATCGCGCTGTGCTGGCTCGCCGTCGCGACGCTGATTACCATGTTCGGACCGCGAACCAGGAACAGTGTTCTCGCCTAGGCGTGTCGTCAACCGTCGATTTTTCTTTGAGGAGACGCGTATGAACCGCTCGATGCTGCTGACTCGGTACGTGCTCCCCGTTGCGTTCCTCGTCGCGCTCGTCGCCACCGCGCCGCGGCTGTGGGGCCAGTCGCAGCCGCCCGCCGCGACGACGCCGAAGAAGCCGGCCACCGTCCTTCGCCTGTGGGACCTGGAGTGCGGCGAGATTCACAGCATGGACCAGTCGCGATGGACGCCGAACCTTCACGTGGGACAGCCCATCGACCTGAGCGACAACTGCTATGTCATGCATGTCCCTCTTCAGTGGAGAGCCTTCGCCCGCTGGAGCTTCTCCGTCCATTCGGCAGCTTTCTCCGGCTTTCCCCAATTTTGGTAGAGCTGAACGATCCGCTTTCCCGCCTCCTCCAAAGAGTTCCTGTTTTCGCTCGGAATTGTCGCTTCGCGCTGGATCATCCCTTCATAGCCAGAGACTAATAGGGGCTCGGCCTCCACGTACTTTCTTTGACCAGCCGCGCTCGCGCCCAGCATGCTTTGGCTGTCGTATCGCCTCCATGAGTCGGGGGCTGTTTTCTCGAAACCGCGCAGGGCCTCGCGGAGAAGCGCTTCGGCCTGCCCGTCCTTGCCTTGGCTCAGGTAGGTCAGCGCCAGGTTGTTCATCGTGTTCAGCGTGTCGGGATGCTCCGCGCCCAGCACGGGACGCTGGATGTCCAGCACCTTGGCATAGAGCTGCTCAGCCTGTGCCTGCTTCCCTTGATTCAGGTATACGGTCGCCAGATTGTTCATGCTGCGCAGCGTGTCGGGATGCTCCTCGCCCAGCGCGCGACGCATCCCCTCCAGCGCCCGGGTGAAGAGCGGCTCCGCCTGTCCCCTCTTGCCTTGGATCCAATAGAGCGCAGCGAGGTTGTTCATCGTGTTCAGCGTGTCGGGATGCTCCTCGCCCAGCACGCGGCGCTTGGCTTCGAGCGCCCTGGTGTACAGCGTCTCTGCCTGCGCAAATTTGCCTTGGGTCCGGTAGAGCAGCGCGAGGTTGTTCATCGTGCTCAAGGTGTCGGGATGCTCCTCGCCCAGCACGCGACGCATGCCTTCCAGCGCCTTGGTGAAGAGTGGCTCGGCCTCCCCGTACTGGCCTTGGCTCCAGTAGAGCGCGGCCAGGTCGTTCATCGTGCTCAGGGTGTCGGGATGCGCCTCGCCCAGGACGCGGCGGCGAGCCTCCAGCGCCCCGGTGAAGAGTGGCTTCGCCTGATCGTATCTGCCTTGGTTCCAATAGACCTCCGCCAGGTTATTCGTCGTATGGAGTCTGTCGGGATGCTCCTTGCCCAGCACGCGATCCTGAAGGTCGAGCGCACGTTCCAGTTGCCGCTGCGCCTCCGGATACAGGCCCAGGGCCTTGTAGGTGTCGCCAATGGTCTGCCGGATCGAAGCCTCCACCAGTGGTTGCGCATCGAACTTACCTGCGATACGCGTCGCGGCCCGGTCCAGCGCAGTCCGCACCTTGAGGTCCGGATCGGCCTTGGTTTCGGGCCGCGCTTGTGCGCTCACACTGGCTTGCGCCAAGAGGTCACCTTGCAGGAAATCGTTTATGGCTTTCGCGGTGGCCGCCTCAGTGTCCGCCCGCTGTTTCTCCGCGATGGCCAGATTCCGCTCCTGAACCGCGTGTGCCTCAGCCGCGACCGCGCGATTCCGCTCGCTTGTGGCGGCCTGCTCCGCGCTCAACGCCCGGTCGCGTTCCGTCGTGGCCGTTTGCTCGGCGGTTGTGGCCCGATCCCGCTCGAGTACGGCCGATCGTTCCGCGCGCGTGGCACGCGCGGCTTGCCACGTACTCGCCACAATTCCGGCGACCAGCACGACAAACACGGCGGCAACGCCCGCCACCCACGCCTTGTGCCGGCGCGCGAGCTTCTGTAATTGGTACATCGCACTTGGCGGTCGCGCGATGATTGCCTCGTCATCGAGATACCGCCAGATGTCCGCCGCTAAGTCTGCTGCCGACGTATATCGACGCGTTTTGTCTTTTTCAAGGGCCTTGGCGACAATCGTCTCGATGTCGCCCCGGTACGCGCGATTGATCGAACTGAGCCGCGTCGGCTCCTCGTCGCGGATCGCTTGCAGAGCTTCGTGCAGTTTGCGGTCGACGTTGTACGGCAGATGTCCGGCCAGCAATTGATAGGCGATCACCCCAAGGGCGTACACATCGCTGCGGGTATCGAGTTCGAGCGGGTCGGCCAGCACTTGCTCGGGACTCATATAGGCGAGCGTCCCGATCAACTGACCCACGTCGGTCTGGCGCGTCGCCTGCGCGTCCGAATCGGTCGCGCGCGCGACGCCGAAGTCGAGAATCTTCGGCTGGCCGGCGTCGTTGACGAGGATGTTGCCGGGTTTGAGATCGCGGTGGATGATCCCGCGCTGATGCGCATGATGTACCGCCTCGCACACCTGCGCCATGAGTTTCAGCCGTTGCCGGGTCTTCAACTCGTACGCCTGGGCATAGGCGATCAACGAGCGGCCGTGGATGAACTCCATCGCGAAGTACGGTTGCGTCCCACACGCCGTCTCCGCCGTGCCCGCTTCGTAGATTTGGGCGATGCCGGGATGCTGCAATCGGCCGAGCGCCTGCGATTCGTGCTCGAATCGCCGGAGCAGTTCCGGACCTGCCATCCCGGGCTTGATGACCTTGAGGGCCACCCGACGCCGAGGCTGCTCCTGCTCCGCTTCGTAGACGGTGCCCATGCCGCCTTCGCCGAGCAGACGAAGAATCCGGTAATGGCCGACGGTCTTCGGCAACCACTGCGCTCCGTCGCGCGCCTCTGCCGCCGGGCCAAGGGTCGTCTGATTGAGATCCACCGTTGTGCCGGACGTTATTGAGGGCTTGGAGTCAGCGCCCATGGGTCAGCCTCCTGGGACGGTCGCGCAGTGCGCTCGAGGTCGAAGAGGGGATTCTACTGCGATTTTCATCGTGTTCGTGGCAACCCAGGGAGCTGCTCGCGGTGGCCGTCCCGGCCGGCAGCGGCCGTGTCGCCCGCCGGGAAGTCAGGCCTTCGCTCATCCCCGCCCGATTCCGCGCCGACTACGGTCGATGGCGAAGCTGAAGGCGTTGTCGGAGAAGGAGCACGCCGAGGTCTGGATCAACACGAGAAGCTGATCAGCGACAAGATCCCGAAGCGCACGGCTATCGAATAGAATAAGCGTCCCTTCTTCAGCAGGGCCGCTAGCTCAATTGGCAGAGCAGCAGACTCTTAATCTGCGGGTTCTCGGTTCGATTCCGAGGCGGCTCACCA
>JAHFUJ010000089.1:0-3264 GCA_023265105.1 Acidobacteriota bacterium
GCGGTCACACAGCATGCGGGCACGACGATCAACGTGACGCCGCCCCACAAGGGACGGCATCTATTTCTTGTGTACTCAACGCACGGTATGATCCGTGTCACTGGAGGTTCGGGCTCGAGCGGGTATCCGAAAGGCACGACCATTCTCTTATGAGCGACCACGGCAGGATCGTCGTTCACCGCCACACGAGCAAGATTCTCGTGGGAAATCCGCTCGGCGACCCCACGGAGCGCGATCTCTACGTCTACCTGCCGCCCCATCATGAGCCCGCCCAGAGCTACCCCTGCCTCCTGGCGGTCGTGGGCTTTACGGGCACAGGTGGCGCGCTGTTCAACGTTGATCCACTCGGCGAGGATCTGAAGCGCCGTCTCGATCGCCTCATCACGTCGGGCAAGTGTCCACCGGTCATTGTCGCGGCGCCTGACTGCTTTACGCGCCTCGGCGGCAACCAGTACATCAACTCCAGCGCGACCGGGCGCTATGAGGACTACCTGCTCGAGGAGATCGTCCCATTCGTCTCCTCCACGTACGGCACAGGCGACTGGGGTGTATTCGGCAAGTCGTCCGGCGGCTACGGGTCCATCCTCCTTGGCATGCGCCACCCGGACGTGTTCAAGGCGCTGGCCGACCATTCGGGGGATGCCAACTTCGAGCTCTGCTACATCCCGGATGCGTCGGAGGCGCTGGATCAGTTCCGTGAGGCGGGCGGGCCCCGGGCCTGGCTCGACACGTTCTGGGCCGACGACAATCGCCATCGCAAGAAATGGCAGAAGGCGCTGAACTTTCTCGCGATGTCCGCCTACTATTCCCCCAACCCGGACTCCCCACACTTGGGCATCGATCTGCCCTTCGCTCTCGACAGCGGGGAATTTCGCTGGGACGTCTGGCAGCGCTGGATGGAATGGGACCCCGTGCGGCTCGTCGAGCGCTACGCGAACAATCTGCGCAAGCTGCGGCTCATTTACGTCGACTGCGGAACCAAGGACGAGTTCACACTCCATTGGGGCGCCCGCGCCCTGGTGGCGAGGATGCGCGACTGCGGCCTTTCGCCGTTCTACGAGGAGTTCGATGACGGCCACATGTCCATTGCCTATCGCTACGACGTGAGCGTGCCGCTCCTGGCGCGGGCCTTGTCGCGCTGAGCCCGCCGAAGCGTTTCTCGCGATTGCGGGCCGGATAGCGGCTCGCGCGGGATGGGTCACCGCGCCCGGCGGTCGAAGATATCGACGAGTTCCTTCAGTTGCTTGCCGTGCGCGCCTCCTCCCTGCGCGATCGCCTGCGGCACGCAATACTCGACATGAAGCTTGAACACCGCGTGGCTCGCCCGCGCCAGCGCCGCCTCCGCCGCCGCCAGCTGCTGGAGGATATCGATGCACGGCTTCGGCTCTCGAACCATCCGGCCGATCCCGCGCAGTTGCCCTTCGATCCGACTCAACCGTGCTACCAGACTGTCTCGCTGCGCCTGATCTCGCACCATGCGTCCTCCGGGTGACATACCATACACCGGTAGAGTATACTTCCCGCCTATCCGCGGCGGGGTCCGCGGGGATGACACGACGGTGCTCTTCTCATCCGCTCCCTTCTCAACGGAGGTGACGTATGCAACTGCGGTTTGGAGCTCACGTCCTCGAGCACGGCTATCACGTGGGGCGACTCTCGGGCATCGATGTCGATCCGGCGACCCGCAGCGTGCTCCAGATTGCCTTCTGCAACCACGCCGGCTCGCCGGAAGAGACACGCCCGCTCGACACTGTCAAGTTCGATCACCTGAGGGACGAAATCGACCTTCACCTGGTCGCCGGGGCTCGAACGCCGCCGGCGACCAAATCGATTCGACTGACCGACGCGACCCAGCTCGTTCAGGCGGGTCACCCTATCGGGCAGCTGTCCGAAGTGGAGGTGGCAGCCGACACGCGGGCCTTGTCGGCGGTGTTCGGGCGGAAGCATTGGTGGACGCACCAACTCCGTTTCGAGGCCGCGGCGGTCGATCTCTCGGTTCCGGGTGAGATTCGGGTAAGCGCGGCGGCCCCATCACGCGCCGCGTAGGCGGCTATCGAAGCAGACGCCGGGCCTCGTCGGCCGACGCGGCGTCGTTGTCGCTTTCGCAGAGCGCGATCGCGGCCTGAAGCTCTCCGTTGGCCGAGGCGCGGTTGCGTGCCTTGAGCGCGAGCTTTCCGAGCTCCAAGTGTGTCCGACCGTGTACCCACTTGCGGCCTTCGACCGATAGCGCTTTCTTGAAATCCTGCTGCGCCTCCGCGGTCCGCCCGAGTGCCGCCCGCGCCGCGCCGCGCTTGTAGTACCAGATTGCATCCTCGCCGAACATCCGCGGGCGCAAGTCGCCGGCAAAACGCGCGAGCCCCTGGTCGAGAAACCGCTCGGCGTCCGCCGGCCGGCCCGCGCGAAGACCGGTGGATCCGCTTTCGAGCCAGACCAACCGATTGCGCGGGAATCGCTCGCGCAGAATTGCGAGTTGCTTCAGCGCGTCGTCGTACCGCCTCTCGCGGTTGTACAAGAGGATCAGCGCGAAGCGCGCGTCGGTCTGGCTTTCGCCTGGATACGCCGCCGCGCCTTCGACCAGCTGCAGTCCTTTTTCCCGTCCGCCACCGAATCCAGCCACGTAGGCCATCCATCGCAGCGGCAGCGCCAACACCGACACGATGTAGCGGTAGGTGCCGACGATGAGGCCGGCGTCCTTGCGGCGCGGATCGAGCTCCAGCACCTTCTCGTGCTCGTCGTAGGCTTCGCGTGCCGCGCGAAACGCGCCGAGCGCGCTGCCGTCGACCGTCGCGATGTACGACGCGCGCAACCCCACGGCCGACCCGAGCTGATAATGCGCGTCGGCATCGCTCGGATTGTCGGCGATGCGTTGACGGGTGAGCGCCAGCGAGCGCTCGATCGCATCGCGAAACGCGGCCGCGGTGTCCGGCGGCGGCGGCGCCGTGAAGGGGGTGTTCGGGCGGCTCACGCGGCCGACGTAATCGTCGACCGTCATGTTGCCGCGGCGGAACGTGATGCTGAGCCACAGCGCGCTCGCCACGCCTCGGTACGCGCCGGCGTCCTGCGGGTCGGCGGCGACTGCCTGCCGATACGTCGCCAGCGCCTGATCGCGATCGAGATTGTAAAACTCGATGGCCGCCCGCGCCCGAAGCGCCTCGGATTCGCGGTTGGCGCGCGCCGTGGCCGGCATGACCAGCAAGACGATCGTGCTCGCGACGATAAACACCGCCGGCGGGCGATTCATATGTTAAATTTTACGTCCAACGC
>JAHFUJ010000089.1:3364-8542 GCA_023265105.1 Acidobacteriota bacterium
ATCATGCTCCCCGAGTTCTACAACCAGCTTGGCGCGATGCACGGCACCATCATGGTGTTCATGGGCGTCGTGCCGCTGGCGGTCGGCGGCTTCGGGAATTTCGTCGTGCCGCTCCAGATCGGCGCCCCCGACATGGCGTTCCCTAAAATCAACATGGCGAGTTACTGGGCGTACTACATCGGTGGCGTCATCATGCTGGCCAGCTTCTTCGTGCCGGGCGGCGCCGCGCAATCAGGCTGGACGTCTTACACCCCGTTGTCGGTCATCGCGACGGTTGGGCAGACGATGTGGCTGTTCGGGATGATCTTCCTGATCACCTCGTCGCTCCTCGGGTCGCTCAACTTCATCGTCACCATCATCCAATTGCGCGCGAAGGGGCTGACGTTCATGCGCCTGCCCTTCTTCGTGTGGGCCCAGTTGGTCACGAGCTTCCTCCTGCTGCTCGCGTTCCCGCCGCTCGAGGCGGCCGGCGTTCTGCAGTTGATGGACCGCCTCGCCGGAACGAGCTTCTTCCTCCCGAGCGGCCTCGTGGTCAGCGGGCAGCCGCTCGCAGCGACTGGCGGCGGCAGCCCGCTGCTGTGGCAGCACCTCTTCTGGTTCCTCGCGCATCCCGAGGTGTACGTCCTCATCCTGCCGGCCATGGGCATTGTCGCGGAGGTGATCGCCAACAACACGCGCAAGCCGTTGTGGGGCTACAAAGCGATGGTCTACTCGATCGTCTTCCTCGGGTTCATGTCGTTCATCGTGTGGGCGCACCACATGTTCATGACCGGCATGGGCACGGCGATGAGCGCGTTCTTCCAGACCACGACGATGATCATCTCGATTCCGTCGGTCATCATCCTGACGGCATTGTTCCTGTCGCTGTGGGGCGCGTCGATTCGGTTCAACACGCCGATGCTGTTCGCGCTCGCGTTCCTGCCGATGTTCGGCATCGGCGGACTGACGGGACTCCCGCTCGGGCTCGCGCCGCCGGACATCCACCTGCACGATACGTACTACGTCATCGGCCACTTCCATTACGTCGTGGCGCCGGGGACGATCTTGGCGCTCTTCGCGGGCATCTACTACTGGTTCCCGAAAGCGACCGGCAAGACGATGAACGATCTCCTCGGCAAGATTCATTTCTGGGGATCGTTTGTCTGCATCAACTTCGTCTTCATGCCGATGTTCATCCAGGGCCTCGGCGGCATGAACCGCCGGATGTACGACGGCGGGATGCAGTACGCGCACAATCAGCCGCTGCTGAAATGGAACTTGGTGATCGGCATGGCCGCCTGGGGGCTCGGCCTGTTCCAGCTGCCGTTCATCGTCAACTTCTTCTGGAGCATCTGGGCCGGAAAGAAAGTGGAGAACGACAACCCGTGGCTGGCGACGACGCTCGAGTGGTCGGCCCCCTCGCCGCCCGGGCATGGCAATTTCCTGACCGAGCCGGTCGTCTATCGCGGGCCGTACGAATACAGTGTGCCGGGCGCCGCGAAGGATTTCACGCCGCAATTCGAGCCGGAGAGAGCGTAGTGGCGCCTGGGCATCACGAAGGCGCGAAGGCCACGAAAACGCTTTTCCAAGATAAGACTCTTCGTGAGCTTCGTGACTTCGTGAAACGCAAGCGGAGGCAGCAGCAAGAGCGATGAACATCCCTTACACAGTTGAAGCCAGACCCGACACCGGTCTACACAACGGCAAGCTAGGGATTTGGCTGTTTCTTGCGTCCGAAGTGATGCTGTTCGGCGCCTTGTTTTCCACCTACATCCTGCTGCGCGTCGGCGCGCTCGAGTGGCCGCACGGCGAGTTGAGCGTGCCGCTCGGCATGATCAACACGATCATCCTCATCGGCTCGTCGGTGACGATGGTGATGGCATGGGCGTCGTTGAAGCTGAACGACTGGGGCAAGCACCGCCTCTATCTGAGCGGCACGTTCGTGCTGGCGGCGATCTTCCTCGTCAACAAGTATTTCGAGTACAGCGAGCACCTCGGCAACGGCGAGGGGCCGTGGCACGATACATTCTTCGCGATCTATTTCACCCTGACCGGCCTCCACGGGCTGCACATCGTCGGCGGCATGGTGGTGATGGCGTACTTCCTCGGGCCCGGCGCGAAGATGTGGAAGACCAACCCGGATCAGTTCGCGAACCGCATCGAGATCACGGGGTTGTATTGGCACTTCGTCGACCTGGTGTGGATTTTCCTGTTCCCGGTGTTGTATTTGTTGTAAAGAAAACCACCACGGAGAACACGGATGCGAACGGAGGACACGGATGGAAATCACCAAAAAGACCGTGCTCTCCGTTTGTTTCCGTGGCCTCCGTGGTAGAGCTTTGGGGGACTGTTGATGCATTCCGATCCGGCCGAAATCAAGAAGAGCGTCCGCAGCTACATCACGGTCTTCGTGATGCTGATGGTGTTTACCGTCATCACCGTCGCTGCGTCCCGTTTCCATTTTGCGGTGCCCATGGCGATTACGGTCGCCCTGATCATCGCGACCCTGAAGGGGTCGATGGTGGCCGGCGTGTTCATGCACCTGCTGCATGAAAAGCGGGCCATCTACGGCGCGCTGCTGCTGACCCTCGTCTTCTTCATCGTGCTGCTGTTCATCCCGTTGTTGACGATCCTGGATCGCGTGCGCTACTGATGTCGCTGAGAGCCTTTCACCTGCTGTTCATCGCGTTGTCCATCGTGCTGGCGGCGTTCTTTGCCGCGTGGGCGGTCGGCCAGTACCGGGCTGAACATGACATCAGCTACGGCGTCGCCGCCATCGCTGGGTTGGTCGGCGGTGCTGGGCTGGCCGCGTACGGCGCGGCGTTCCAGCGCAAAACGAAGAATTTGTAAAATGCGCAACGCACTCATCACCCTGTTCGTGCTCGCCGCGCCCCGTGCGGCGCTCGCGTGCCCGGTCTGCTTCGGCCAGAACGACTCGCCGATGGCCCGGGCCGCAAACCTCAGCATCTTCGCCATGCTTGTCGTGGTTGCCGGCGTGCTTGCCGGCTTTGCCAGTTTCTTCATCCATCTCATGCGGCGCGCGCGTCTGGTTGCCGACGAGACGCCTGGTCCGGCTGAAGCCGGACGCCACGTACTCCGTGGTCCGTCTGAAGCCGGACGCCACGTACTCCGCGGTTCGGCGGAAGCCGGACGCCACGTACTTCGAGGTCCGGCGGAAGCCAGACGCCGCGCGCTTGAGGCGTCCAGCCCCCAGGAGGGGATCGCTCAATGTTGAACTTGCTCGGATTACCCGTCGAGGCGTCGGCGCACGCCGCCGAAATCGACAACATGATCGTCCTGGTGCACTGGCTGATGGCCGTCATGTTCGTCGGCTGGGGAGCCTTCTTCGTGTTCGTGCTTTTCAGATTTCGCCAAGGCGCCAACCAAAAGGCCAGCTACACCGGGGCGAAGGGCAAGGTGGCGAAGGGCACCGAGATTGCCGTCGGGATCGTCGAGATCATCCTGCTTATCGGCTACGCGATTCCGGCGTGGGCGACGCGGGTGACCGAGTTCCCGGCTGAAAGCGACGCCGTCGTCGTCCATCTCGTCGGCGAGCAGTTCGCCTGGAACGTGCAGTACCCCGGAGCGGATGGGAAATTCGGGCGCACCGACATCAAGCTGATCACCGCCGCGAATCCGCTGGGCCTCGATCGCACGGATTCCGACGCCAAGGATGACATTACGACGATCAACCAGTTGAACATCCCCGTCGACCGTCCGATCCTCGTGCATCTCTCGACCAAAGACGTCATCCACAGCTTCGGTCTCACCGAAATGCGCGTGAAGCAGGATGCCATTCCGGGCATGCAGATTCCCGTGTGGTTCGTGCCCACGCGCGCCGGCGACTACGAGATTAGCTGCTCTCAACTGTGCGGTCTGGGCCACTACCGCATGCGCGGCTTCGTCACCGTGCAGACGGCCGACGCCTACCAAGCCTGGATGGCCGGTCAGGTCAGAGAACTGAACGCCACAAGATAGAGGTTCGCAGGAAAAGGGGGACGGGAGCCCTTTCTTCGAGATTCGGACCAGGGAAAGGGCTCCCGTCCCCCTTTTCCTGCGAACCCCGCGCATGCTTCGCCTCCGCACAATTGACGCGCACGCGGCCGGCGAGCCGTTGCGGCTCATCGTCGATGGATTTCCCTCGCCACGCGGCCGCACGATACTGGACAAGCGCGAGTGGTTGAAGCGGCACGCCGATCCTCTGCGCCGCGCGCTCATGCTCGAACCGCGCGGGCACGCCGACATGTACGGCGCGATCCTGACCGAGCCCGTGTCGCCCGGTTCGCACGCCGGCGTGTTGTTCATGCACAACGCAGGCTTCAGCACGATGTGCGGCCACGGCATCGTGGCCGTGACGACCATCGCGCTCGAGCGCGGGCTGCTGATGCCGGGCGGCGACGGAACAACAGTTGTGTATGACTCCCCGGCCGGGACCATCCGAGCAAAGGCGGCCTTCAGGGGAGCGCCTGCGGCCATTCCGAGGTCCCCAACGCGGCAGCCGCGTTGGGGTGGCGTGCCGAGCGTTCTTGGCGAGGCATCAGTGAGCGTCAGCAGCGTGTCGTTCGTCAACGTGCCGTCATTTGTGGTGCACGCCGGCCTCGCGGTGACGGTCGGCACGCGGCACGTCCGCGTCGACGTGGCGTTCGGCGGCGCGTTCTATGCCATCGTGGACAGCGAAGCGGCGGGACTGCCGATCGACGCGGCGCATCTGCCCGAGCTGCGGCGCGTCGGGATGGAGATCAAGCGCGCGGTTGACGCGGCGCAGACCATCGCCCATCCGCTCGAGCCAGGCCTGGCCGGCCTCTATGGAACGATTTTCACCGGTCCGCCAAGTGTGCCAGAGGCCGATCTGAGAAATGTCGCGATCTTTGCCGACGCTCAAGTCGATCGGTCGCCCTGCGGAACGGGCACGTGCGCCGTCATGGCGGTCGTCGACGCCATGGGGCTGCTCAGCAAGGACAAACCGTTCGTCCACGAGAGCTTGATCGGCACGCGTTTCTTGGGCCGGGTCGCGGGCAGGACGACGGTCGGCGAGTATCAGGCGATCGTGCCGGAGATCGAAGGGTCGGCCTGGATCACAGGCGAGCACACGTTTTTCGTCGACGAAGCCGATCCACTACGCGAAGGTTTCCGGATCTGAGCGGACGTTCTACCGCAGAGCACGCAGAGGCAGTAGCTATCAGCTGTCAGCTATCAGCT
>JAHFUJ010000089.1:8642-15309 GCA_023265105.1 Acidobacteriota bacterium
CAGGCGAGCACACGTTTTTCGTCGACGAAGCCGATCCACTACGCGAAGGTTTCCGGATCTGAGCGGACGTTCTACCGCAGAGCACGCAGAGGCAGTAGCTATCAGCTGTCAGCTATCAGCTGTCAGCTGTCGGCTGTCAGCTTTCAGCCCGGATTTAGTGCTGACAGCTGAAGGCTGAGAGCTGAAAGCTAAGCGGTCTCGGCGGTTAGCGGTTTCTTCTTCAGGCCTGTCCGAGATGCGTGCGCGTGAGCCGCTCGAGCAGTTGGGGGAGCGGCTCGCCATTCAACGCGAACGCCCCGAGTTCCGGCGCCCACGACAGCTTGTAGCTCTTCGACATCGCCGACAGCCAGATCTGCCGCACCGGCGCATTCGGACTCACCACGAACCGGGCCTCGGTCGGTTCCTCGAACGTGAGATTCAGAACGCCGTTCGAGAGCTCGATTTCGAAGTCCGCTTCGTCGGCCAGCGGCAGGAGCGCGCGGCGGGCGCGTTCGAGCGATTCGTCACTCTTGACGCGAAAATCCTGCTCGGACAGCGTCGTCATGGCCCTATCGAAAATTTGTCCGCGGCCGCCAGGTAGCTGCGGCGTGCGCGCGCCGTCATTCCCGGCTGCTTCATCCGCACCGTCAGCTTGTGCACGCGGCCGTCGAGCTGGGTCGGCGTGAAGCCGAGCACATACTGGCTGTGGAGTTCCTGCGCGACGCGGGTGAAGGTCGGCGCCAGGTCGCTGGTCTTCTTCAGCTCGAAATAGCCGCCGCCGGTTTCATCCGAAATCTTCCTCAGCCCGCTGTCGGGCTTGCTGCGCACCACACGCTGGCCGTTGAAGTACTCGCTCTCGAGGCCGATCGCGTACACCATCACTTCGTCCGCACGCGCGCGATCGACCACCGTGCCCAGGCCGATCTTGCTTTCGGTGTCGTCCCCGTCGGTGAACACCAGAATGACGCGGCGGCCCTCGATCCCTTTCAGCTCGTCGAGGCTCGCTCCGACGGCGTCCCACAGCCGCGTCCCGTTGCCGTAATCCAGCTCGTGGACCTCGCTGACGAGCTGGTCGCGATCGTCGGTGAAGCGCGCGCTGAACTGAATCTTGTCGTTGAACGCTCCCACACGGCCCTTGTCGGCCGGCAACAAGCGAAGCAGGAATTGCTCGGCGGCCGCGCGCAGCAATGAGATCGTTCCCGTCATGCTGCCGCTCGTGTCCAGCATCACGACCACGGTGATTGGCTGCACCTCGTTTGCGAAAAACACGAGCGGCTGCGGCTTGTCGTTGTCGAACACCTCGAAATCGTCTTTCGTGAGATCGGGCACGAGTCGCTTCTGCGCGTCGGCCACGGTCACGAAGAGCGACACGACCTGCGTGCCGGATCGAAATGACGGCTGTTGAGCGAAGAGGCCGGCGCCAGCCGCCAGGGAGATTGCAACCGCCGAGGCGCCCACGGCCCGGGCGCAGTGGGAAATGCAATGAGGCATACGAACAGCTTATCGCAACCCGTCGTTTCTGGTTGCCTCGCGTATGGCTTGCGAAGAAACGCTAACCGCCGAGATCGCTTAGCTTTCAGCTTCAGCCTTCAGCTGTCAGCACTAAATCCGGGCTGAAAGCTGACAGCCGACAGCTGACAGCTGATAGCTGACAGCTGATAGCTACTGTCTCTGCGTGCTCTGCGGCAAAATGTCGCCTTTTTCGCACGCTCTGACCTCGGAAGCGACTCCCGACGTTCCGCTCTCATTCCCGACTTGACCGGTCGGATATCTCGAAGTACACTGGATTCGCAGTCTGAGACTGAGTCTCATTTTCAAGGCGTCATCAATAATGCTTCAGGCGTTCGTCATCACGCTCCGGGAAGGGCTCGAGGCCTTTCTCATCGTGGCCATCAGCCTCGCCTATCTCCGGAAGAGCGGGCGTCACGAGCTCGTCCCCGCGGTGCGGTGGGGCATCGCGTGCTCGATCCTGATCAGCATCGGGGCGGCGTTCCTGTTCCAGCGCGCGGCCAACCATTCGCTGTGGGAAGGCACGCTGGCCATCGTCGCCGCCGTGTCCGTGGCGTCGCTCACGGTGCACATGTGGCGCACCGCCCGGCGCATGAAGCGCGACATCGAAGGGCGGCTCCACGGCTCGACGTTGAAGACCGGCACCGCGGCGATGGTCGGCGTCTTTCTCTTCACGCTGCTGATGATCACACGCGAAGGGATGGAGACGGCGCTCTTGATGGGCACGCTGCTGTTTCAGATCCAGTCCGTGCAAATCATCATCGGTGCGACAATCGGCACGGTGTCGGCGGCGTTGGTCGCGTGGCTGTGGTCGCGATACGGCCACCGCGTGAACCTCGGTCTGTTCTTCCAGGTGACGGCGGTGTTCCTGCTCGTGTTCGTGGTGCAGCTGCTCATCTACGGCTTCCACGAGTTGATGGAAGCCAACATCTTCCCGTATAGCGAACCGCTCCACCTGGCGACGGAGCCGTACGGCCCGGACGGCCGCTTCGGCCAGTACCTCACGTATCTTCTCGTCATGTTGCCGCTCGCCTGGCTCGTCATCAGCACGCTCATTCCAAGACGCACGGTTCAGGAAGGACGCTTGTAAGCGCTGCATGTCAGGGCGCCGTCGTCTCTACATCGACTGGGCGCGGGCGCTCGCCGTTTTCGTGATGATCGAGGCGCACACGGTCGATGCCTGGACGCGAATCGCCGACCGACGGACGCTCGCGTTTCGCGACGCGATGATGCTCGGCGGCTTCGCGGCGCCGATGTTCCTGTGGCTGGCCGGTGTGTCGCTCGCACTCTCCGCGGCGAGCGTTCAGCGGCGTGAGGGCAACCGTACCGCAGCGGTGGACGCCGTCTGCCGGCGCGGCCTCGAAATTTTTGTGCTCGCGTTTCTCTTCCGTCTTCAGAGTTTCATCGTGACGCCCGGCGGTCCTCCGGTGTCGCTGTTTCGCGTCGACATCCTCAACATCATGGGACCGTCGATTGTGGCGGCGGGCCTCGTGTGGGGTCTCAGCCGGACGACCGGAGGACTGGTCGTGTCGTACACGGCCATCGCGACCGCGTTCGCGATGCTGACGCCGATCGTTCGCGCCAGCGCGCTTGTCAACGAGCTGCCGACATGGGTCCAGTGGTACCTCAGGCCAGCCGGCGACGTGACGACGTTCACCGCGTTGCCCTGGGCGGGATTCGTATTCGCCGGCGCCGCCGTGGGGGCGTTGCTGGCGCCCATCCGCGAGGCCACCAGCGAGCGCCGATTGCAACTGTGGCTCGCGGCCGCCGGCGCGGTGCTCGTCGCGGGGGGCTTCTATGCGGCCACACTGCCGACGATTTATCGCAACTCGTCGTTCTGGTCCAGCTCGCCGACGTATTTCGCGATTCGCGTGGGCATTCTCATGCTCGCGCTCGCGGCGATTTACGCGCTGGCGCTCTTGGCCGAACGGCAAGGGATGGAGCTTCCTCAGCTGGCGCGTTTCGGCCGTAACTCGCTCTTCGTCTATTGGATCCACGTGGAGCTCGTCTACGGCTACTTGAGCTGGCCGCTGCACGGGCGTTTGCCGCTCTGGGGGACCTTCGTGGCTTACGGGCTGTTCACAGCGCTGATGTACCGAGCGATCGTCCTCAAGGATCGCTTCGTCGCGCGGTGGGCCAGTCGCCACACCGCCACACGGGGACCTCGGCCGGCCACCGCGTAGCGGCCCGTGACAGAAGTCGTTCCACGGGCTGCGAGGCACCCGAGAATGGGCCTCGGAGACACCGAGACACAGAGAATCACTGGGGTCTTTTCCGTGCCTCTGAGCCTCTGTGGCAAAATTCCCCTGTGCCTCGCAGGCCATCTCGACTTTCACCACGGCCTGCCAGAAGACGCGTGCATCCCCTCGTCAAAAGCCTGGACGTGACAGAAACTCCTTCTGTACGTGATACTTAGCTGAAGAACCTTTGGACAAGGCTTGCGCCGACACCTGCCTGACGGCGAGAAAACCGTTGAGATGGCTGCCATTCGGTCGGTACAATTCGCCTCTTTGGGCTCGCTTCGGCGGGCCGGTCAGAGCGCCTAGCGTCCGGGACTCAACCTTATGATTAACGTTGCCGCGATCCGCATGCAGCAATTCGGCGTGCAGTTTTACCAAGCGTCGCTCACGGCCAGTGACATCGACAAGCTCGTCCGGTTCGAAGTGCTCAACTACGGCGACGCGGGGCAACCCCCCGTCCGAGGCGGCAAGCAGCGGCCCGGCGTGGCCGTGCCGTCCAAGGTCAATTGGGATCTGCTCGAGCGGCGCATCGCGTCGAGCGAAAAGGCGTATCAACGCCAGATCATCCGCCGTAAGATCGACGAGCTCGTGCAGTACTACGAGCAATGCCGCCAGGCGCGCGACCTGCCGTCGATTCCCGGCGCCGTCATCATCTCCTGCGACGAGAAGCTGGCGTTCCAGCCGGCCGGCGAGGACTCACGCGTCGGCATCCTGAAAGTCCCCGAGCGGGAAGGCATTCTCCGCGCGATTGACGGCCAGCACCGGCTGCTCGCGCTGCATGCGGACATCGATCGATTCGCCGGTGAAGATTTCAGCGTGCCGGCCATCATCTTCGATCGGCTGCCGGAAGATCATGTCGTCCAGATGTTCGTCACGATCAATGCCAAACATACGCGGCTCAACCCCTCGCATCTGGTCAGCCTGTCGGGACGGCAACTGTACCGGGACGACAACCTGGCGACGGCGCACGATGTGGTCCGCGCGCTGAACGATCGCGAAGACTCGCCGCTTTACGACGAGATCAAGCTGCTCGGCGTCGGACGCGGCCGCGTCGCGCAGGCGCCTCTCGCGCAGGAATTGAAAAAATTGTTCGAGGCCGACGCGTTCGGCGGGCCGCGCAAGTCGGCCGACTTCCTCGAAGACGCGAAGAAGTTCTTCGTGAACTACTTCAAGCAGATCGCGCTCGTCTTTGGCGGCGCGTGGAACGGGCGGAAGTACAGCATCAAATCGGCATCCGCGCTCCGCGCGTTTCTTCGCGTCGCGCCCGACGTGATCCGCCGGCTCGATCAGGAGCACGCCGATCGCTCCGATTTCCGCGCCATCGGCCGCGTCATCGCGCCCTGGGGCCGCCGCATCGGTGACCTGCGGTTCGAGACCGAAGGCGCGTGGAAGCGGACCGGGACGACGGTGGATTCGCTCGCGAAAGAATTGAGGCTTGCGCTGCAGTATCCCGAAGGTGCCACTGTCTAGCGGCAGCTGCTCATCACGAAGGCGCGAAGATCACGAAGCTCGTTACACTAGGATGCTCTTCGTGTCCTTTGGGGCTTCGTGATAGGCAGGCGGTCGACTGAGCGCATGGCTACTCTTCTAGTGACAGGCGGCGCGGGCTTCATCGGCTCGAACTTCGTCCAGCACGCACTCGGTCACACCGCCGACCGCCTGGTCGTCGTCGACAAGCTGACGTATGCGGGCAGCTTGCTGAACCTCGAGCGACCGCTCAACGATCCCCGCGTCAGCTTCGTGCGCGCGGACATCGCCGATCGCGCAGGGATGACGCACGTGTTTGCCGACCAGCGGCCCGACGCCGTGGTGAACCTGGCGGCCGAGACGCACGTCGACCGTTCGATCGACAGCCCCCAGGCGTTCATCGAGACGAACATCGTCGGGACCTTCGTTCTTCTCGAAACGGCGCGACGCTTCCTGGCCACGCGCTCCCCGGCCGAACGTGATGCGTTCCGCTTCCTGCACGTGTCGACCGACGAGGTGTACGGGACGCTCGGGGCAAGTGGTCGGTTCAGCGAAGAGACGCCGTACGCTCCTAACTCCCCCTACGCGGCGAGCAAGGCATCGGCCGACCATCTGGTGCGGGCCTATTTCCACACCTACGGCCTGCCGGTCCTGATCACCAACTGCTCGAACAACTACGGGCCGTATCAGTTTCCCGAGAAGCTGATTCCGCTGATGATGTTGAACGCGCTCGACGGGCGGCCGTTGCCGATCTACGGCGACGGCGGTCATGTACGCGACTGGCTGCACGTCGACGATCACTGCGCTGGGATACTGCTCGTGCTGCAAAAGGGGCGCGTGGGCGAAAAGTATAATATCGGCGGCGGCAACGAACGGACCAACCTCCAAATCGTCGACCGGATCTGTGACGCGCTCGAAGCGCTGCGGCCCGCCGCGTCCAATCCCGCGCTCAGGTCCGCCAACGTCGCCGGTTATCGCGCCTTGAAAACGTCGGTGCCCGATCGGCCCGGGCACGATCGACGCTACGCGATCGACGCGACGAAGATTCGTCGCGAGCTCGAGTGGGCGCCGCGCCAGACGTTCGAGGATGGCCTCGCCGCCACCGCGCGGTGGTATCTCGACCATCGCGACTGGTGCGACGTGGTGCAGGCCGGCCGCTACGATCGCGAACGACTGGGGCTCGGAGGTTGATCGACAGGCCTGCATATCACGAAGTCACGAAGCGCACGAAGAGACATGAAACCCTAATGGTTTTCGTGGACCTTCGTGATCTTCGTGCCTTCGTGATGAATAGTCGCTGATATGAAAGGCATCATTCTCGCCGGCGGATCGGGGTCGCGGCTGCACCCGTTGACGCGCGCCGTCAGCAAACAGCTCGTGCCGATCTACAACAAGCCGATGGTCTATTACCCGCTGTCGACGCTGATGCTTGCCGGCATCCGGCAGATCCTCGTCATCACCACGCCTCACGA
>JAHFUJ010000090.1:0-8083 GCA_023265105.1 Acidobacteriota bacterium
GTGGGGCCCCGCGCACAAACTAATTAATGATGACCGCGGGAGAACCACACCACGGCGCCAGTCAGCGAAAACAGCATGACCAGCGCCGTGGCCACGAGCGACACAAGGAGTGCCGACTCGATCGGCAAGCCGATGCGCGTGAAGTAGAACGAGAAGGTCGCCTCGCGGACGCCGAACCCATTGACCGACACCGGCACCATCTGCACGACGATGGCAATCGGCACGATGACGGCGAGGTCCCAGGGCCTGACGTTCACGCGGAGCGCGTAGGCGACAGCGACGTAGAAAATCACGCCCAACATCTGGACGAACACCGCGGCGCCGAAGCAGCGAACAAGCGCGCCCGGGCGATCCCGGAACCGGGCGAGGGCCGCCGTCAGGCTTTCGATACGGTCGCCGACCCACTCAGGATGGAGGACCGTGAGCGGCTGCAGGAGTCGGCCGACGCCGGCCGGAGCGAGCAGGACCGGCGCCGCCGTTGCGGCGCTGATCAGGAATCCGACCCACAGCCAGGAGGTGGGCACCGGCCGATGACCGGCGGCGCCGGCCGCCATGCTGGCGCCGAACGCGGCCACCAGGACCAGCCCCATCAAGCCCAGCACACGATCGGCGAGCACAATCGTGGTCGCCAGCGTCTTGGATCCGGCCGGCCGCGCGGTATCGCGAATGCGGATGACGTCGCCGCCGATATTGCTCGGCAGAAAATTGTTGAAGAAGAGCGCGACCAGCATCGAGCCGAACAGCGCGCGCGGAGCCACTGGCACGCCCTGCGCGTCGAGCAGCAGCCGCCAGCGCCAGACGCTCGCCAAGACAGTGACGGAATACAAGACGAGCGCGACCGCGAGCCAGGCGGCCGAGGCGTTGCGCGCGCTCATCCAGAGGCGACTCACGTCGGTGCGCGAAAAGAGCAGCGCTAGCAGCGCCACGCTGACCGCGAGCTTGACGCCGACGAGCACGTAGCGCCGCGAAGAAGGCTGTGGCTGTTCGATGGGCATCCGGAAGAAAGGGAACCGTCACTGTACTACGATTTCGTGAGAAAATCATTGGACCGTGCGCATCCTGATGATCGCGCCCGAGCCGTTCTTCGAGCCCCGCGGGACGCCGTTCAGCGAGTTCCACCGGATCCGCGCGCTCACCGAGCTCGGCCATCACGTCGATCTGGTCACGTACCCGTTCGGCGACGAAGTGGTGATGCCACGACTGCGTGTCTTCCGGTGCCTGCGGCCGCCATTCATCACAGAGGTGAAGGTCGGGCCGTCGCTGGCGAAGATCCCGCTCGACGCGATGCTGACGTTGACGGCGATTCGGCGCGCAGCGACTCGGCGCTACGACGCCGTCCACTCCCACGAAGAGGGAGGGGCGATCGGAGTACTGCTCGCCGCCCTGTTGCGCATCCCGCATCTCTACGACATGCACTCGAGTCTGCCGCAGCAGCTCACCAATTTCGCGTTCAGCCGATCGCTCGTCGTGCGCCGCGTGTTTCTCGCGATCGAGCGGCTCATGATTCAGCGCTCGCGCGTCGTGATCGTGATCTGTCCCGCGCTCGAAGAGACCGTGAGGACGATCGATCCGCGGGCGCAGACGGTGCTGATCGAGAACGCGCCCGGCTCGGCGGAGGATCGGGCGAGTCCGGCGCAAGCCTCCGCCCTTCGGCGCGCCTTGGCGCTCGACGACAAGGCGCCCATCGTGCTTTACGCGGGGACGTTCGAAGCCTATCAGGGTCTCGATCTGCTGTTTGACGCGATGGCGCTCGTGCATGTGGCGCATCCCGACGCGCGATTGGTGCTCGCGGGCGGGAAGCCCGAACAAGTCTCGCGGGCACGGGAGCAGGCGCGCGCGGCCGGAATCGATCGCGTCACGGTCTTTGCCGGCGAGCGGCCGCCCTCCGAAATCCCGGCGTACTTGCTGGCCGCTGACGTGCTGGTGTCGCCCCGATCGCGCGGGACGAACACGCCGCTGAAAATCTATCAATACTTGAGGTCGGGAAAGCCGATTGTGGCGACGCGTCTGCTGACGCACACGCAGGTGCTGAGCGACCTGACGGCGATTCTGACCGGCGCTTCCGCCCGAGAATTCGCCGAGGGCATCCTCGCCGCCCTCAACGACCCAAACCGTGCCGCGCAGCTCGGCAAGGCGGCTGGCGAGCTGGCGGAGACCAAGTACAGCTACCAGGCCTACCTCGAACGCACCCGGCAGGCGTGCGCCGCGCTCATGCCGACCCCGCCGATTGCCGTGGTCAAGGACCTGGCGTGACGCCGCCACGCGAGCGCCCTTCGGCACGCGAGCACTACAGCTACACGGCCTACGCCGACCCGGTCATGGCGCGCACGTTCGACGAGCGCCGCTTCGGCGGGCCGATTGGGGAGCTGGTGGCCAGCACTCAGGCGCGCGTGCTGTCGAACTTCATCGGCCGCATTCAAGAGCGGACGATCCTCGATGTCGGCACGGGTACGGGCCGAGCGGCGCTGCTCCTGGCACGAGGAGGCGCGCAGGTGACGGCCGTGGACGCGTCCGAACAGATGCTGGCGGTCGCCCGCCGCCGGGCCGCGGAGCAAAGCCTTCGCGTGCGATTCGTGCGGAGCGACGCGCACGCGCTCGACTTCACGAGCCGCTCGTTCGACGTGGCGGTCAGCCTCCGTCTGCTGATGCACACGCCGCAGTGGCGCCAGTGCCTCGCTGAACTGTGCCGTGTCGCCGACCGGTTGGTCATCGTCGATTATCCGTCGGCGACGAGCGTCGCGCTCGTCCAGGCGATGACCCGGCGCCTCGTGGACGCTGTCGGCCTTCGCACCGAGCCGTACCGGGTCTTCACGGACCGTACGATCGCGCGGACGCTGGATCGGCTGGGATTCCGCGTCCGTTCGGTGCACCGGCAGTTTGTGCTGCCCATGCGGCTCCACAAGGCGATCGGATCGCGCCGGTTCACCGATCTTTCCGAAGACGTGCTCGACCGGGTGGGCCTGTTGCGGCTCTTCGGCTCGCCGGTCACGATTGCCGCCGAACGGTGCGTGTCCTCGTAACCGGCGCAACGGGATTCACCGGCAGCCATCTGGCGCGGGCGCTCGCGGCTGCGGGAGACGACGTCCGCGCGTTGGTCCGCGATCCGGCCCGCGCCCGCGATCTGGACGCGAGCGGTGTCGAGCTGACGATCGGCGACCTGCGCAATCCCGCCACGCTGGCCGCTGCTGTGGCCGGGATGGAGATCGTCTATCACATTGCGGCCATTTATCGGTCGGCCGGAGTGTCGGCCGACACGTATCGAGCCGTGAACGCGACGGCAGTCGGTCGGTTGATTGACGTCGCGGCGCGTGCCGGCGTCCGCCGCGTCGTGCACTGCAGCACGATTGGCGTCCACGGCGACATCGAGCATCCGCCGGCCGACGAGGACGCGCCGCTCAAGCCGGGCGACATCTATCAGGTGACCAAGCTTGAGGGAGAACGCCTGGGGCGGGACGCCGCCCAACGGCTCGGCATCGAAGTGACGATCGCGCGGCCGAGCGGGATTTACGGGCCGGGCGATCGTCGTCTCTTGAAGCTGTTCAAGAATGTTGTTCGCCGCTTTCCAACCTTAGGAAGTGGGGAAATCTATTACCATTTGACCTACATCGACGATCTGGTGGAGGGCTTCCGTCTGTGCGGCGAGCACCCGGCCGCCGCCAACCGCACCTACATCCTCGCCGGCGGCGAGGTGACGACGTTGAACGAGTTGGTGCGACTCATCGCGGAGACTGCCGGTGTGCGGCCGCCGACGCTGCACGTGCCGGCCTGGCCGTTCTGGATCGCCGGCGCATTCTGCGAAGCGGTATGCGTGCCGCTTGGGATCGAGCCGCCGCTTTACCGGCGGCGGGTGGACTTTTTCACGAAGAGTCGCGCGTTCGACATCACGAGGGCGCGAACGGAGCTCGGGTACGCGCCCCGGGTCGGGCTGCGCGAGGGTATCAAGCGGACGCTGGACTGGTACCGGGAACATGGATGGCTGTAAGGTCCGCCTCAAGGCGGACACTACGTACTGTGGATGGTCTCGGGTGGTTTTCCGTATGTAATGTCCGCCTAGATGCGGACCGTGGTGGTCGGTTGTTCGTACGTAGTGTCCGCCTTGAAGCGGACCGTGTGGGTGGCTTGTTAGTACGTAGTGTCCGCCTTGAGGCGGACCGTGAGGGTAGTCGTTCCGTACGTAGTGTCCGCCTTGAGGCGGACCGTGCCGGTAGTCGTTCCGTATGTAGTGTCCGCCCTCAGGCGGACCGTGGGTCACCGTGGACAAAGCACAGGATCAACTGTTCGCCGCCGGTACCTCGGCTCGCGAAAAGTACGCGAAGCTCATCGTCGGCAAGTCAGATCTTGCCTCGCTCATCCAGTACGAGCTGGTTGTCATGCTCGCGCAGGCGAGAGCCGGGGCGCTCGGGCTCGCGCTGCGCAGATGGCTGTATCCGCGTCTGCTCGGCTCGTGCGGGCGTAATGTCGTCTTTGGCCAAAACGTCGTCGTTCGACATCCCCACAAAATTCACATCGGCAGCAACGTCGTCATCGACGACAACTGCCTGCTGGACGCGAAAGGGGAGAGCAATCGCGGGATCCGGATCGGCGACGGCGTCTTCGTCGGACGCAATACGATCCTCTCGTGCAAGAACGGTGACATCGAGCTCGCCGCCGGCGCCAACCTCGGGTTCAATTGCGAAGTGTTTTCAGCAAGCCGCGTGACGATCGGCCCGAGCGTGCTCATGGCGGCATACAGCTACGTCATCGGCGGCGATCACGACTTCTCGGATCCCGGAACGCCGGTGCTCGCGCAGGCGCGGACCTCGGCCGGCGTCACCATCGGCGAAGGCGTGTGGCTGGGCGCCGGCGCGAAGATCCTGGACGGCGTCGCCATCGGCGATCACGCGGTCGTTGGCGCCGGCGCCGTCGTGCGCGACAACATCCCGCCTCACGCCATCGCGGTCGGCATCCCGGCTCGCGTCGTGTCGACGCGCACGCCGTGATCGAAAGCCGTCCTCGGCATCGTGACCTCCACGCGCTGCCGCGCGCCTGGCGGCCGTCGATCTCCTTCACAGGAGCCTAACAGAAGACTCACTCCGTCCTGACGTGCCGCGTTCGACGGGGGGGCTTGGGCCAGGTAGGAGTTATCGTCACAACGGTGTCGGCGATCTGGGGCGAGCAGAAACCGGCGGACACGGGGTGCGTGTCCGCTGATGTCCATTGCAGCGGTGAGCGCAGAACCGTAACGTGCAGGGCGGAGAAGTAGGAAGAAAGGAGCAGCCATGTCAGACGATCCGACCCGCCCTGCCGAGACACCACTCGAATCGTGGAAGGGGATTGCCGAGTATCTCCAGCGCGACGCCCGCACGGTCAGGCGCTGGGAGGCATTGGAGCAGCTCCCGGTGCACCGCCACCATCACCTCGCGCGCAGCAGCGTCTATGCGTATCCAAGCGAACTGGACGCCTGGCGCGCGAGCCGGCGTCCCGACAAGGATGTCCCCGTGGCCTCCGGGTGGCTTGGTGGGCGCACACGGACGCTCGCATTGGCCTCGTTGACGATGCTAACGTTCGTGTCGTCAGGGGGCGGCCGCGTCATGAATCCGGCCGCCGGGTCGGCGTCTGAGCCAGTCGTGCGCCGGGTCTGGGCCGACGGCTTTGTGGACCTCCTCGGCTCGCCTTCTGCGGACGGCAAGTATTTGTCGGTCGTTGATTGGACGACGGGCGATCTCGCCGTGCGCGATCTCGCGACGGCCGAAACACACCGGATCACAAACAAGGGCGCGTGGACTGGATCCAGCGAGCATGCGGAATCCTCAATCTTTTCGCCCGACGGCAAGCAACTCGCGTACGCATGGTTCAACAGCGGTTTGTCCTATGATCTCCGGCTCATTCGGATCGACGGGAGCCAGCCCCGCATCCTGTATCGGAATGACGAAGCCACGTATGTTTACCCGTCTCAGTGGGCGCCGGACGGCCGATCCATCCTCGTCCTTGTGACGTTGAAAAGCGGCTCGAACCAGATCGCCCTGGTGTCGGTGGCAGATGGCGCGATTCGCATCCTCAAGTCGATCGGCTGGTCCGGTCCGGTCAAAATGGGCTTTTCGGTCGACGGGCGGTTCATCGCGTATCACGCGCCGCCGCGCGAGGACTCGCCCAACCGCGACATCTTCATCCTGGCGACCGACGGGAGCCGCGAGTCCCCCGCTGTCGAGCACGCGGCCGACGATGTGTTCCTTGGGTGGGCGCCCGATGGGCGGCACATTCTCTTCGCCAGCGACCGCACCAGCACCATGTCGGCGTGGAGTCTGCCGGTCGCCGATGGCAGACCGCAAGGGCCGGCCGAGATCGTCAAGCGCGATCTCGGCCGCGTCTGGCCGTTGGGCTTTGCCTCGAGTGGTGTGTACTTCTACGGTCTCGAGAGCGGCGTTCTCGACGTGTTCGTTCAGCCGTTCGATCGTGCGACTGGCCGGGTGACGGGCGCGCCGTCGAAGCTGACGCAGCGCTTTGTCGCGATGAACCTCTCGCCCGAGTTTTCGCCAGACGGGGAACACGCGCTGTACGTGTCGAAGCGCACGGCTGGGCCGCCGTTCTTTCAGCAGGTCATCACGGTCCAATCGCTTCAAACCGGCGAGAGTCGTGATCTGACGACCGAGTTGGGTTATCTCCAGCGCGTGCGCTGGTCGCCCGACGGGCGCAGCCTGCTAGGCGTGGGACGGGATCGGAAGAATCGACAGGGCATCTATCGAATCGATGCGCGCGCAGGCACCGCCACGCTCCTCGTGCAGGGCGAGCCGGATAGCCAAGTGGCGGCGCCCGCCTGGTCGCCTGACGGAAAGAGGCTGTTCTTCCTGCGTACCGAATCGGGGAACAAGCTCGCGCGAATTGTGCGCCGAGAGATGGACACCGGCCAGGAAACGGAGATTTGCCGGACGGAGGCGACTCGTCGCATCCAGCGAATGGCCCTCTCGCCAGACGCCCAGCAGGTCGCATTTATCATCAGCGACACGACGACGCGATCGAGTTCACTCAACGTCGTCTCCGCGCGGGGCGGCGATGTGCGAACCCTCGTGAAGGTTGAGGCCCCCGACGCCGTCGTGACGGGCTACGACATTCTTGCATGGTCGCCCGACGGGCGGCATGTCTTCTTCGCCAAGTCGAGAGATGTGGCCAGCGGCCAAGAGCTTTGGCGCGTCGCGGTTGCCGGCGGCGCGCCTGAGCCGGTCGGTCTGGCGACGACAAGCATCTACGGCGTGGCCGTTCATCCCGCCGGCACCGAGATCGCGGTGGCGAGCGGCGAGCTCACGACCGAAATCTGGGCGATGGAAAACTTCCTGCCGGCGCTCAAACCCGCGCGGTGAGTCGTGCCTGCTACGCGCGCATGCGCTTCGCTCCTCCTCGCTGCGGTCGTCGCGCAGCCCTTTGCCGAACCTGCAGCGGGAAGGAGCGTGCCCTTGGGCCTCGACCTCTACATGCCGATCCCGGAGGACAATCCGCTGACAGCAGAAAAGATCGCGTTGGGTGGAGCGCTCTTCTCGGATCGGCGGCTCTCGCGCGATGGCACGAAGGCGTGTGCTACGTGCCACGAGCCGCAGCGCGCCTTCACCGATGGTCGTGCGGTGGCCGTTGGCGTACGCGGCCAAACGGGCGCACGCAGCGCCCCCACGCTCGTCAATCGCGGTTATGGGCGCTCGCAGTTCTGGGACGGGCGAGCACCGACGCTAGAAGCACAAGTGGTCGAACCGATCACCAATCCAAAGGAGCTGGACCTGACGATCGACGAAGCCGTCGGTCGGCTGGCGCGCACGCGTGAGTACGGCGATCACTTCGAGGCGGCCTTTGGCGGGGCGGTGAACGTGCAAGATCTGGCCCGGGCGCTGGCGAGCTACGTCCGCACGATCACGTCAGGGAATGCTCCGCTCGATCGCTACATGAACGGCCAGCGCGACGCGCTCTCAGATCAGGAGCGAGCGGGCCTGACGATCTTTCGGGGGAAAGGGAACTGCACCGCGTGTCACGTGGGCCCCACGCTGAGCGACGAGCAGTTCCACGACACCGGCGTCGCGTGGAAAGAAGACACCTTACGCGATGTGGGTCGATTCGCGGTCAC
>JAHFUJ010000090.1:8183-15268 GCA_023265105.1 Acidobacteriota bacterium
ACACTCTCAACCTTGGACGAAGTTGTCGACTTCTACAACCGCGGCGGGAACAAGAATCCGTTTCTTGACGGCGAGCTGCGGCCGCTCGGCCTGAGCGACGAAGAGAAGCAGGCGTTGCTCGCGTTCCTCCGCTCCTTGACGGGCGATATCCACGAAGGATCCTGACACGGTCGTCGATGCAAGGTAAGGCGCGGGCGTCGGCCGTCGGTGCCCGGGCTACGCGTCTCGGCCCAGGGCAAGAATCATGGGAAGCGGGCGCAGCTCGCGCCGCAGCGGATCGAGCGCGAGGCCGAGCGCTTCGAGCGTGAAGGCGCCGAGCAGGACGCTGTCGCCTTCTTCGCCGAAGATGACATCGGCGCCACCAACGCGTTCGCCGTACTTGAAAAGCGCGACACCCTTCCTGCGGGTGCTCCTCGTCCCGTCGGCCAGGCGAAAGTCCTGCTCGACCAGTGACCGAATGCCCAGCCGGTTCAGAACCTCCGAAGGCACCACGGAGTAGATGGCTCCGGAATCGATAAGAAATTCAATCGGCTCCGTGATGTCCGGACTCGCGGGGTTCTCCACTTCAATCACGAGAACGGTCAATCCCATCGAGATCTCCTCGGAGCAAGAGAGCCGGCCGCGCACGTCTGATGAAGCGGGCAACACGACAAGCCGTCCTTGCCGCGATCGCTCGGCGCGAGTGGCTGCTTCAAGTGCCGGCCTTCGATGATGCTACCATCGACCCGTGCAATCGCTCACACGCGATGTCATCCTGCGGGCGCTCAGACTCCTTGCCGAACGACTGCCGCCAGGCGAGCCGCCTGTTGACCTGATCCTCGTCGGGGGTGCGGCGATGGTACTGCTCTTCGGTGCTCGAGAATCTACGAAGGACGTGGACGCCTTTAGCATCGATCCGGAGGTCGGGACATCAGTTGCCAAGGCCGCCACGCACGTGGCAGCGGACCTTGGATTGCCCGACGACTGGTTGAGCGATGCGGCGAAGGGCTACGCGCACGGGTTGACGCCAGGGCCGGTGCTTCTCGACACACCGACACTCCGCGTTCGAACGACTTCTGCGGCCCAGCTTCTGGCGATGAAATTGTCGGCCTGGCGCGACGATGTGGACGTTGAAGATGCCAAGCGGCTCCTTAAAGAGTGCCGAGGTCGCCGGGAAGAAATCTGGCAACAGGTCGAGCGACATCTGGTTCCCGGCCGTGAGCTCAAGGCGGGGTACGCGTTCGAGGATCTCTGGGAGAGCGAGCATGGATCTGAGTGATCTCGTGCAGGCCCTCCTGCGACGCGATGCCCTCGCGGCGCGCCAGTGGGTTGCGGACGCAGGGCGTCGGTCGATTGTCTGGACCGACGTGCCTCGCCCCGTCGGTTGGACGGGATTGGAGCTCGCCGTCGCGGCCGGCGTCGTGGAACTCTTGGCCTCGAGGGCGGATCAGATGGCGCCTCCGTGGACGGCCACCGTCAGCGAAGCGCCAACGCCGGTGTATCTCGTGCGCGCCGCCGAAACGATGCCGAGATTGCGGCGGTTGTGTGAGACGGAAGGTCCCGAGCCACTGCGTTGGCGTCATGTCTTTGCGCCGCCGGAATTCCTGACGATCGCGTAACAACCGGAAGGGGCGAAGGGCCTTCAGCGACCGCACCAATTGTTGGATGCGCGTTTGCCTCGCGATGTCCGGAAGTCGCCGAGATCTGCGGCCAGACGACGCCTCCGCTCGAGTCGAAACGGCGGGGCCACTTCGCGGCCTGCCATTTCCGGTCGTGTCGCCGGCCGACGATGGTACAATTCCTGCTTTAAGAGGTGACAGTGAGGCCCGGACATTCTTCGACCAAGCTCACTTACGCCGACTACGTGCTGTTCCCTGACGATGGTCTGCGACACGAGATCATCGAAGGGGAGCACTACGTGACGGCGTCGCCGGCGACGCGGCACCAGCGCATCCTGTTGAATCTGAGCTACTTGATTCAGAGCCATCTCGAAACGCATCCGATTGGCGAGATCTTCTTTGCACCGTTCGATGTCCTCCTGTCGGAGATCAATATCCTGGTTCCTGACCTGGTTTATATTTCGAACGAGCGCGCGCACTTCATCACGCCGCAGAATCTGCAAGGCGCGCCCGATCTTGTCGTTGAAATTCTTTCACCCAGCACGAGAAGTCGAGACAGGCGATTGAAGCGAGACGTGTACGAGCGGACTGGTGTCGAAGAGTACTGGCTGGTCGATCCGGAGCGCGAAGTCGTCGAGATCTACCGGCGCGGCGCCAAAGGATTCCAGCCATCAGTGCGATGCGCGAGACCCGAGATCGTGACGACTCCGCTGCTGCCGGGCCTCGAGATTCCGCTCGACAAGATTCTGGGCTGAGAATGGGATATCGCAGCGAACTCGAGGCGCGGCTGGCGAAGAAGACCACCAAGGCGATCGTCGACTACCAGATGATAGACGCCGGCGATCGCGTCATGGTCGGGCTGTCGGGCGGAAAGGACAGTTGGGCGCTGCTGCAGATCCTCGACGTGCTGCGGCAGCGGGCTCCGATTCAATTTTCGCTCGTGGCCGTCAACGTCGACTCCGGCTATAAGGAATACAAACACGACCTCATCGCCCGCACGTGTGAAGCGCACGGGTGGGAATACCGCATCGAGCACACGGGCATCGGTGCAGTGATCGACGACATCCTCGACGCCGACCAGACGCCCTGCTCGTTGTGCGCGCGGCTGCGGCGCGGCGTGTTGTACCGAATCGCGAACGAAGTCGGCGCGACGAAAATCGCCCTCGGTCACCACGCCGACGACTTCATCGAAACGCTGCTCTTGAACCTGTTCTTCGCCGGCGCGCTGAAGGCGATGCCGGCCAAACTGGTGTCGGATAACGGCGAGCATGTCGTCATTCGGCCGCTGGTATGGGTCGGCGAAGACGAGGCGCGGGCGTACGCGAAGGAGTGCGAGCTCCCGATCGTCGGCTGCTGCTGCCCGGCGTGCGGCGACCTGGGCCTGCAGCGACAGCGCACCAAACGTCTGTTGATGGAGCTCGAGCGCGAGCACCCGGGCGTCAAGCAATCGATGCTCAAGGCGCTCGGCAACGTAGCGCCGCGGCATCTCCTCGACACGCGCCTGAACCCACCGGCGGAGCTCCGCGCGATATCGCGCAACCATGAAGTACAGAGAGGGATTGTCTCGGTGGCTCCGTGACTCTGTGGCAAACCTGTTCCTCCGTGCGCTTTGTGCCTCTGTGGCCGGAGCTTTGATGAAGCATCGACTCGTGTGTGCCGCGATCGCAGCTTTCGTACTCGCGCGACCCGCCGCAGCTCAACAACGGCCGCTCGTCACCGAGGATCCCGAGCCGATCGGCGCGGGCCGGGTGCTCATCGAAGGCGGCATTGACTACGCGCACGATCAGCATTATCCGGTCTCGGGCCTCGAGGGCAATCTCTGGCGGCTGCCGACGCTGGGCGTGAGCGTCGGCATCAGCTCGATCGCCGAGCTGCAGATTGACGGCGGCCCGTTCAATCGCCTCGACATCACCGGCCGCAAGGCGGCGCCGCTTTCGAGCCTGCTGAACGTCACCGGTGACACGACCCACGACGTGGACGACATTCTCATCGGCATGAAGATCCGCCTGCTCTCCGAAATGGTCGGACGGCCCGCGATTGGGTTCCGTTTTGCGACGAAGCTGCCGAACTCACGGAGCAGGACCGGGCTCGGCCTCAACACCACCGACTTCTACGCGTCGCTGCTCGGCGCCAAAACCGTCGAATCGATCCGCATCGTCGGCAACATCGGTGTAGGGATTCTGGGCGATCCGACCGACGGCACGCGTCAGAACGACGACGTGACCTATGGTCTGTCATTCGCGCGCGCCATGACGCAGCAGACCGAGCTGGTGGGGGAGTTGAACGGGCGCGTGTCGACGCGGACGGGCGATCCGTTTCCGGGCACGGAGAATCGGGGCCTGTTGAAACTGGGAGGACGCTATACGCGAAGTTCGATTCGGCTCGATGCGGGCGTGTTCGTCGGCCTGACGCCGGTAGAGCCGACAATCGGGTTCACGACGGGACTCACCTACGTCTTCAATGCGTTCACGTTGCCCTAGTCCATTGCTGTACCACCCGGCGTTTCGGCGCGCAGCTTCGTTCGTCGTCGTTCTCGGGAGTCTTGGCGTGTGCGGCGCGTCGGGCGTGCTCGCCCAGGAGCCTCCGCCGCCTCCGCCGAGCACAGCAGTCGTCGACGGCGTGCCATTGGGATCGACATTGAGCGCCGATCTATTCAATGTGTTGCCGGCCGGCGACAGCGTGTTTTCTTTGCTCGAAACGAGTCAGGCGGAAATGATCTCGGATCGGATTTCGGGCGCTGGCCTCGGCTTCGGCGCCCCGGCTCGATTCAGCACGTTCGGCGGCTCGTCGACAGAAACCCGCTTTCGCGTTGGCGACGTCGACATCACCGACCCTTCGACGGGAGGGAGACCTCTCGCACTGTCTGAATTGTTCTGGTGGCAGCGCGTGTCGGTTGCGACCGGTCTCCGGCCTGCCGATATCAACACGACAGGTAGCGTCGTGACGCTCGACCCCCGCCGCCCGGCGACCAGCTGGACGAGCGTTGTTGAAGGCTCGTCCTCGTTCGGCGACGCGTTGACCGCCGCGCCCTCCGCGTCGGCCGCGCCGCCCATCGCCCGGCTGACGGGCTGGAACCGCGGCAGCGTGATTGCGAGCGGTCCTCTTGCTTCCGCGAGCGGTCCCCTTGGTACCGCGAGCGGTCCCTTCGGGTCGGGCCGGGCGGGCCTGGTGTTCGCCGGCGCGTGGACTGCCGCCTCCGAGCGCAATCGCGGTGGCCTCGTCTCGGCCGATGCCGACGTCGCTTCGGCCTTCGCCCACCTGGTTGTCGCGGCGACCGAGAAGAATGAAGTGAGGACCATCGCCTGGGTCCAACGCGCGCTGTTCCCAGCGGCAAACCGCGCGATGTACGCCGACCCGCAGGCGCGTCTTGCCGATATCTCCACACACCTGCAGTCCACGTGGGCCCACGACGACCAGGCGGGTGCACGGTGGCGTCTGTTTGCCGGATACACTCGGCGCCGGCGGACGCCGCAATCGGCCCTGTTGACTGCTGCGACGATCGAGCGGCTCGAGGCCGGACCGGTGCCCGAGCAGGTGGCCGACACCGGCGCGCGTACCGATCGACGACTGTCGGCCGGCGCTCGCATCGCACGCACTGCCGGCGCAGAGAGTCGACACCAGTTGCAGGGAGGCGTCGATGTTGACGCCGCGCGGTCGACCTCCGATCCCGGATTCAATGGCGTGATTGCCGAGCTGGTCGACGGCCTGCCCAGCCGACTGTGGCAGTACACCGCGCCGGCGCAGACCTCGAGCCGGCACTCCAGGACGATTTCGGCGTTTGCCGGCGATCGTCTCTCGGTAGGCGGACGTGGAACGCTGGATGTCGCGCTCCGCTACGAATCGCTCGTGGCGGCAGCCGACGGCGCAGCGCAGGGCGTGAACTGGTCCACGTGGTTACCGCAGGCATCGCTTCGCTGGCCCGTGAACGCCAAGCACGCCGTTGGGATCTTCGGAGGCTTCGAGCGATCGGCGTATCAGCTTCCGCTGAACAATCTTGCGTGGGGCGATCCAGCGTCAGTCCGAGCGGATGCATTTCGCTGGACGGGAGGATCGACCGGCGCGACGCTCGCGGCGTCGGCGCGCTTGTTCTCCGCTGGCCCGGGAGGCATCGGCCGCATCGATCCTAGTCTCGAGCGGCCGTACTCCGACGACATGGTCGTTGGTATCGAAGCCCGGCCGTTGGCAGGTCTGCGCCTGCAGCTCGCGGGAGTCGGGAAGTGGGAGAAGCAGCTTCTCGGCGTCGTGAATCAGAGTCGCCTGACGCCTGTGTACTCGATTGTGAATATCGCCGATCTCGGCCTCGACCTCGTGCACGCGGACGACGACCAGGTGCTTCCCGTCGGCAACCTCGTGCTGCCGGCCGCATCGTACCGATTCGACGATCTTCTCGTGAATGCACCGGACCTGACGGCGCGGCGTCTTGGCATCAAGCTCACGACGGAGGTGACCGCCGGCCATCTCTACATCCTGCTCGCGGGGACCGCCTACCGGGCAGAAGGAGGCGCGAGCCATCAAGGCTTCCACGGAACGGAGAACGATCAGGGGCTGCTCGGCGACGCCCTTCTCGATCCGAACGCCGCCCTCTACTCGCGCGGCCGCTTGTTCGGCGACCGGGCGTTTACGGCCAAGATGACAACGGTGTATCGGTTTCCGTCGAACGTCACGCTCGGTGCCATCGCCCGCTATCAGGACGGGCAGCCGTTCGCGCGGCTGGTCGTCGTGCCCGGCCTCAACCAAGGCGCGGCGCTCGTTCGCGCGTTCCCCAACGGCGGGTCGCGATTCACGTTCACCGGCACGCTGGACGTGCGACTGCAGAAGGAATTCGCCGCGGCGGGGCGGCGCGTGGCAATCGTGGTCGACGGCTACAACTTGATCAATCTGGCGGAGGAAGTGGAGGAGCGGGTGGTGACGGGCCCAGCGTTCCGCACGCCAACAGCGATCCAGCCACCGCGTACCATTCGCGTGGGCGCTCGCCTCACGTTTTGAACGGCCCGGCTTCCCACGGTTCGTCGAGCAGGAGTTCCGGGACTTTCTCCGCTGCGGCTGCATGGCGGCCGGAGCTCGTCGCGTTCACGCTGCCCTGAATCGGCAAAGAGCTTGGCAGGTCAGTCACCCCGCAGTACCACAGCGCCATGGGCCTTACCCACGTGAATGCCCGGGTCGCCAACCCGGCGCGCCCCAACAAGACCATCAACGTCAAGTTTCTCGTCGACTCCGGCGCAGTGTACTCCGTCGTTCCCGTCTCGATCTTGCGGCGTTTGGGAATTCGCCCACATAGCACGCGGACATTCATGGTTGCGGATGGGACCGAGATCTCGCGCGAGGTTGGTGACGCCACCTTCTCGCTCCACGATCGGCGGGCCGCGTCGCCGGTGATCTTTGGCGAGAAAGACGACAGCGCACTCCTCGGCACGGTATCACTCGGATCTCTGGGTCTGATCTTGGACCCGATGAAACGCGTGCTTCGGCCGCTGCCGATGGTGCTCG
>JAHFUJ010000399.1 GCA_023265105.1 Acidobacteriota bacterium
ATGGCCGCAGGCGCTTTACCCCACTTCGATCAACTTGAACCGCTGCTCCCAGTTGCGCACGAGCCGGTCCAGCGGTTCCCCGGTGGGCGCGGCAGAGTCGAACCACGCGGCCGCCTCGCGTTGCGCGACTTCGAGCAGCGCGCGATCCCGAATGAGGTCGACGAGCCGGAACGTGGGGACGCCCGCCTGACGCGTGCCGAAAAAATCGCCGGGACCGCGCAATGCCAGGTCGCGGTCGGCAATCTCGAAGCCGTCGGTCGTGTCGGTCATCGCCTTCAACCGCGCGCGTGCCTCGTCGGACAGCGGCGCTTGGTACAACAGAAAACAAAACGACTGATGCCGATCGCGCCCGACGCGGCCGCGCAACTGATGCAACTGCGACAACCCGAAGCGCTCCGCGTGCTCGACGATCATCACGCTCGCGTTCGGCACGTCGACGCCTACTTCGACCACCGTCGTCGACACGAGGATCTGCAGCTCGGCCGCAAGAAACGCGGCCATCACGCGCTCTTTGCCCCCTTGCTTCATGCGACCGTGAAGCAGGCCGACGCGATACGTGGGGAAAATTTCCTGGGCGAGATGATCCGCCATTTCAGTCGCCGCCTTCAGATCGATCTTGTCCGACTCTTCGACGAGCGGATAGATCACGTACGCCTGACGGCCGGCATCAAGCTGACCGCGAAGGAAGCGGTACACCTCGTCGCGACGCGATTCCGGCTTCGCGAGCGTCTTGATCGGCAGGCGCCCTGGCGGCGGATCGCGCATGACCGACACGTCGAGATCGCCGTAGACGGTCAGCGCCAGCGTCCTCGGAATCGGCGTCGCCGTCATCACCAGCGCGTCGGGATGGAGCCCTTTGGCCCGGAGCGTCGCCCGTTGCAGCACGCCGAAGCGGTGCTGCTCGTCGATCACGACCAGCCCGAGCTGCTTGAAGTGGACGTCGCCCTCCACCAGGGCGTGGGTGCCGACCACCAGATGGATCGTGCCGGCTTCGATCTCGGCGAGCTCTTGCCGGCGTGCGGCGCCGCTCGTCGCGCCGGTCAGCAGCCCGACCCGAAACCGCGACGCCTGCAGGAGCCGCGAGATGTTGAAAAAGTGCTGCTCGGCCAGAATCTCGGTCGGCGCCATGAAGGCCACTTGCAACCCGTTTTCCATCGCGACGAGGGCCGCCAGCAGCGCGACGATCGTTTTCCCCGCGCCCACGTCGCCCTGCAGCAGGCGGTTCATCGGCTGCGGCCGTTGCAAATCTTCGACGATTTCCTTCAGCGCCTGCTTCTGGCCCGCCGTCAGCTTGAACGGCAGCACACGGCGCGCCGATTCCCGAATGCGATCGTCGACGTGCACGGCCACCGGCTTGCGATCCGCCGCCGCCGAACGCCGGCGCGCCATCACGCCAGTTTGAAAGAGAAACGCTTCTTCGAAAATCAGACGCTGCTGCGCCGGCGTCGCGAACTGATTCAACGCCTCGAGCGACGCGTCGTCGGGCGGGAAATGCGCCGCCACCAGCGCGGCAGGGCGCGACGGCAAGTCGAGCCGCGCGCGAATCGATTCGGGAAGATGGTCGGGTAGATCCGCCGGCAGCCGCTGCAGCACACCATGGACCAGCTTGCGCTGGATCTTCGGCGTGACGCTGCCCGTCTTCTCGTACACCGGCACGATGCGGCCGGTGTGGATCGTCTCTCCCTCCTCATCGTCCAGGATCTCGTACTGCGGGTTGGTGAGCTGCAGGCCGCCGGGCCCCCGCATCTCGACCGGTCCGAACAGCACGACATGTTGTCCCTGAACGAAGACGTCCCGCAGAAACGGCTGATTGAGCCATGTGACGCGCAGCGCCCCGCTCGAATCGCCGACCAGCGCTTCGAAAATCTTGAAGCCGGGCCGGCGGGTCGATCGCAGACCGCAGCTCAGGATGCGCCCGCTGACCGATGCGCTTTGCCCCGGCTTGAGCGACGCGATCGGCGCGAGGCGGCTGCGGTCCTCATAGCGGATGGGAAACCGATACAGCAGGTCCTCGACCGTGACGAGGCCGGCGTGCTCGAAGTCGGCGCCGCGCCGAGGCCCGACGCCCTTGAGGAACTGCAAGGGCGTCGCGAGCACGTCGGTGGATGAAGTCATTCAGGGCAGGTCGAAGGAGCGAGTGAAGAAATCACGCGAAAACGCAGAGGCCGCAGAGGCCGCGGAGAAAATCTTATTGGATGATGACGGCCTGCCCGCGTTCGACCTGAATCTCGCGAATGTGCGCGGGCAAGGCAAACGAATCGTCGAGGTTGATGCCGGCCGGGCTTTGTGGCGTGCGCGAATAGTAGTTCACGAGCTCCTGCAGCAGCGTTTTCGGAAGCGAGACGCCGCCCACCGTGGCCGATTCGATCTGGAACCGCCCCACGCCGTTGCTCGTCTTGAGGACGCCGATGGCGGTGATCGGCAGCCGGCCGGTCAAGAAGTTGGCCGGATCGAGCAGACTCGTCGGCGTCTTCTGCTTTCGAAACGCGTCGAGGTCGACCACCGCGCGGCCCGACAGCCGCCCGGTCCCCAGAATCGTCACCGACGGCTCGACAACACCCGGCGGCAGATCGTTCTGGGCGTCGAATGTGAAGTACGCGTTGACCTCGTCTTGCGTAAGGGTCGTCCGACGCGGCTGTCGGCTTGGCGTCGCGCCGAGTTGTGTGATGGTCGCGACCTTCTGCTTGAGCAGATCGGCGTCGCGCCGCGACGCGCGGTCGTCGGCGCCGACCGACGGGTGCGCAAGCACCACGCCGACGAGCACTGCGCCGAGGGCAAGACGCGAGCGTTTACCAGGCATGGACTGTTAGGAAGAACTACCTGCAGGAATTGTACTAGTAACGACGCTTCGCATCAAACCGCCGAGTCAAGGGCCTGCGGGGATGACGGCGAATCTTCGTTACTAGGCCGGCGCCAACTTACAACCCGCCCCTCGGACGGATCGCCTGTCGCGCGCGCGACACGAGCTCCAGCTTCCGGCGCTCCATCAGCTCTTCGAACACCCGGAATTTCCCCTGTTGGCGCACGTCGAGCACCTGATCGATGGCGTCATACGCCTTTCTGACGTCCACTCCCGACCGCGCGTCGAGCTCCAGAAGCGCCTTCAGTCGATCCTTGATCTGGCCTTCGTCGGCCTGCGCGTCGGTCGTGAGACGACGCAGATCCAGAACGATTCGGGTCCGCTCCAGTAGCGCCTTGCGACGAACATCCTGCAGCGCCTTGAATCGCGCCAGGAATTGCGAGTACTGATCGTCGCTGATCTTGAGTTGATCCTGCGCCTGCAGAAGCGCGTAGGCGTCGAACATCCGCTGGATTTCTGTCGGGGATACGCCCGGCTGTTCGAGCGGCGCGCCCCGGGCCGGCGGCTCCCTTTGCGCAAAGGCTGACGCCGGAGCGAGCGCGCAAAGAACAACAAGGCCTAATCGGGTCAGTTTCTTCATAGCCGAGCCAGTTCTTCCTTTAACAAACGCTGCAACTCGCCCAACTCGCCCTTGGTGAGCTCACCCACCGCCTCGTCTGACCCGCCCGCGTGCGTCGTCAACTCCATCCCGCTTGCGGTGTCCCAGTCTAGCTCGGCGGTGAGATCCGCGACGAGGCTGAGTGACACATCCGTGGACGGGTCGAGCGGTTCGAACAGCGGCAGATCCAAGCCGGCCGAAGCCTGAGACGATGGGGAGGCCTC
>JAHFUJ010000400.1 GCA_023265105.1 Acidobacteriota bacterium
CTGCCACACCTCTTCAGTCATCGCCACGATGCGCGCAAGGCGTTCGAGACGTTAGCTTTCCGTTGGAGGCAGCCGCGTGCGTCGCCGCTTCAATGTGGCGCGCGGCGCAACGAAATCCCGCAACGGCTGGATCTCGACATCGTACCTTTCCAAAAGGTGTGAAAAAAGGGCACGAACCGAAGTTTTTGGCAGACCCTCGGCCACGATCTCGTGGAGGTCGTTGAGCGTCCTCACCCGATGCTTCAGGGCTCGCCGACCACCGAGCACCTCCGACACCCGCGCGACATTGATCATCGTCTCAATCTTTGTTGGCTCATCTTAGCACGCCTGATGGCTCAAATGATACCCCAGCCATTCACCCTAGGAATTCTTGGGCGGCGTCCCGTCCTGTGCGGCGAGTCCCTGGGTCCGGGCGACATCGATGCCAAGCAGCTTGCGGAACACCGTTTCCGCCGTCAGCCCGCCGACGACGCTGACGACGGCGACGATGGAGATGAGGCGGAGGCCGCTGCTCCCCGCGAGATCGATGTTGCCGGGCTGGGCAACAAGATAGAGGAGTCCGGCCATGCCTCCTGAGATGGTGCCGAGGCCGATCGTGACCGCGATGGACGGAGTCACCAGAGGACCGACGCCGTACCGCCGCTCAAAGACCATTCGAATTGCCGCGCCGGCACCGCCGCCGAGGAGCATCGACGCGATGAGCGCCCAGTGTGACAGTCCGGCCACACCTGCCGGGACAAGATTGCCGGCGAATGCCAGGATGAGCGCGACGGCGAACATCACCATCGCGATGTTCGCGTGGCCGCGTATCTCCTTTGTTTCCACGCGGTGCCGCCGGGTTCGCTGATCCAGCAAGGCGTTCACCCATGAGACGACTGTCGCCGGGGAGAAGTCGAGGGCCATGCGCGCGTGCTCGTCCAGCGTAGGGAGATCGACTTCGGGAAGCAGGGTTTTCCAGACCTGGCTGGCCGCGCCACCGCTCTTCTCGAGCGTCAGAATGGGTATCCGGGCGCCAATGGCCACTTGACCGGCAATCCTGGTGGTGTACGCACCGCCGATCAGGACGACGCCGTCGGCATCGGCGATCGATCGGTAGTACGAGACGTCCCACTGGTCGCTGCTGTCCACTCGTCGTTCGAAGAGCTCCCTGTGGGTGGCTTCCTCTGGAAAGGGCTTGGGCGTGCGTGTCTGGGGCTGGCGGACGATGATGGTTTTCGGAGTCTTCGAGTTGGCCTGGACGAAGCCCGTGACCGCTTCGCCCTCGATAAACTTGTTGTCGCTGTCGTAGACGACGAGGCGACAGCCGCGGCGGGCCAGCTCCGCGCCGATTGCGCCGGCCATTTTGCGCGCGAGGTCGACATCGACGGGAGGGTCGTAGGTCCACTGGGGGTCGGGGTGCGCCTCGGGGTTCCGGGATGGATCCGCGCTGCCCGTGATGGCGATCTTCGGTCCCAGCATTCGTGCCTCCAGTCTGGACGCCACGACATGATACGCCGTAGGAGAGAGTTATGCGATTTGAACCGTCCGTCGGGCGAGACAGCGTCGGATCATCTTCCACTGGAGGACTCTTCGTGGGAAGAGCTGATGGCTCGACGAGTTGCAACTGACACGTCAGACCGTTACAGTTCGAGCATCTGGAAGCTGTCCACCGACCCGCGATCCCGAGGGCGGCAGGAGCGGGCAACCCGGCTCGCGAGGGTACTCGCGTGTGGAGGTTGGCATGTAGGTTACACGATGCCCGGCGCGGCGGCGGCCGTAACGGTTCGGCGAGACCACGAATATCGAGTCATTGACGACTGCAAGAAGAGGAGAAACGTATGCAGAAAGTATTGATGGGTGTTGTGGCGACGATCACCTTCGCGGTTGTGGTGCTCTCGGCCCAAGAGAAAGAGTACCGACCGACCTGCAACATGTGTCCCGGCACCTACGTCCCGAACACCGAGATTCAAGCCTACGTGAAGCGGGCGATCGCCAACCGGCTCACCGATCAGCAGATTCGACAGGTTGACATCGGGAAGGCCAACGTCGGCATCGCGGTTGTCTATCGGGGCAAGATAGACAACCCGCAGGCGACGGTGGCCGAGCATGACCTGGTCAGCGAGGTGTACCACGTCATTGACGGCTCGGCCACGTTGGTGCTCGGACCGGATCTTGTCGGCAAAGAGCGGCGGCCATCCACTGAAACGACAGTCAGGCTGCTGAACGGTCCAGGGAACAACTCCAAGGCCATTCGAAACGGAGTGGCCTACGAGATCAAGTCAGGCGACGTCGTCGTGATACCTGCCGGTACGGGGCACCAATTCACGAAGATCGACGATCACGTTGCGTATGTCATGGTGAGAGTCGATCCAGACAAGGTGACGCCACACAAAACCGAAGCAGATTCAAAAGCCGACCTTCTCACCGACGGCCGAGGGACCGCGGGCGGCGGCGCTGGTGCCACCTCGCCGGCTCAGCCCGCGGGAAGCCCAGGGAGAGGCAGAGGCAACCGGTAAGACGAGCCGGGGCCCGAACAATACAGATCAACCGAGTTGATGCGGCTAAAAAGGCCGTCGTAGGCGAGTTGCGCCCGCGCCTATTGCGTCGATGTGGCGCGGCTCCACTTGGCCTGCCACCTGGCTCTCAGCCCCGCGCGGTCGACTTCCTCTCCGCGGAGGTAGACCTTGCTGATCCGTCGCGTGTTGGCGATGTTCTCGAGGGGATTCGCGTCGAGGACGATGAAATCGGCGCTCTTGCCCGCGGCCACCATCCCGGTATTGATCCTCGCCACTTCGGCCGCATCGCGCGTCGTCATGACAATGGCCTCGGCCGGTGTGAAGCCCATCGTCACCCAACTTTCGAGCTCCATTTGGTTGTACCAGCCGAAGCCACGCCCGGCCGCGCCGTTGTCGCTCCCAAAGACGAGCTTCATGCCCGCATTGATGAGCTTCTTCGCGACGTCTCCCATCGCCTTGGATTCCTGACGGGCACGCTCGACGGCCTCCGGCGTCATTTTCTTGATCGCGTCGCCCTGCTGCTTCTGGACCTGTTCGCGAGAAAGCATTTCCCAAAGCAGCGGATCGTCCCACTCCTCCGGACCCAGGGCGGTCAGGTTGCCGTGATCGGTGAACCAGATGGGCCGATCGCTCTTGGCGACCCGCTCCTTGATGATCGCGATCAGCTCGTTATCAGGTACCTCACCACCGCGAACCGGCAGGTGAGTGGCGCCCTCGAGTCCTGCTTTGTACAGCTCCTTCGCGTCCGCCAACGCCACGGTATGCGCCGCGACGGGCACGTTGTGCTTGTGCGCCTCGTCGATGATCGCGCGATACAGGGGCGGCGTCAGCGTCTTCAGCTTTCCTTCCCGGTCGTCCACCCAGATCTTGACGAAGGCGACCTTGCTTTTGACGTAGTCCTGAACGGCCCGTCGCGCCTCCTCTTCCGTGGTCACCGGATACATCACGTCATTTCGGGAGGGGTGGCCGCCGGCTCCGGCTCCCGGCCAGGAGATCCCCTGACCCGCCGTGCGAAACAGGGCCGCATTGGGGACGACCTCTTCCTGCACCCGTAACGGTACGTTGCCCCAAGGGAAGCGCCCCGTCTTCGGCATCTGCGGGTCGCGTGGCGCTTGGAAAAGGTTGAGATGATCGCCCGGCATAATCTCGCGGTCCGCGAGATCGGCAATGCTGACGAC
>JAHFUJ010000091.1:0-1929 GCA_023265105.1 Acidobacteriota bacterium
GAGGACCGTGTTCCCCTGGTCGCGGAGCTGCCTGAGGATGGCGATCAACCGCTGGTTGTCGCGCGAGTGCAGGCCGATCGACGGCTCGTCGAGCACGTACAACGTGCCGACGAGCGCCGACCCGAGCGACGTCGCCAGGTTGATGCGCTGGGCTTCGCCGCCCGACAGCGTCGACGACAGGCGATCGAGCGTCAGGTAATCGAGTCCCACGTCGCTCAGGAACGACAAACGGCGGCGGATCTCCTTCAGCACCTTGTCCGCAATCGCCGCTTCCTTGTCGGTGAGCTGCAGCGTCGCGAAGAACCGCTGCGCGTCGTGTACCGTGAGCGAGGAGACCACATCGATGGTGGCGCCCCCGACGCGCACGTCGCGCGCCTCGCGCCGCAGGCGCGCGCCGCCGCAATCAGGACACGTCAGATAGCCGCGATAGCGGCTCAGGAACACGCGGACGTGGACCTTGTATTTCTTCCGCTCGAGCCAGCGGAAAAATCCCCGGATGCCCCCGTAGTCATCGTCCCTCGACCGAGCTCGGGACGACGCTGAGCCTGTCGAAGGGTCGCCGCCGTCGACGATGAATCGCTTCTCGTCATCCGTGAGGTCGGCCCACGGGACGTCGAGCCGGATCGTGCGCTTGCGCGCCGCGCGCTTGAGATCGGCGAGCTGCGCACGATAGTGCGGCTTGGTCCACGGCTCGATAGCGCCCTGCTGAACGGACTTCGACGGATCGGGCACCACCAGATCCATGTCGAGCTCGATGATGTTGCCGAAGCCGTGACACGTCGGGCAGGCGCCAAACGGGTTGTTGAACGAGAACAGGCGCGGTTGGGGATCTTCGTAGGCGATGCCGCAGGCGCGGCACTCGAAGCGCTCGGAGAAGCGATGCGTGACGGGATTTGGGATTTGGGATTCTGGATTTGGAGACTGAACGGCCCAGGCCGCGCCGCCGCCCTCGAGATACGCGGTCTCGATGGAATCGGTAAGACGCTGACGGAGATCCTCCCCGTTCAACTGCACGCGGTCGACGACCACCTGCAGCATTGAGCGATCGAGCCCCGCCGGATCGATATCGTCGAACGGCACGGCTCGACCGTCGATGAGCAAACGGCCGAACCCCTTTCGGCGAAGCGTTTCGATCGTCGCCGCGATGGCCGCCGCTCCCGTGCCGGACACTTCGCCGATCGGCGCGTCCACAAGACCCGGCAACAGGCCACCGTTTTCCTGCTCGTGTACTTCATCGACGGCTTCCGCCATGTCCCCGTTCACAGGCGCCGGAGCCGAGGCGTCGATCACCGGCAGATCGAATCCGATCAGCAAGCGCGTCCCGGCGGGCAGGTCGCCGAGCTGCCGCGCGACGACCTCCGCGGTCTCGCGCACGACCTGGCGGCCGCAGCCGCGGCACCACGTCCGCCCGACGCGGGCGTACAGCAGCCGCATGTAATCGTGAATCTCCGTGGTGGTGCCGACGGTCGACCGAGGATTGCGGATGCTGTTCTTCTGACGGATGGCAATCGCCGGCGAGATGCCGTCGATGCGATCGACATCGGGCTTCTCCATCCGCTCGAGGAACTGCCGCGCGTACGCCGACAGCGACTCGACGTAACGCCGCTGCCCTTCGGCGTAAATCGTGTCGAAGGCGAGCGATGACTTCCCCGATCCGCTCACGCCGGTCACGATGATGAGCTTGCCGACCGGCAGCGTCAGGTCGATGTTCTTCAGGTTGTGCGTGCGCGCGCCGCGGACGACCAGATCCGTGACTTCGGCGGCAGCGCACGAAACCGTGTCAGTGTCGGGCATGCTCGGACTGTACGTAGTGTCCGCTACGCTCTGCTGGCTCCGCCGGGGGTGGTCTAAACTCTTTATCGTAGCGCAGCGCCGTACTCTGGGCAACCACGCCACAATCCAGGCAACCACCCTCCCAGTTCATGATGG
>JAHFUJ010000091.1:2029-7690 GCA_023265105.1 Acidobacteriota bacterium
GGCCTTTCATTCGCCCTGGAGCGACGCGAGCGGCAGGTCCACCGGAATCCGTAGAAATCCCGCCGTGCGGAAATGAACATCGAACGCGAAGGCGTGCCTGACGCGCCGCCGTCGCATGAAGGCGAAGCTCGTCGCGTCGACATAACTGAACGGGTGATCGTCGTACCGGTGGAGAATCTCGTAGGCTTGTCGTTCGATGTGCTCGGTCAGAAAGAGGCGCTCCAGTTTCTGGCTCTGGGCGAGCGTGTCGAGGAATCGTTTGGCCTCCCGATAGCCCCTGGTCAGCCGCAGGAGTGTGTAGGTTTCCCCGATCACAAGATTCGACGTCACCAAGGTTCGGCTTGCCTGGAGAACGGCAGGAAGAGCGTGCCGCGCTTCGCCATGATGCTCATCGTCCACGGCCTGGATCGCGAACCAGGCCCCTGTGTCGACGAACACATCCCCGAGGCTCACCGGCGTCGCATCCGCTTGCGATCCAGGAGGTAGGCATCGTGGTGGCGCGAGATGTCTTTTCGTCCCACACGACCGGCCTGGCCGGCCAGGTCCATCAGGGCATCGGGCGCCTGTGTCGCTCGACGATGGAGGATGGCCTCGACCCCCTCTCGTACGAGGCTCGCCTTTGAGGCGCGCAGGCGGCGCGCCAGCGCCTCCAGCCGGCGGTCCTGTTCTTCGGTGAGGAGAATTTGAACGCGGGTCATGGTGAGTGTGTAACGACAATCAACCATTACACACTCACGCCGCTTCCGTCAAGCCGAGGCGATCGCACGTCGTCGACGCTCGGAGCTTGGATGGACCACCATGATGGTATAATCATGCCACTATGGTGCGAACTCAAATACAGCTTCAGGAGGCCCAGTACCGCCGGCTTCGCCGCTGGACCGAGCGGCTGGGCGTCTCGTTGTCGGAAGGCGTCAGGCGGTGCGTGGACGCGCACCTCGCTCGCGAGGAACGCGTGCCGTCCCGCGAGGAGCGCGTGCGGACGGCCCTTTCGGTGTGCGGCCGATACAGCGACCCCGGCGGCCCTTCAAAAGTCGCGCGGGATCACGACCGCCATCTGGTGGAGGCCTACCGCGGATGAGCGCGTTCGTCGACACGTCGGCCGCCTACGCGCTCCTCGTGCGAACGGAAGACCGCCATCGGGACGTCGTGCGCGCGTTCCGCGGGCTTGTGGAGGCCAGGCGCGCCCTCTGGACGACCTCATACGTCATCGTCGAAACGATGGCGCTGCTGCAACACCGCATCGGCCTGGAGGCGGTGCGGGACTTTCTGGACCACTTCGTGCCCCTGTTCTCGGTCGAGTGGGTCTCTGAGGCGTTGCATGCCGGCGGCGTCGCGCGGTTGCTGCGAGAGGACCGCAGGCGACTCAGCTTGGTCGACTGTGTCAGCCTGGAGTGCATCCATGCGCGCGGCATCGGCGATGTGCTTGCGCTGGATCCGCATTTCGAAGAAGCCGGATGCCGGGTCCTTCCGATGTCTCGAACCTCGTAAACAAGCGCTTCGGTGCGAGCGTGTCTCGCTGCCGAAACCCACCGCGTGTGCTGATCGATCGGCCCCGATCTTGCTTCGTCCGATGTCGGGAGCCTCGGGATGGGCTATTTATGGCAGAAAACGCACAGATCGCTCACGAAGACGATGGTAAAATTTGCGATATGGCAGGCAGGCGCGAAGGCCTCATTGAGGAACTCTACCGCGTCGACGGCAAGGCCGAGATCGTGGACGGCGAGTTGCGGCTCATGACACCGACGGGTGGTCTGCATGGGTACGCGGTCCTTGAGATCGCTGCCAGCCTGCGCGAGTACGGACGACGAACGAGGCACGGTTATGCCTTGGCTGACAACGTCGGCTTCCTCGTCAACTTGCCGAACCGGCGCTCGTTCAGCCCTGACGTCGCCTTTTGGACGGGCGGACCGCTCACCGGCAAGTTTCTCGAAGGTGCACCCATGTTCGCCGTGGAGGTGAGAAGCGAGAACGACTACGGTCCCGCCGCCGAGCGCGCGATGTCAGAGAAACGCGCCGATTACTTCGCGGCGGGGACGCTCGCGGTCTGGGACGTCGACGTGCTGAAGGAACAGCTCGTTCGCGTTTACCGGGCAAGCAACCCACCTGTGCCCACCGTGTATCGACGCGGCGAGCTCGCCGAAGTCGGGCCCAGCCTCCCCGGCTGGTCCATGCCGGTCGAGGATCTGTTCCCGCCGGAGCGAACGTAGAATTCCCGCGGCCGAAAATGCTCGGCTTGCTGTAAGGCACGAGGAGCGGGCAAATCAGACGATGTCTTCGAGGCCGAGCGCGAGAATGAGCTTGCGCCCGACAGTCCGCACGTCGCCGCGTCGAGCGATCCGAGGTATTTCAGAAAGTGGTCTTTGGAGACCGTCTGACATGATCATGTACACATTTTCAACTACCTTCGACGGCATGGGCATGGACGGCCTACCACTCGTTCCGCCCACGCGACCGGCGGTTCGCCGTGGGCGGTCTGCTGGAGTTGTTCGGTGTCCTCGTTCGACGCCTCCGCAGTGGCCGACTCCGGTGAGGTCCGCTCGAGGGCGCTGTGTCGCGCCCAGGATCTGCTACCTCTCCGGAGTCTCCATCCCCCGCGCGTACGACTTGCGGCCGGCGCTCGTCCTCGTCTCTAGACATCGTGTCGTCCCGCGGCGACGGCCGCTCCTCGGCCGTGCGGTCGCGCACCAAACCCAACCCGCTTGCGATGTGCGAGTTACAGGCATCTGATTGCTGCCGACGGCGGCTCGGTACTTGCATCATGCACCTGTGCATGCCGACGCCTACTTTTCGAGGTCTGTCACTCGTGTCCTCCAACAAACGCCTCATCCTGTTGTTTGCATTCGCCACGTTTCTTTTGATCGCGTGGACCGCTCCGGGCGAAGCGCAAGTGTACGGCCCGCCACACCCGTACCCGTATTACGCGGTCGATCGGGACAGCGCGCTCCGCATCGAGGCCACACCGAAGGAAGCCCAGGTGTACGTCGACGGCTATTACGCCGGCATCGTCGACGACTTCGACGGGTTCTTTCAGAAGCTGCGCCTGCCTCCCGGCGAGCACGAGGTCGCGCTCTTTCGTGAGGGGTACCGAACGGTCCGCCAGAACGTGTATCTGACACCGAACTCCACGTTCAAGGTCCACTACACGATGGAGCGGCTTGCGCCGGGCGAGCCCAGCGAACCGCGGCCCGTGCCCCCGCCTCCGCCGCAACCGCCACAGCCGGGGACGCCGCCGCAGGCGGGCCAGCCGACGCCGCCGTCATTCCCGCCGCGCGGACCGGTTGGCCGCGGAATGCCCCCGCCGGATAACATGCCGCCGCCGAATAATCGGCCGCCGCCGAACTATCCGCCGCCGAACTACCCTCAGCCGGGATCTCCTCTGCCACCAGCGGGTCAGCCTGCCGTTGGCACGTTGACGATCGCGGTGCAACCCCCGGACGCCGAAATCCAGATCGACGGACAAGCGACGCGCGTGGCCGCCGGCGAAGATCGGCTCGTGATCGACGTGTCAGAGGGACCGCACACGGTGCATGTGCGAAAGCAGGGCTACGTCGAGTACCTGACGCAAGTGCAGGTCCGCCGCGGCGAGACGATGCCGCTCAACATCAACTTGCGGACGCGGCCGTAGCAGGCCGTGGTGAAAGTCTAGATGGCCTGCGCTAATGCTTCTCTGCGTCTCGGTGTCTCTGCGGCCCATGCTCGCACGCGCGCGCTGGTCGCATGGCTCTTCGTTTCGATCGCGCCGCTGACAGCGGCCGCGCAGGGCGGTCCACCCCCATCAGGCCAGGGCACGCAAGGTCCGATGATCGTCGAGCGCGTCACGAGCGGCTTCTTCGTCGCGCCCGATTTCAGGGTCACCGAAGTGGATCGCCGGACTTCGGAGCTGGCGGGCGCGTACGCCGGTTGGATCACCGACAACACGCTGTTCGTCGGTGGGGGCGGTTACTGGCTCGCCAACCGATCGCGCGATCGCGAGATGGCGTACGGCGGGCTCGTCGTCGGATGGCTCGCACGAGCCGATCACCGGTTTGGCTTTGGCGCAAAGGCGCTGGTCGGCGGCGGGCAGGCGACGCTTTCGAGCACGGTCGGCGACATCTTCGGAAGGCCCGACGGTCGAGACGGACCGCTTCGGCGGCTTCAGCTTCCCGGCGGCCGTCCCGCGCTCCAGCCGATCTCCAACGCGCGCGTGAGATTTCGCGAAGGTTTCTTCGTCGCCGAGCCCGAAGCGAACCTGCTCGTGAATCTGACGCGGCACTTGCGGCTCACCGCCGGCGTCGGTTATCGATTGATCGGCGGCGCGAGAAGCGCCGACGATCGCCTGCGAGGCGTCAGCGGAAGCTTTGCGCTGCAAATCGGCCACGGATCCTGAGATCGCCGGCCGCGCCGCTGCCGTAGCAGTCAGCTCTCAGCTTTCAGCTCTGAGAGCAGCTTGCAGCTTTCAGCTCTCAGCCCTCAGCTAACACCTCCAACACTGAAAGCTGACAGCTGATGGCTGATAGCTACGTCAACACAGGTGAACATCTGCCTTCAGCCGGACCTCGATCATCGCCGTGGTAGAATTGAGTTTTGGTCGAATCAGTCGTAACGCAGGTCTGAACCTGCCGTCCCGCCTGGCCGGCGTAGCTCAGTTGGTAGAGCAGCTGATTCGTAATCAGCAGGTCCGCGGTTCAAGTCCGCGCGCCGGCTCCATTCGTTCGATGTTGCCGAGCGAGCTTTGGCTGACAAGCCCCGCCGCTCGCGTTCTCTACTTCGCGGCGTTTGCGGCGGCCTTCTCCTGGGCGCGAGCGCCGCTGAGGACGTGTGCGAGGGCGTAATTCCCCTCGTGACACGCGTACTCATAGATGACGTAGTCGGGGAGGTTCGCCATGGGCAGCTCTACGGTCCACGGTCTCGTATACGTCGTCGGATCCTCGATGGTGAATCGCAGCTCAATCTTGTCGGCGGCGGCGCGCGTGAAGCGTTCAACCGCACGCAGCGTCTCGCCGGCCACCGGGAACGCGAAGGTCGTCTGCGGGTTGTAATTGGTCGTCTCGACGACCAGCGTGTTGTTCTCCCAGTGGCCACGCGAGTTCCCATTCCACTGGCGGATGTTCTGGCCGACGTGCGGGCGCCCGTCCAGCGGAATGCCGCGAACGTCGTGGATATTCTCGTCGAGAATCGCCACGTACCCAGGACTCTGGAAAATCTGATACGTATTGTTGTAGCCCGAAGGAAGCGGCGGCACACCGTGGTAGATGATGCAACGCTCGCGCAAGGGCCGGTCCGCCCAGGAGTCGGCGGGGTGCGCAGCCAAGTACTCCGCTCTTGCCGCTCGTCTCTTCTGCCCCTCCGGCGTTAGCGGAGGAAGTCTCCCATCCGGCGGATCCACAATCAGCGACGTTCGCCCGATCGACTTGCCCCGATCGTAGAAATGCGCATTGTAAGCTCTGGCGAGGTCGGCTTCGGCGCCTCCGTCGCGGCGATCGGCGCTCGATGCCTTGTCCAGCGTGGCCACTTCCTCGTCACTCAGAACCTCTTTCCCGGCCTGCGCACCGGGTCGTTCCAAGGGCGTAATGGTGGCGTACGACCAGACGCCCTGCAGGTCCGGCTCGCCCCACGATGTGCGGGGCGGGGTCCACTTCTTCGCCGCCGCCGGCGTCGTGGCCTTCGCGGTCGGGGACTGGC
>JAHFUJ010000091.1:7790-15188 GCA_023265105.1 Acidobacteriota bacterium
GGCCGCCAGCGACGAGAACCCGCGCGAGCGACATCATAACGATCAGGACCGCCAGAATACCCACTGAAGCGAGAAATCGATGGCGCATCTGTTTCCTCCGTTTCGCCCGTGCAGCGCTCCTGTTTTATTTCGCCGCCGACTCGGTCTCTTCTTACTTCTTCGGCGCACTCGGTCTGGCGCCCTTCTCGACGAGAAAGGCGACGACGGTGTCGTACTTCAAAGCCTTCGCGGCGTCGAGCGCCGTGCGGCCGTCGGTGTTGGCGGCATTGACGTCGACGCCAAGCTCGACCGCCAGCTTCACAGCCTCGAGCGTCAGAGCTTCGCGCTCGCTGCGGTCGGGCTGGAGCCAGGCCGTCCCGCCGCCCATTCCCGTCGCCGCCATCAGAGCCGTCGTCACATCGGTTCGGCGTTCAAACGCCACGCCGCCCTTCCCGTCCACCATATGGTCACCGTGGTGCACGAACAGCGGATCCGCGCCGTGTTTCACCAGGAGACGCATGACGCCGGGTTCGCTGAAGCGCGCCGCCAGCCAGAATGGCGTCGCTCCCACCAATTCGGGGGCGAAATTGTAGTCATGTGACGCGCGGCGGGTGGGTGTCCACGTCCGAAGTGGAGCGTTCGGATCCGCGCCGTGGGCGAGGAGCGCGCTCGCCGTCTTCTCGTCCCGACGCATGATCGCCTCGTGGAGCGCGGTAAAGCCGGACGCAGCCGCGTTGGGGTCCGCGCCTTTCTCGAGCAGCCATTCGACGAGCTCTCCATAACCGGAGTGAGCCGCAAGCACCGTGGCGCTGGTGCCCCACGCATCTGCATCGTTCACGTTGGCACCGGCGGCGACAAGGAGCTTCGCCGAGGAGAGGTCGCCCACTCGCGCCGCAAACATCAACGCGTCCTCGCCGCCGGCGGGGATAGTGCGGTTGTAAGGGAGATAGCCATGCGGCGGCACGGCCATCACCTGGCTCCACACGTCCGAGCGGGCATGGAGGTTCGCACCATGCGCGAGCAACACCTTCACGACCTCGGGGTGCTTCTGCGACACGGCCCACATGAGCGCCGTCTGGCCGCGCGCGGCTTTCGCGTTGACGTTGGCGCCTTTGGCCAGCAACTGTTCGACGACGTCTGGATAGCCCGAGCGCGAGGCGACCATGACGGGCGTCTCGCCCGCCAGGAGCGCGGCGTTCGGGTTCGCCCCAGCCGCCAATAACCTTCGGACCATGGCCGCGCTTCCGTTCTGGCTGGCCGTCCAGAGCGGCGTCACACCCAGATCGTTCGCCGTGTTCACCTTGGCGCCGGCGCGAATCAGCAGGTCGGCGCTTTCAACATCATCCCGGTAGCTCGCCCAGTGCAGCGCGGTCGTGCCGTCCGCTTCGGCAAGGTTGACGTTCGAGCCTTCCTTAATGAGCGCGCGCAACGCCTCTTTGTCAGCGTTCTTCGCTGCGTCAATCAACGCTGGTCGACCGCTGCTGCCGGCGCCGATCAGGAGTACGGCCAGCGCCACCGGGACTAGGCGGTGCCAAGCGGCTGTTTTTCGCATCGTCCTTTACCTCTGTCTACTTATTTCTTACTGGCGGCGGGGCCCCACATCTGTCGTTGCGCCTGAGCCCCACCCCCGGCGCGATTCGCTGACGGCTCTCTCCGCGAACTGACGCCTGCCTCACCTCGGCGTTGCTTGGCCTCGGCTCGGCACGCCACCCCAGCGCAGGTGCCGCGCCGGGGGCACCGGCATGGCCGCAGGCGCCTCTACACCCCGGACAGCGTTTCGAGCGGGAGCTTGCCGGTGCTGCCGCCGATCCGCTCGACCGGCACGTCCATCTTGTCCATCAGCGTGACGAGCAGGTTTGCCATCGAGGGTTTGTCGGAGTACTTGAGATACCGGCCGCCCTTGAGCCGTCCTGTCCCGCCGCCAACCAGCAGGATGGGCAAGTTGTCGCCCGAATGCGCATTGCTGTTGGAAATGCCCGAGCCGTACAGGATCGTCATGTGGTCCAGGAGCGAGCCGTCGCCGTCTGGCGTCGCGTGGAGTTTCGCCAGATACTTCGAGAACAGCTCGGTGTGATACCGGTTGATTTTGGACATCCGCGCGATCAATTCCGGAACGTTGTTGTGATGTGACAGCGGATGGTGCGCCTCGGGCACCCCGATCTGCGGGTACGGCCGGGCGCTCTGTTCCTTGCCGATCATGAACGAGATGACGCGCGTCAGGTCGGACTGAAACGCCAGGAACTGCAAGTCGAGCATCAGGGCCAGGTGGTCTTCGAAGACAGGCGGTACGCCCTGCGGCTGCTCCATGGTCGGCAGCTCGACGTCGCGCTGCTCCTCGGCCCTCTGAATGCGCCGTTCGACGTCGCGAACCGCCTCTGTGTATTGATTCACCTTGGACTGGTCCTGCGGCCCGAGCTCCCGCTTGAGGTACGACAGCTTTTCCGTCACGGAGTCCAGAATGCTCTTGTGCTGCCGCATCCTCGCCTCGCGCGCCCCCCGCTCCGTGCTCCCGCTATCTCCAAACAGCCGCTCGAACACCGCGCGCGGGTTGTACTCCATCGGCAGCGGCTGCGTGGGGCTTCGCCACGAGAGCGTATGTGTGTAGGCGCAGCTCAAGATCCCGGTGCAGGCGCCCGCGTTGGCCGGCGCATCCATCGCGAGCTCGAGCGACGCGATCTGCGTCTCCCGGCTGAAGTGTCTCGCGAGCAGCTGGTCTATCGACACGTCGGCAATAATCTCGGTCTCGGTGCGCCCGCCGCGCACCGTGCCCGTCAGAAACGACCCGGAGGCGCCCGCGTGAATATAGTTCCAGCTCGATTTGATGCCCGACAGCACGAGCATTTGATCGCGATACGGCGCGAGCGGCTCGAGAATGGGCGAGAGCTCGAAGTCTTTGCCTTCCCCCTTCGGTAACCAGTACTCCATGGCCATGCCGTTCGGCACATAGAAAGTCAGGAACCGCTGAACGGGCTTGGCGACGGCCAGCCCGCGCCACGAGAACGCCGGAAGCATCGCCTCAAGGAACGGCAGCGCCATCGTCGCGCCGAAACCCCGCAGGACCGTCCGCCGTGGCAACGATTTCGTGAGGAAGGCCATGTCTGTCGTCTCCTTAATTGACTGCTCGCGGGGCCTCAGACGCCGTGGGTGACGCCCGCATCAAGAACGCGGGACTCTTCACGATCCCTAGAATAAGCGACGACCAACGGTACTCGTTGGCCGCTGCGTCGCGGACGATCTTGCGCACCGCCGGCCGATCGTAGTACTCGAGCGGCCGCCCGAGAGCGTAGGCCAGCAGCTTCTGGGTGACGGTCCGGGGAAACTGTTCGGGCTGTTCGAGCAGCAGCGCGCGCAGGCCCGAAAGCCCCTCGACGCTCGCACCGCTCACAGTAGTGCCGCTCGCATCGACCGGCTTACCCGATTCGTCAACAGGCCGCCATCCCCCAATGACGTCGAAATTCTCCAGCGTGAACCCCAGAGGATCGATGATCGAGTGACAACTGGCACACGTGGGATTCTTGCGGTGTTCGGTCAACCGCTCGCGTATCGAGCTCGGCATGGCGCCCGTCTCTCCCAGATTGGTGTCCACGCCGGCAGGTGGCGGAGGGACGGGCAAGCCGAAGATGTTGTTCAGCAGCCATTTGCCACGTAACACCGGTGATGTGCGATCGGGGTAAGACGTTGTCGCCAACAGCGCTCCGTTCGCGAGCAACCCGCCGCGCTGATCGTGGTTGGGGAGCGTGACGCGCCGGAAGCGGGTGCCGTAAATCCCTGGAATCCCGTAATGCCGTGCCAGCCGTTCGTTGACGAACGTGTAGTTCGCGTCCAACAGATCGGCGACGCTGCGATCCTCGCGGATGGTGCTGCCGACAAACATTTCCGTTTCCCGTTGGAAAGCCTGCATCAGACTCAGGTCGTAGTTGGGATACCGATCCGGATCGACCACCACTTCCTCGACGCGGCGCAGATTCAACCACTGGGCGGCGAAATCGTTGACGAGCGCATCGGGGGCGCGCGGGTCGGCCAACATTCGCCGCACTTCCTTTTCGAGCGTCAGCGGATTGGTGAGCTGTCCGCGCTCGGCCAAGCCGAGCAGGCGCTCGTCGGGGATACTGCCCCACAGGAAAAACGACAGGCGCGAGGCGACCTCGATGTCGCTGAGGCGATAGATGGACTGGTTTGTCGGATCTCGATGCACCCGCAGCAGGAAGTCGGGATCGACGAGAAGCCGTTCGAGCGCGAATTGAATCCCCGCGTCAAAGCTTCCGCCGTCCCGCCGGCCGCTCGTGAAAAATTCGAGCAGCGCCTGCACGTCTCGGTCCGTCACGGGCCGGCGATAGGCCAGCCGCGCCATCCTCGACAGGATCTTCGTGGCGCAGGCACTTTCGTCCCTCGCACTCGGAGGATGACAGACGAAGATCGTGCGGCGGCTCGGCGTGTCCTTCGCCAATCCAGCGCTCTGGTAAGGACCTCCGATTTGGACCACGGCCACGTTGGCGTAATCCATGTACACCTGGTCGTTCGTAATGACCCGGGCCCTTTGCAACGGTTGCGGAAGGCCTTCCGGCTCCCACAGCTCTCTGACGAACGAGACGCCGACGACACGCGGTCCTGCCTCGACCGGGACGCGGATCTCCAGCCCGGCGTCTCCGCCGATCTGCATGTACTTTTCCCAAGTATCGTCGCCGGCAAAACCTGGCTCACCATCGCCGGCGTAACTGGACGCGGCGGGCCGGCCCTCGGCTTTGCCTCCCACGGTGAACCGTTTCAGCAGCTTGCCATCGAGGCGCACGTCGAGCTGCTGCGGCCACCCCATGCCCTTGATGTAATCCTGATACTGCCGCTGGAGACGAACTTTGATGAGGTACTCGCCGTCGACCGGAAAGTCGTGGTGAACCGCGATGCCCCCACGAGATCCGAGCGGCAGATCTTCGTCCTGCCGATCGTCTTGCATCACGTGCAAGGGAATCTCGAATCGCTCGATCGTCGGACTGGTGGGAGGAAGCCCCGTCGCGAGCCGCGTCACCTGGCGCGCGACCGACAGGTATCGCTCCAGGTGGGCCGTCGAAATCGAGAGCGAATCCGCGAAGTTGTCGAAACTCGCGTCCGCCGTCTCGTCCCCGGGCAGCAGCGGCTTCACATCGAGATCCAGCGCGAAGAGGTCGCGAATCGCGTTGTTGTATTCCGTCCGATTGAGACGATGGACCGCGCCGATTCTGCCTGGATTGGGATGGGCCGACCACGTCCGGTCGATGGCCGTCTCGAGCGAGCTCGCCACGGCGCGATAGGTGGTCACGTCGGGCCGCGGACTTCCGGGCGGCGGCATCGAACGAGCCTGGAGCTTTGCAATGACCTTTTCCCACACCTCCGCCTTGTCGCCCGGGTTTGCGGGGTCCAGGGCGTCGAGCGCCAGCCCGGCGGTACGGAGCCTCTGGTTATGGCAGGTGATGCAGTACTTGTCGAGGACCGCCTTGGACGCAAGAGACGCCGCCGGCGAGCCGGCCGGAGCCGGTCCGGCTTGGGTCTGCCGGGCCGCCGTCTGAACGCCGGAGAGAGCCACGGCGATCCAACCACCAATGAAGAGCGCGAAGAGCGATGTGCGCCGTACCCGCCCGAAAAGCTGCATTCGCATCCTCTCCAGCAAGCTCCCCAGCAAGAACTCCTACGGCCTTGTTCCCGTGGGTCTGGTCGGTGGGACCATTTTGCCTGATAGGTGACGCGTAAGTAAATGACCATCTGCTTTACACGCGGCTGGGCCGGGGCGTAGTATGAGCCGTCTTCAAGTAACGAAGCGTCGCCTCAAACCGCCCCGTCAAGGGTCTGCGGGGATGCGGCGCTTGACGTAGCTATCAGCCGTCAGCTGTCAGCCTTCAGCCAGTGCGTGCTGCTGAGACCTGAAGGCTGAGAGCTGAAAGCGACTTCGACACAGGAGCTTCTCGGAGTAGGAGACATGACTTCTGGAGGTGCCCCGATGAGAGCCACGCTGGGAGTGTTCGCGGCGTTTGCCGGACTGCTGGTCTCGGCAGTGCCGGTCCTCGCCCATCACTCGTTTGCGGCGGAGTATGACGCCGAGAAGATGGTCACGCTGAAGGGCACGGTGACGAAAATCGAATGGATGAATCCGCACTCCCGCTTCTACGTTAATGTAAAGGATGAGAAGGGCGCGGTCACGAATTGGAATCTGGAACTGGCCAGTCCGAACGCGCTGCTGCGGCAAGGCTGGACGAGAAGGTCGCTCAACGTGGGTGACGAGGTGACCGTCCAGGGGTCCGCGGCGAAGGACGGCTCGACAATGGCCAATGCGCGAGTGGTCACGCTGGCGGACGGCCGCAGGGTGTTTGCCGCGTCTTCGGGTGGCGACGCGCCACCTCCTCCGGTCCGGTAGAAGAAGAGGAGGCTTGGAGTGAGAAAGCTTCTCCTACTCTCCCTGATGCTCGGGCTGAGCCTGCCGGTGGTGGGGCAATCGCAAGCTCCTCTTCCGCGTGGTGCGAACGATCCGGCGGCTCCCACTTCTCCAGCTGGCAGCGGCGCCTTGAACCGCGCGCCCGCCGTGCCCAAGGGCCCGGTGCCAAGGCTCCCGGACGGGACGCCGGATTTATCAGGAGTTTGGCAGAACGGCGGTCCGATTCAAGACCTCGCGGTGGGCCTCGCTCCTGGCGAAACCATTCCGCTCCTGCCCGAGGCGAAAAAGATCATGGAGGCGAGGCAGTCGAAAGACGATCCGGAAGCGAACTGCCTGCCGACGGGCGTGCCGCGAATCGCTCCCTATCCGTGGAGAATCATCCAACACCCGACGCACACGAAACCGACGCACATCTTTTTCCTCTTCGAGGGGAACATCCACAGCTACCGGCAGATCTTCATCGATGGCCGCAAGCATCCCGAGGATCCGGACCCGAGCTGGTACGGGCACTCAATCGCGCGGTGGGACGGCGACACGCTCGTGATCGACACGGTCGGATTCAACGACCGGTTCTGGTTTGATTTTCGCGGCCACCCGCACACGGATAAACTACACACCATCGAGCGTTGGACGCGCAAGGATTACGGGACTCTGGAAAACAAGGTCACCATCGACGATCCGGGCGCCTACTCCAGGCCATTCACGCTGACGTTTGTGGCCAACTTGCGAGTCGGTGAAGAGTTGATCGAATACATCTGCAACGAGAACAACCAGGACGTGAGCCACCTCGTCGGTCCCGCGCGTCCCTAATCTCCTCCAATCCGTACGTCGCGTCGGTACGTAGTGTCCGGCTTTAGCCGGACCGTCGTCTTCGATCGGTACGTGGCGTCCGGCTTCAGCCGGACCCGACCACGGTCCGCCTCAAGGCGGACACTACGTACTGACTTTTCAACGTCGTAGTACGTAGTGTCCGGCTTTAGCCGGACCGTCGTCTTCGATCGGTACGTGGCGTCCGGCTT
>JAHFUJ010000092.1:0-10889 GCA_023265105.1 Acidobacteriota bacterium
CGTCCATCGGGAGAAAATTGCCCCTGGATGTCGTCAAAGCTGGTCTGCACGACAGGAAAGGGTTTGCGCTCGCCCGTCAGCGGCAAGGCCCAGAGGTCCGACGCCGTCTTCGGGTCCTGGGTCGCGTACAGCAAGACGCGGCCGTCGGGCGACCAGTCGAGCGCGATTTTGTCTTGCGGGGTGACGAGCAGTGGCTGCTCGTCCGTGGCGCCGTTCGCCGGCTTCTCGAACAGGTCGGAGACGCCGCCCTTGCTCGACGAGAAGACCACCTGGGTTCCGTCCGGCGACCAGACTGGCCGGTAGTCGAATGCGGCGTCGAATGTGAAGCGGCTCGACACGCCCCGGGCAAGATCCATCAGCCAGACGTCAATGTTCCCTTGCACCGTGCGGTTTACTGCCACGTGTCGGCCGTCGGGCGCGAGCTCCGGATTGGCGAGCGTATTGTCGTCCGGCGAGCCGATGGTGCTCTGCACTTTGCCCATTCGGTCGACCCAGACGAGCTGCCGCCGGGCCCCTGCACCCGCTCGATGCGCCAGCACGCCGGTCGCCGAGACCGAAAAGGCGCTGCGAAACGTCCCGTCGTCTGTTCCGACCGCCTGCGCCACCGGGATCGGCTCGCCAGTCACCGTCGCGCGGGCTGCATCGAACCGTTGGGCGATCAGCAGCCCTTGGGACACTCGGAGGAGATAGCCAGGCGGCGCATACACGGCCGCCGTCTCCCCCGTCAGCACGCGCGTCGGCTCGCCGCCGTCGAGCGAGGCCACATACACACCATGGGTTTGCGGCTGTCCCAGCCCCATGAAAAAGAGGACCCGGCGACCATCGGGCAGAAACTGCGGCCATCGGTGGCTGCCTTGACCGGCCGCGGGCCGCGTCACCGGCACCGGGATCCCGCCCGTGGCCATCACGCGCATCAGCGCTGTGGTGGCGGCCGTCGAAGCAAAGACGATGATCCCGTCGTGATTCCAGGTGCCACCCCGCCCGACAGGCGCATCGGCGAGCACCTGGGGCGCGCCGCCCGCGAGATCGATCCGCTTCAGTTTGCCGTCTGCAAAAAAGCCGATCGCGCGACTGTCGGGCGCCCAGAACGGACAGCTGGCGCCCTCGGTCCCGGCAAGCGGCTGTGCGGTCACCTGGTCGAGCGGCCGCAGCCAGAGCTGGGATCCTTTCTCTCCATTCGCGACGAACACCAACTGCCGCCCGTCCGGCGAGAGCGCAAATGAAAATGGATCGCTCGTGGGCGGGGTGACGACGTCCAGGCGTGTGACGATCGGCTCGGGCGCCGCGCGTCGGACGGTAAACGTTGCGATGGCGACGGACGTGAGCACCGCAACTGCCGCGATGAGCCACGCCGCCCGCTCGCGCCAGCGCGCGCGAGACACTGTAGCCGTTGGCGGCGACGGCGCGCCGACGTGCGAGCCCGCTTCGCCGATCCATTTCAGCTCGCGCAGGAGATCGCGTGCGCTCTGCCAGCGGTCGTCGGGATCTTTGGCGAGACAGGTCTTGACGACGCGATCGAGTGCTGGTGGTGTGAGCGGCTGGATCGCCGAGATCGCGGGTGGCTCGCGTTCGAGAATCGCCGCGATCAGGCTCGCCTGGCTCTTCCCCTCGAACGCTTTCCTGCCGGTCAACATCTCGTACAGCATGGCGCCGAACGCAAAGAGGTCGGTGCGCGCGTCGGCGTCTTTCCCTTCGAGCTGCTCGGGCGCCATGTACTGAAAGGTCCCGAGGATCGTCCCCTCCGCGGTCAGTGCCGCGCTCACTGTCGGCAGCTTGGAAAGGTCCGGCTGAAGCCGGACGCCACGATCCCCGGGTGCGTGGCCGCCCTCCCCTGGTACGCGGTGTCCGGATTTAGCCGGACCCGTGGCCTTCGCCAATCCGAAATCGAGCAGCTTCGTCCCCGTCTTCACTACCATCACATTGCCGGGCTTCAGATCCCGGTGCGTGACGCCCGCGCGATGGGCGGTGGCAAGCGCGTCGGCCACCTCAATCCCGTAACGGAGCGCCTGGTCGATGGGCAGCATGCCTTTCTTCAGCCGCTGCTCGAGCGTCTCGCCTTCGAGATACTCCATCACGAGGTAGTCGACGCCGTCCTGTTGGCCGATGTCGTGCAGCGTGCAAATGTGCGGATGGTTCAGTGAGGAGATCGTGCGCGCCTCGCGGTCGAAGCGCTCGCGGAACTGCGGATCGCCGGCGAGCTCGGCGGGAAGGACTTTGATCGCGACGATGCGATCGAGGCGCGTGTCGCGCGCCTTGTAGACTTCGCCCATGCCGCCCACGCCGATGGCGGCAAGCACTTCGTACGGGCCAAGACGAGTACCAACGTTCAGCGCCATCGGCCGTCTCCGGGATGGGGGCGAGCGCAGATTATAGCGCCTAGCGGGCGGGGGCGGTGTGGCGATTCAGGAAGTTGGCGACGGCGGTCACCCACGCGTCGTGCGTATCTTCGATGTGCGCGACGTGATCGGCGCCGGGCAAGACGACCAGCTGCTTGTCGCGCGTGCGGAGACGGGCGAGGAAGGCGCGCGCGTCCTTGGGGTCGACGCCCGGATCCTGATCGCCGTAGATCAGCAGCGTCGGCGCGGACACTCGCGAGGAATCACAAATGAACTGTTCCGCGTCGCGCCAGTCCGCTTGGATGGGATCGGCCCTGGTGGCCGCCTCGACGAAGGCCCTAATGACGGCCCGCGGCGTCACCTTCGGCGCGATGAAGTCGTTGATGGCGGCCGCAGCGGTGTTGCGCTCCATCGCCGGCTCGGGAGGCGTTTCGTTCGCATCGACGACGGCGTCCGGATTGGGCCCGTAGCCGAAAAGAACGAGCGCCGATATCGGCAGGGGTGATGTCGCGACCGCCAGATGGGCGACCGCGGCGCCGGTGGACCATCCGATGAGCGCGGGACGAGGCAGCCCTGCGTGGCGCTCTGTCATCCAGGCCAGAACCGCGACGACGTCGGCCGCGGCACGCCGCGGCGTGATCCACCCGGTCGCGTCGCGAGGCGTCTCGCCGTAGCCGCGCATGTCGAGCGCGTACGCGGCAAACCCTCGAGTGGCGAGCGCCTCGAGCACCGAACGGTGCAACCCTGGTACATCCAGATCGAAGTCCGGCCGGCTGCTCCACGTCCGGCCATGGAGGAGCAGCACCGCCCCGCGTGGCGCAGGGGGAACCCGAGCCCAGACGGCGAGCGGGTGGCCGTCAACCTGTACGGTGAAACGCTGCGGCGGTGACAGCCGTTGCTGGCCGTTTGCCGCGGCGACGGAGGTGGTCCAGGCCAGCGCCACAAGCGCGGCGCGGCGAGAGGCACGGCGCGCGAGGGACAAGCGTCGGTTCACTCGATCTTTTCAAACTTCACGGTCCCCGGCCGCGCGAGAAACGTGACGATGTGATAGGGCGAGGTGAGGATCTGCGCGGCGACCGACCGGGGCGGCGGGCGCGTCTCGCGATACTGCACGACAAGCGCGCCGCCTTCCTCGCGCGCGCCCACGACCTCAATCGAGAATCCGCCGGTCGGACGGCTCCCGAGAAAAACGCCGACCACGATCTCGCGCGCGAAGTCGACCGGCGGACGGGGGCGCTCGCCGGCGTGCAGGGTCCAGAGCCTGGTCCACTCCTCGGCCGAGCGCGCAGCGACCTGCTGACCCCTGTCGATCTGGCTGTCCATCCCCTTCTCGATCGTCTTCATCGGCACGGTCGAGGCCGGGGCCTGCCACAACGTGAGGAGCAGCATCACAATCATCGATCACCGGGGCCCGCGGCTTGCGGCGCCGCAACCGTGAACTGCACCTCGCGACTCGTCGCCGCGCCCTGGCCCAGACGCGAGCGCGCCTCGACTTTGAGCACGTACAAGCCGAGCGGCAGATCCTTCATCGGAATCTCGGTCGTGTAGCCATAGCCGCCGCGCTTGCCTTGCAGATCGGCCGACGACCGCTCTTCGTCGGTCTTGTACATCACCTTGCCATCGTCCGAAGTGACCGTCGCGGTGATGTCCACCTTGTGCGGGGACGTCGTGTCGTTGTCGTACACCTCGGCGAACAGCGTGATCGCGTCGTTCCGCGGGAAGGTTCGCAGTGCGATCGGTGGACCGGGCAGGACCGGCTTCAGCTCCTCGTCGGGCTTCGCCGTCACGTCGGCCGCACCGGCCATCGACGTCATCACGAGACCGCTCATGACGAGCGGCCCCTTGTAGAAGTCCGGCACGTCGAGATCGTACAGTACCGACCCAATCGATCCGGCGCCCGAATCGCGCGCGGCGAACCGCACCTGGTATCTCCCCGGCGGAATGTTGACGCGACTCAGCATTCGAACGCCACTTTGCTCCACGCGCGATTTGGTCTCCGGCCGGAAGTTCAGCGTGAGCGAGTCGGTGCTGCCGCCGCGAACTTTTCCCTGCGGGTCCACCGCGAGATAGGACAGCTCCACTTTGTCGTTGGCGTCGAGCTTCAGATCGCGCCCTCGCAGCTCCGCGCCGACCAACACCGACGCGTTCGGCGCCGTCCCTTTGAACGGCGCGGCAAAAACGTGCATCGTGAGCCCGCTCACCGGCAGCGGGCTGTTCAGCGCGTCGCGGAGCTCGGCGTTCGGCTGGCTGTTCGCGGTGAGAGCGGCCGGCACAGGCGCCCTCCCTCTCGGGCTGACGTACCCGCGGCGCGCGCGCGCCACCGTCAAGCCCGGACGCGTCACGCGCACGTCGATCCGGTGCAACCGGCCGTCGCGTTTCGGGTTCGGCGGATAGTACGCCAGCACGTAGTACGAGCTGTTGTCCCTGACGAGGCGATCGTAGGCGGTCGAGAAATCGTTCTTGTTGACGACGGCGAAGCCGCCGGTCTGGTCGGAGAGCACGCGCAGGCTGTCCTGCGACAGTTGGATCTCCCTCTGGAACGACGAGCGGCCGATGCCAAGCGACGTGTCGTCTGGGAACGCCTGGACCTCGATCGCCTCGTCGCCGAGGTCGGTCAGCCCGCGCGGGTCGATGCCGTAGATGCTGACGTTCGACTTGGTCGCCGCGGCGATCGTGTCGCGCGTCTCGTCGAGGATCATCGACGCCGAGTAGTTGTTGAACACATCGGTGATGTCATAGTCGATCCCCTCGCTGACGAAGAGAATCGTCTTCCGGCGTCCGTGGACGCTGCCGAACCACTCGGCGACGTCCTTGAGCGATCGCAGGGTCGACTTGGCATTGAAGCCGCGCTCCATCTCGGCCGGGTCGTTGACGGGATCCCCACGCTGCCGCATGCCCAGCATCTGCTGACGGTAGTACTCGTCGGTCCGCGTCAGCGTCGGCGACTGCAACTTGCGGCCCATCACCCTGTCGACGGCCGCCAACAGCAACCTCCTGCTGGCGGTGAATTCCTGACTCGCGTCGGACGGCCCGCTCGTGTGGACGACGGCCATCAGATCGTTGGCGCCGAGATGGCGCTGGATGAACTGCCGGGCGGCCGCCTTCACCCGCAGCGTTCGCCCGAAGGTGGTGTGCAGATCGTCCAGCACCATGACGTAGACGCGGCCGTCGAAAGGCTGTGCGTTGGTCTTGACGTCGGGCTCGATCGGCTGGCTCGCGAAGAGCGGCCGGTTGGCCCGCTCTATTGGGATGTCGATGATCGAAAACGTGGTAATCGTCTGCGGCTTGCCGTCCTCGAGGACCTGGAAGTCTTCCTTCTTCAGGTCGCGGACGAAGGTTCCGCGCGCGTCGGTGACGATGGCGTCGACTTCGACGTAATCGACCTCCACCTTGAAGGTCGGCTGCTGCGGGGCCGGCGGCGGCGGCGTCTGTCCGGCGCCGAGGGTGGCGCCAGCCAACAGCACGAGCGCCGCGATTCGCACATGTCGGTTCATGGCATCATCTCACGCACAAGCTATCAGCTATCAGCTCTCAGCTTACAGCTACAACTCGCACCACGCTGTCTCACGAAGCTATCTCACGAAGCTATCTCACGAAGCTATCAGCTGTCAGCTATCAGCTCTCAGCCAAAAGCCGAAAGCTGACAGCTCTCAGCTGAGAGCCCAAAGCTGAAAGCTGATAGCTGAAAGCTGACAGCTGATTATAGCCTCCTCAGACCTTTCCCGAGCCTTTGGCGTCAAATTTGGTGACGGGAGTTCTCGTGAAGTACGGACTCCCGTCCCCGTGGGAGCAGGCTATACTTGATGGGATGGGGCGGGAAGGCGCCGCAGTGGAGGCGCGTGCCGCCGACGCGGCGGCTGAAAAATTGAATATCGCGGCCGTGCAAGCGGCGCTCAAGGCCGAGGGCGTCGACGCGTGGCTGCTGTACGATTTTCACGGTCTCAATCCGATCGCCGGCGAGGTGACCGGCGTCGGCCGGCACGGCGGGCATCTCGCGACGAGGCGCTGGTACTATCTGATTCCGGCCGCCGGCCAGCCGCGCGGGCTCGTGCATGCGATCGAGCGCGACACGCTTGCCCATGTGCCGGGTGCGACCGAGCGCTACGCGAGCCGCACCGAGCTCGAACGGGGCCTTCGGCGGCTCCTCGACGGTATCCGGCGCGTCGCGATGGAATACTCGCCCGGGTGCGCCATCCCCTACATCGCGCGCGTCGATGCAGGGACCATCGAGCTGGTCCGTCAGCTTGGCGCCGAGGTGGTGTCGTCGGGCGATCTCATCCAGCGGTTCGCGACCGTGTGGGACGCCGCCGCAATCGAGACGCATCAGCGCGCGTCGGAGAAGCTTTACCGCGTCAAGGACCGCGCCTTCGAGGCGATTGGCCGGCGGATTGGTGCCCGGACGCCGACGACGGAGTACGAGATTCAGCAACTGATGGCTGGATGGTTTCGCGAAGAGGGGCTTGTCAGCGACTCGGATCCGATCGTTTCGGTGGCGGCCAACGCCGGCAACCCGCATTACCTGCCGACGGCGACCGCGTACCGCGCGATTGACGCCGAGGATCTCGTGCTGCTCGACCTCTGGGGTAAGCTCGACGGGCCCGGTGCGGTGTTTGCGGACATCACCTGGATGGGATACACCGGCCGCCGCGCGCCCGAGCGCTACACCGAGGCGTTCGCTGCGGTGGCGGGCGCGCGTGACGCCGCGGTGCGCCTGGTGCGCCAGGCGGCGCGCGAGGGACGCGAGCTGCGCGGTTGGGAGGTCGATCGCGCGGCGGCGGCGGTGCTGCGCGAGGCGGGCTACGGCGATCGCATCCTGCATCGCACCGGGCACAGCCTCGGCGAATCGGTTCACGGCAACGGCGTCAACATGGACGATTACGAAACGCACGACGACCGGCGTCTGTTTCCCGGGACCGGTTTTACGATCGAACCGGGCGTTTACTTCGACGACTTCGGTGTAAGAAGCGAAATCAACATGATCGTGCACGCTCACGATGCGGTGGTCACCGGGCCGCTGCAAACGGAGATTCTGGCGCTCCTTTAGGAGGATCTCGATGTCAACACGTAAGACCACGCTCTTTTACGCCTCGCTGCTCGCCGTCGCCTCGGTGGCGGTCGGCATGGTGATCGCGTCACGGCTCGATCTGTCGCCGGCCTCGTCCGCGCAAACCATCGCGGTGCCGCCGATGAACAGCGCGCCCGTCACGGGGCCGATCGACGCGCAGACCTTCCGCAACATCGCGAAGGCGCAGTCGCCGATGGTCGTCAACATCAGGACCGAGATGAAGGCGAAGGGGCAGGACCTGACCGACTTCTTCGGCGGTGGCGGAGGCGGCGCGCCCGACGATTTTTTCCGTCGCTTCTTTGGCGGGCCCGGCGGCCAGGGCCAGGGCGGGGACGATCAGGGCGGCGGCAGCGGTGGGAGCGGCGGCAACGGCCAGCGCCGGCAGCGTGAACCGACCACCCGGGCGGCCGGAACCGGCTTCATCATCAGCAAGGACGGCTTCATCCTCACGAACAACCACGTCGTGGAGGACGCGATCAAGATACAGGTCTCGCTGTTCGGCGAAGAGAGCGACCAAGAGTACGACGCGAAGGTCGTCGGCCGCGACGCGTTGACCGACAGCGCGCTGATTCAACTGACCGAAAAGCCCAATCACCCGCTGCCCGAGGCCCGGTTCGGCGATTCATCGCAGATGGCCGCTGGCGACTGGGTGATGGCGATCGGCAATCCCTTCAACTTGGGGTACACGGTCACAGTCGGCGTGATCAGCGCGACCTCGCGCCCGTTTCCCGTGACCGACGGCCGCCAGAACGAGATGCTGCAGACCGACGCGGCGATCAACCCGGGCAACTCGGGGGGGCCGCTGCTGAACGCGCGCGGCGAGGTGATCGGCATCAACACCATGATCATCAGCAACGGGAGGTCGGAGGGCAACATCGGCATCGGCTTCGCGGTGCCGATCAACGCGGTGCGCGATCTGCTGCCGCAGTTGCGTGAGGGGAAGGTCATCCGTGGAAAGGTCGGGCTGTCGATGACCGCGGTGCCGCGCGAGGGATACGAGGACTTCGGTCTCAAGTCGCGCATGGGCGCGCTGGTGGCGGCCGTGGCACCGGGCGGCGCCGCCGCGAGAGCCGGCTTCGAGCCGGGCGACGTCGTCATCGAGTACAACGGCCGGCCCGTGGCCAAGAGCGACGAGCTCGTCAAGATGGTCGTCGCCACCAAGCCGGGCACGACCGTGCCGGTCAAGGTCCTGCGGAACAAGCAGGAGAAGACGCTCAACGTGACGGTCGACGAGCTCGATCTGGCGGCGGAGCAGGCGGGACGCACCGGCCGCAACAACAATAACAACAGCCAGCCGTCCGAGGAGCAGCAGGGTGGCGGGTTCGGCCTCACGCTGGGGAACCTGACGCCGCAGATGGCGCGGCGGCTGCAGATGCCGTCGGGTCAGTCGGGGGCGGTCGTCACGGAGGTGGATCCCGATGGCGCCGCGGCGGGCGTGCTCCGCGCCGGAGACGTCATTCTGTCGGTCAACCGCAAAGCCGTCGCGAGCGCGGCCGAGGCGAGCCGCGAGCTGAGGAATATTGCCTCGGGCAGGATCGCGCAGATTCTCGTCTGGCGCGGCGATGGCGAGGTGTTCGTCACGCTCAAGAAAGAATGAATATCGGGATTTGGGATTTGGGGTTTGGGATTCGTCCATGACCGTGTTTTCCGAATCCCGACTCCCGAATCCCGAATCCCGACTGGTGAACCTCATCCGTGAGCGCGGTCCCCTGACGGTGGCCGCGTTCATGGAGCTGGCGCTCTACGACGCCGGGATCGGCTACTACGCCCGCGCCGCCCATCGAACGGGTCGCGCGGGCGATTTTTTTACCAGCGTCGACGTCGGCCCGATCTTCGGTGAGCTTATCGAGATGCAGCTCGCCGAGATGGCGGAGATTCTTGCGGTTCTGAAGACGACAGTCGTGGCGCAGGACTTTAGCCCTGCCTTCGATTTGGTCGAAGCCGGCGCCGGGAACGGGCAGCTCGCCGCCGACATCCTGCGCGCGGCGCGTCGGCGCGATCGGTCGTTCTACGATCGCCTCCGGTTGCATCTCGTCGAAGCCAGCCCCGAAGCGCGCGCCGCCCAGCCCGCGACGCTCGCCGAGGTCGGCGAGCGCCTCGTGTCGTCGTCCGGCGCGCTGCCGGCCTCCTTTGACGGCGCGCTGCTCGCCAACGAGCTGCTCGATGCGCTTCCGGTTCACCAAGTGGTCATGCGCGAAGACGGCCTGCGCGAGGTGTATGTCGGCGCCGCACGACAGGCTCACGGCCGAGCGAGTGGTGACGGCCTCGTCACCGACGAGGGGCCGCCATCGACGCCGGCGCTCGCCGAGTATCTGGCGCGTCGGCAGGTGACGCTCGAGCCGGGGTGGCGCGCGGAGATCAACCTGCGCGCCGTCGAATGGATGCGCGACGCCGCCCGCCGCCTGCGGCGCGGCTTCATCATCATCATCGATTACGGTCATGAGGCACGCGAGCTCTACTCGGCGTCGCACGCGGGCGGCACGCTGACGACCTTCACGCGACACACCATGGCCGGGCCGGAAGCCCCCCGGCCCGTCCCGCGATGGCTGGATCGGGCGGGCGAGCAGGACGTCACGTCGCACGTGGATTTCACGAGCGTCCGCGCGGCGGCCGAAGCCGAAGGGCTGGTGACGCTCGGCTTTCTCGATCAGACGTATTTCCTGATGGGGTTATTGGGTTCTCGCGGTTCGTGGGGTTCTCACGGTTCCCAAGGTTCGCAAGGTTCGAACGTCGAGAACCCGGGGAACCTCGAGAACCTTGAGAACCCCGAGAACCTCAAACGTCGTTTGGCCCTGAAGACGCTCTTTTTGCCGGGCGGCCTGGGCAGCACCCACAAAGTGCTGATCCTCGGGAAAGACGTCGGCGCGCCGGCGCTTCGCGGCTGCTCGTACCGCATGCGCGCCACATGACCGGCCACGCGTTGGTCGGCCTCATCGTCATGGTCGTCTCGGAAACGGCGACGCTCGCGCAGATCGAGCCGTTCTGGTCGTGGAACACGCCGATTGCGTGGACCGGCTTCATTCTGTTCGCCGACGCCGTCGTCTTCGGCGCGCGCGGCACGTCGTGGATCCGATCGGCGCCGCGCGAGTTCGCCTTTCTGGCCATCGCGTCGATTCCGCTGTGGCTCGTGTTCGAGTTTTACAATCGCTTCATCGACAACTGGTATTACGTCAACCTTCCGGAGCTCGCGCTGCTCCGCTACTTTGGGTACGCGTGGTCGTTTGCGACCATCTGGCCGGCGATCTTTGAAGGGGCGGAGTTGGTGGCCGTGTGGCGTGGCAAGGCAGGTCTAAAGACCCGCGCTACGAGTGGCGAGGCTGCGAGTGCTAACGGGACCGGCGCTACGACGGTCGAGGCAGGTCTAAAGACCCGCGCCACGAGTGGCAAGGCTGCGAGTGCTAACGGGACCGGCGCTACGACGGTCGAGGCAGGTCTAAAGACCCGCGCCACGACTGACAAGGCGACCGGGACACCAACTGTCGTGGCGC
>JAHFUJ010000092.1:10989-15135 GCA_023265105.1 Acidobacteriota bacterium
TCATCGGCGCCGCGATGCTCGTGTGGCCGCTCATCTGGCCGTCGCGCTATCTGGCCGCTCCCGTCTGGCTCGGATTCATCTTCCTGCTCGATCCAATCAACGGGCGGCTCGGTGGTCCTTCGCTCGCGGCCGACCTTGCCCACCGCGAGTACGAGCGGATCGCCAACCTCGCGGTCAGCGGACTGCTCTGCGGATTTCTTTGGGAATTCTGGAACTACTGGTCGCGCGCGAAGTGGCACTACACCGTGCCCATCATGGAGAGCGTGAAGATCTTCGAGATGCCGCTTCCCGGCTATTTCGGGTTTCCCGCGTTCGCGCTCGAGTGCTTCACGATGTACGTGTTCGTGCGCCTCGTGTGGGTCCGGCTGCCGCCTCCGCGCCTTGCGCTCCGGCGAGCCGCGCCGAAGCCAGGCGACGGCGGGAAGCCGGACGCCACGACTGCCAACGCGTCGTACGTGGCGTCCGGCTCGTACGTGGCCTCCGGCTTGAGCCGGACCGTCCCGATCGGCCCCACGACCGCGTTGTAATTTGCCGGAGGCGGCGATTTAATAGGACCTCATGGCTGCGACGCTCGAGCGCGAGATCAAGCTGCGCTTCGACAGCGCCGAGGCGGCGCGCACCGCCGTGCTTGCCGCCGGCGCCACGCCGGTACGCGCCCGGCGCCTTCAGGAAGATTGCCTCTTCGACACCGCCGACGATCTGCTCCGGCGCCGCCGTTCGGTGCTGCGCGTCCGCATGGAATCGGGCAGGAGCTTCCTGACGTTCAAGGGCCCGGTCCAGTCAACGATCGTGAAGCTGCGCCAAGAGCTCGAAACCATCATTGGCGACGGTCCCCTCCTCGTCCTGATTCTCGAAGAGCTCGGGTTCCGCGTCTGGTTCCGCTACCAGAAGTACCGCGAGGAGTTCGCGCGCGACGATGTGATCGTCGCCGTCGACGAGACGCCGGTCGGCGTGTTCGTCGAGATCGAAGGCGGCGACCTCGGCATCGCCGAAACGGCCCAGGCGCTCGGCCGTGGGCCGGCGGACTACCTGCTCGACTCGTACCGCGGGCTGTTCGTGCGCCATTGCGAGCAGCGCGGCGTCGCGCCGACCGACATGCTGTTCGACGATGCGTAATCCTCGCGGGGCCCTCGTGCTCACCGCCGGCCTCGGCACGCGACTGCGGCCGCTCACCGACGTCCGCGCGAAGCCGGCCATCCCGGTAGCGGGCGAGCCGATGGTCCGCCGCATCATCGCGTGGCTCGCGGCGAACGGCGTCGTCGATCTCGTACTCAATCTGCACCACCGTCCGGACACCGTCACCGCCGTCGTCGGCGACGGCAGCGATCTGGGCGTGCGCGTCCGCTATTCGTGGGAACAGCCGGTCGTGCTCGGCACCGGCGGCGGCCCACGTCAGGCGCTGCCGATCCTCGGGGCCGAGACCTTCCTGATCGTCAACGGCGACACGCTCACCGACCTCCAGCTGCGCCCGCTCGCCGGCGCGCACGCCGCGTCGGGCGCGCTCGTCACGCTTGCGCTGGTGCCGAATCGCGAGCCGGTCCGCTACGGCGGCGTCCGGCTGGACGAGGAACGCCGGGTCACTGGATTTGTCGCCCGCGGTCCTGCCGCGGAAGGCTCGTATCATTTCATCGGCGTGCAGGTGGCCCACGCCGAGGCGTTCCGCCCGCTCGCCGCTGGCGTTCCGATCAACTCGATCGGCGGCGCGTACGACACGCTCATCGCGACGCGCCCCGGCTCGATCCACGGATACGTCTGCGACACGGCGTTCTGGGACATCGGGACCGCGCTGGACTACTGGAACACCTCGTGCGCGTTCATGCGCGGCGATGGGGACGACTGGGTAGCGCGCGGCCAGCGGCTTCGCGTCGAGGCGTCCGCGCGAGTGACGCGCTCCATCCTGTGGGACGACGTGGAGGTCGGGCCCGATTGCACGCTCGACGAATGCATCGTCGCCGACGGCGTCCGGGTGCCGGCGGGCGCACACTACCGGCGCGTCGTGCTCGTCGGCGCGAAGGACGGCGGTCTGCGGGTTTCACCGTTGGCGGGATAGGTATGGCGGACCAACGCACGATTGAAGACCGCGACCTCCGCGAACGCCTCGATCGGTATCTCGGCGAGAGCGGCCTGGCGGGGCGCGGCGCGAGGATCGTGCCGCTCACGGGCGATGCATCGGATCGCCGCTACTTCCGGGTCCTGGCGGCCGACGGCCCCTCGGTCGTGCTTGCCCTGCATGCCGGGCCGATCGAATTCGCGTCGCTTCCCTTCGCCAACGTCGCCGATCTGCTGCAGCAGGTGGGACTGCCGGTCCCGGCGGTCGTCGGCCACTCGGACGCGCTCGGAATCCTGGCACTGCAGGATCTGGGAGACGTCACGCTGCAGGCGCATCTGGGTGCGGCGACGCCGGCCGAGCATGCCGCACTGTATCGGCAGGCCGTCGAATTCATCGAGCGGCTGCAACGCCGTGGCGCCGAACTCCATCCCGGCGCGGCTGCCGCGTTGGGGGCCCCAGCGCCGCCACCGGGCGGATACCTGCCGTACCGCATGGCGTTCGACGTCGAGAAGCTCACGTGGGAGCTCGACTTTTTCGTTCGCCATTTTGTCGAAGCGTATCGCGGGATCGTCTTACCGGCCTTCGAACGGCAGGCGCTCGCCGAGGAGTGGCCGGCGATCGTGGACGAGCTTGCCTCCGAGCCGCGCGTGCTGTGTCACCGCGACTATCACAGCCGCAATCTGATGCTGCACGACGGGCGCCTGTACATCATCGATTTCCAGGATGCGCGGATGGGTCCGGACACCTACGATCTCGCGTCGCTCCTGCGCGACTCGTACGTCGAGATCGGCGAGAACAACCTTGACGATCTGATCGCGTATTTCCGCGCGCTCAAAGGCCGCGCCGAATCGGAGCCCGCGCTCCCCAATCTCGATCAACCGTCGCTCGAATTCCGGCGGCGCTTCGACCTGATGTCGCTCCAACGCAATCTCAAGGCGCTCGGCACGTTCGGCTATCAGACGACGACGCGCCGGAACCCGGTCTACATTCAGTACATGCCGCGCACGCTCCGCTACGTGCGAACCAACCTCGAGAAATACGGCCGCTTCGCGCGCCTTCGGGAGCTGCTGGCCAGACACATCGAGGAACTGTAGGAACACAGAGGACACAAAGGACACGAGGGACACAAAGAATACGGGCGGGCAAGGGACGGACCTGCGGGCCAGCGGGTTTTGACTTTTGTGTCCTTGGTGTCCTTTGTGGCGAGCCAGCGCAGCCAGTTACAATGGATGGTTCACGGTGGCGCGAAAGAGACAGTACGGGATATCGACGCACCTCTATCACAATCAGCGGTTGAGCCGCGATCACCTGGTGGAGATCGCCGCGCACGGTTTTGAGACGGTCGAAGTCTTTGCGACGCGGACGCACTTCGATTATCACAACCCCGCCGCCGTCGCCGATCTGCAGCAGTGGCTGGCGGAGTCAGGGCTCGAGCTTCACGGCATTCATGCGCCGATCGGCGAAAGTTTTACGGCCGGCCACTGGGGGCCGCCGCTGACGATCGCGACGACCGATCCCGACGCGCGGGCGCACGCGGTGGCCGAAGCGGAGTGCGCCCTGCACATCGCGCGGCGGATTCCGGTCAAGGTGCTGGTGACGCACCTGGGGCTGCCGCGATCGCAGGCAAGGGGGGCGGGAGACGACGGCCGCGACCCCGCGCGTCGCAGCATCGAGACGCTGCGGCGGCTCGCTGCGCCGCTCGGCGTGCGCATCGCCCTGGAGGTGATTCCCAACGAGTTGTCACGCGCCGGCTCGCTGGTGCACTTCATTGAGGAAGACCTCGAGATCGACACCGCCGAGGCGCCGGGCGTCGGTGTCTGCCTCGATTTCGGTCATGCGCACATGGACGGCGATCTGCTCGACGCGATCGAGACGGTGTCGGGGCATTTGATCACGACGCACGTGCACGACAACCGCGGCCGGACCGACGATCATCTCGTGCCATTTGAAGGAACGATCGACTGGCCGGCGGCGCTCACCGCGGTCCAGAAGGTGGGCTACGACGACACGCTGCTCCTGGAAATCGCCGCGCACGGCTCGGCCAAGGAGACATTGCGGAGAGCCCGGAACGCGCGGGAGCGCATGGAACGGCTTCT
>JAHFUJ010000093.1:0-12509 GCA_023265105.1 Acidobacteriota bacterium
GAACCTCAACGTCCGAATGCATGCTGCGCTTTCAAAACGAGCGAGTCAACCACATATTGTCTCACTAGCGAACGGCGAACTGTCCGCTGGCCGCCCACCCCTCGCTGGCTCGAGGAGCTGATTGAGCAGGAGGCGGGTTCGAGTCCAGCCTGAGGAGCCAACCTTTTCAGGTCTATTCCGGTCACATGGGTGACCTATGTCTCAGGCAGGACAGGATCATGGGCGCCCTGATGGCTGGCGTGCTCACCGCGAGCCGGCTCATTGGTCCGCTCGGCTTTCTTCAAATCATGCGTGCCGCCAAATCCCACGCCACGCTGTCGTGAAGACCCGCAGGAGCGGTGTAACCCGATAGGTCGAAACAATGGTCTGCTGCCATGACTCAAGATCCGGCGCCTCAAGGACCCTCGCTGCTTCGTCCAGCACCTTCCTGAGGATATGGCTGTAGGTCTTCACGCCTTCATACCGTGCGCGATGCGGGAGGTAGTGTCGTCGGAAGGCGCAGACAGAACATGGAGCCCGCCCCCGCCACGCTCCGCACGTCAAGCGAGCCCCCGAGGAGTACCGAGAGCCGGCGCGCGATAGCGAGCCCGAGCCCGGTCCCACCCGAGCGCCGTGTCGCCGACCCGTCGACCTGGTAGAAGGCCTGGAAGATTCGGGGCAGCTCGACCTCGGGAATCCCGAGCCCCGTGTCCGTGATAGTGAAACAGACCCCTGAGAGCACCACGGCCGTGTATTCGCCTGTGACCGAGACGCGCACGTCACCGTCCTTCGTAAACTTGCACGCGTTCGAGACCAGGTTCAGCAGAATCTGTCGAAGAAGCCTGGCGTCGGTCACGATCGTGCCGATCCCAGCTTCGATGCTGGCGCAGAACCGGTTGTTCCCGTTCTTGGCGAGCACTGTGCCCGTGGCGGTGAGCTCATCGACGAGTGTCCTGAGTTCCACGGGTTCGGGCTTGACCTCGAACCGATCCGCTTCAATCTTGGTCAGGTCGAGGACGTCACTGATTAGGCTGTGCAGGTGTCTGCAGTAGTGCCGGACTTTCTCGAGGTCCGACACGAAGTCGTGTAAGCCCCGCTCCTCGGCCGACCGGGCCAGGAGCTCGCTGTAGCCGACGATCACGGTCAATGGCGCCCGGAGCTCGTGGCTCATGTTGGCGAGAAAGGCACTCTTCGCGCGGCTTGAGGTCTCCGCCGCTAGCTTGGCCGCCAGCAACTCCTGGTTCGACGCTTCGAGCTGAGCGGTCCGTTGCAGAACGCGCTCTTCGAGTCGCGCGTTCAGCTGCCTGACCTCCGCCTCGGCCTGCTGACGATCAGTGTTCTCGGCGAGTAACGCAGCATCTCGCTGCTGGACCTGCGACAGCATGTCATTGAAGGCTGTGACGAGCGTCCCGAGCTCATCGCGGCTCTGGCTCTCGACCCGTGTGGCATAGTTCTTCTCGAGCGCTACCTCACCGGCGGCCGCTGCCAGATCCAGAATGGGCTGCGTAATGATCTGCTGGAAGCGCGACGACAACCAGAGGGCCACCAACAACGCGGCCATGAACACGGCCGTCGTGATCGTCAGGTAGCGGATGAGGCGCGCCTGCATCAACTCCAGATCGGACCTCAGATAGACGGTGCCAACGCTCCGGTTTCCGACCAGAATTGAACGGGACAGCTCCAGGTAATCTGGCGTGAAGAGATATCCCTCACGAGGGGGACTCGATGGGAGCTGCACCGGGGGCCGGTCGTTTCGCCGGTAATCGGCAAAGAGACGTCCATCGGACTGATAGAGGGCGGCCGCCAGGATGTGCGAATCGGACTTCAGCACAGCCAGTGTATCTTTGGCAGTCTGTTCGTCCCCAAAGGTCAAGAGCGCAGTGCTACTTTCAGCGGTAATATCCGCCTGCGTGCTCAGGTTCCGGACCAGGTCGGCGCGAAAATCGAGGTACTCGTATCCAATGAAGGTTGTCGCTGCCAACATGAGCACCACGGCGCTCGTGCTCATGAGCGCCACGGACAGCTTTCGCCGAATGGGCTGGTCGCGGAATGGTTTCATCCTACTGGTTACTGGCCCGTCCCCCGTGTGTTCCCAAAGACCCGTCGAGCCACCATCAGCAATCGCGCGCTGAGCCTCACGCCGGCCCTGGACGCGGCGTCCAGGTTCACGTCGAACACAACCCTGTTGTTATTGGTCACCACGAGGCGGACCATGCCACCCGAGATGAGGAAGTCTTCTGCCTCCCCGACCGTGAGCACCGGCGAATTCCGCAACTCCGTCAGCGACCGCGCATGCTGTCTCGATTCGTTGGCTCCAACAAAGAGGATGTGGCATGGCTTCATTTCGTCGGTACGGGCGACGCGCCGCACCACCACGGGCCGGCCGTTGATCGTCTCCCCGCGAATCATGCGGACGAGCGGCTCTTCGAGCGGGCCGTCTCCGGCAACGCCAATGACGACGGGTGAAGTAGGCGAGGCAAAGGCCGAGGCCGGCCATGTCACGAAATTCGCAAAGTTGAACACGTACGCGGCTTTGACCTCGTATTCTTCGGCCACAGACGGCCGTTGCGTGCGGACGGCTGGCGTGGCGCCGAGCGCGAGCACCGCCAAGACGAGCGCGCTCAGCCAGATATGTGGGTTCGAGCCTGTTCGCCCGACCATCGCGCGTGACGACCGGGCCTGGGTTTTCGTCAGGCGCCTGGTTTTCATGAGTGCGCGCTCGGGCTTCAGAACGTGTAGGTCAGCTTCACACGAAAATTGCGGCGCGCCTGCGGCAGGACCTCCTGCCGGAACTCGACCGACATCGGGTCGGCGTACGATCTATCGAACAGGTTGTAGGCGCTTGCCGACATTTCGAGATGCGTGCGGACGTTCCGTCCGGTGATGGTGAGGTTGGCCAGCCAGAACCCTCCGCACTCGCGGTCTTTGACGGTCATGCGGCTGCTCATCGCTTGCACCTCCAGACCCGCACCGAGCCGATCCCGCCAGAGCGGCACGGTCAGGTTGCCCTTGCCGACGTGCCGGGGCGAGTTGCTCAGCACGCGGTTCATGGAATCGTCACGCGCCCTGGCGTTGGTATAACTGATCCGGCCGCGATATCCGTTCTGCCACTGGCCCTCCAATTCGCCCTCGAATCCCGTGCTGCGCGCTCTGACGAGATTCTCAAAGACCATCATCCCGTCCGCCGGATCGGTTCGAAGACCGATCAGACCATCGACGTCGCTGTGAAAGAACGACGACGTGAGGCGGAGGCTCTTGGACAGAACCTGTTCGTACACGAGCTCGGTTGAATAGACGTGTTCCGGCCTAAGGCCGGGGTTGGTCTTGTACTTCGCCTGCCCGTAGTAGAACTCGTAGGCGTTGGGCGCACGAAACGCCTGCCCGTAAATCAGCTTCAGCGCCCTCCCGGCCCCAGGGTTGTAGATGACAGCGGCACGCGGATTCACCGTGCCGCCAAACGTGTTGAAGTGGTCGTAGCGCACGCCAGCATTGATAAGAAGGTTTGGTCGCACGGCATATTCGTCTTGGGCAAAAGCACCGACCATCGTTGCCGTATGCCGTGAGTCCATATACGTGAACGGCGGGTCGTCGTCGGCATTCGCCAAATCCAGCCGCAGATCCGTTCTGAGATCCGATCCGACCATCAGCCGGTGCTTCTTCCCGAGCGTCTGGTTGAACTGCAACTCGCCGCCGACGGATTCTGACCGCGCCTGATCCCGGTTGATCGTATGGGGTCCGGCGTCCGGTGCCGAGTAGTTGAACGGGTAGATGCCCTCGAAACGGTAGTGGTCGTAGGACAGGCCCACCCGGAAAGACGCATCCGTATTGAGCTCGCGCGTGAAGTTGAGCTTTAGGTAGGCCCGTTCATCGATCTCTTCGGTTCGCGGATCGTCGAACAACGAGCCGAACGGCGCGTTGGCCACGTCCTTGTGACGCTTCATGAAGGCGCCCTGGAGCGCAAACGCGCCGCGGCTCATCGAGGCAAACGTCGTCCCGTTGTCGATGCCATCGAGATTCTCTGCCACACCGCCGTTGATCGTGCTGAACTCGGGATAATGGATCCGCTTCCGTCCTTCGCCGGCCAGCGCGGAGCCGGAAACGATCACGCCGAAGCCGTTGGCCAGTCGCCGGCCGTAGGTGAACCGGCCGCCGTGCGTGTTGTAGCTGGCCGCCGTACCGGACCCTTCGCCGCCGGCCATGTCGGCGGCGCGTCGCGTGACGACGTTAATCACGGCGAAGAACGCATTGTTGCCGAAGAGCGAGGAACCCGGCCCGCGAATGACCTCCACCCGCTCGATCAGATCCACGTCCAATGGGAACTCGGTCCCGACGAACGTCGAGTCATAAAACGGCTCATTGATCCGGTGACCGTCCACCGTCAGCAATATGCGTCCGCCGTAATCACCAGGTTGGTTGATCCCGCGCAGTCCGGTGTAGGAATAGGCATCGTCAGAGGTGAGGTAAAGCCCGCGCACGCTCTTCAACAAGTCGAACATCGTCCGGTAGCCATACTGCCTGATGTCCTCTCTGGTGACGATGCTCACGGAGGAGGGAGCCTCGGTGAGTTTCTGTTCACGCTTGGACGCGGCGTAGACCACTTCGATCTTCGCCAGCTCCTCCAGGCTGAGCTTCTTCAATGATTCCGGGCCGGTCGGCGTCGTTTGTTGGCCCGAGCCAGGCGTCGGAAAACCTAACACCAGCAGGCAAGCGCTCAACCCAGCCGCCTGGAGAAGGCAGCGGGCGCCTTCGACGCGCCCGCGGGCACCAAAATGTTCCCCGGAGGCCCGTCGTGGCCCTGGTTGTGTTCCGCCCATTTGAGGTTCTCCTTCGTGTAGGTTACTAGGACGCCGGTGACGTTCCCGCTCTCATCTTGGCGACCAACCGTTCGTAGGGCGTTTGGCCGTCCAGCGCCCCGCGCGTGGTAGTCATAGTAATCCTCCCATCGTGGGCGTGCACCACGAGCACCCGGAACGGGAGCCGCCGGAGCACCTCATCGACGAAGCGGATTGCCGTGCCTTGATTGCAGGTGTCCAGCCTGAGGAGCCAATTACAGTCGAAAAAGTTCAGGTCTCTCACGACGACCGTGGAGAACAACTGGGATTCTTCCTGACCTGAGCCACGACGAGGCTGGACCGACCGATCGATCCACGGTCAGGGCCTTTGAGCTTCGCCAGGAGATTGTCATGGGCCACTGCTCGCATCGGTATCTACTTTGGGGGTGAGGCTCCGTCGAGTACCTGGTGAACCAACTCTGCGAGTCACTCGCGCGCAAGGCGGACGAGGTGCAGCGTCGGCGTGAACATCGCGCTGCCCCCGCCATCGCTTGGCGGCGCTCTCTAAGTACAATGCGTGAGACAACATGTCTCATCGCGAATTCGACGCCATGGTCATTGGCTCCGGGATGGGCGGGCTCGCATTCGCGAGCATTATGGCAAAACTGCGCAGGTGGCGTGTGCTCGTGCTCGAGCGCCACTTCAAGATCGGCGGCTTCACGCATACGTTCACCCGGCCCGGCGGCTGGTCGTGGGATGTCGGCCTTCACTACGTCGGCGAGATGGGCGAGGGTATGCGGGGGCGCCGGCTGTTCGATTTCATCACCGACGGTGGGGTGAAATGGGGCCCGATGCCCGATGTGTACGATGTCTTTGTCTATCCGACGTTGCAAGTCAGGGCGTGTAAAGGCGAAGCAAATTTGTGACAAGCTCTGATCAGCGCCTTTCCGGGTGAGCGCGCGAGTATTGAACAGTATTTTCAGGATCTCAAGTCCGCCGTCGCCTGGCTCCACCGCCATTTCATGGCGATGGCGGCGCCCGTGCCACTAAGCTGGATGGTTCGGCTGGTGAATCGGCTCACGGCGAATTCACCCTTGCAGGTCACGCAGCATTATCTGGAACGGCGGTTTCGCGACCCACAGCTTCGAGCGGTGGTGACATCCCAGTGGGCAGACTATGGAATGCCTCCAAGTCAGAGCGCCTTCGCCACTCATACAATGATCGCGACTCATTACCTCGACGGAGCGTGGTATCCGAATGGCGGCGCAGGCGAGATCGCCAAGGCCACGGGCGCGACCATCCGCGCAGGGGGCGGCGAATTGCTGCCCAACCACGAGGTCACCGGTATTCTCCTCGAAGGCAACCGCGCTGTGGGGGTTGAAGTCAACGTCAAAAGGGACAAGGAAGGGTCCAGCGCGGAATTTCGAGCACCAGTTGTCGTATCCGATGCTTCCACTCAAGCAACTTAGCAAGAGGCCATTCGGTAGTATCGAACTTTCACAGGGTGCAGACCCGACTGCAAATGGACTCTGATCGGTTGTGAAGCGGTGGACCTGAGAGCGGCCGGATCTTCACGCGTACGCGAAGAGCGGCGGGAACACCACGACGACGAGCGCGGCCCAGATCGAATACACCGGCAGGTACGCAGTCTGCCACACCTCGAGCGCGAGCAACGGTTGTCGCCCGCGTAGGAACGCGGCGTAGAGCCACGCCGACCATGCGAGGTTGACCAACAGGATCAGGTTCTCCCCGAGCGCCGCGACACGGTTCGGCGTGAAGCCGAACTCCGAGATGCGTGAGGCGATGGCGGCAAGCGCTACGGTATCGACGACGAGGGCGCTCACGATCAGCAGCAGTTGCAGGCGGTCAAACAGGTTCGGCGGCGCCTCCGGATCGCGCGCCGATGCGGAATAGAGCACCAGGCCCACCACCAGCGCCAGCAGCAGGTCGAACGCAATCAGCACGTTGCGCTTGATGTCGATCGGCCGGCCGGTCCATGCCATCGTCCCCAGGAACACCAGCAGGAGGATGGTGAAGAGCGGCGTGAACAGGCGGGTGAGCACGGGCGCCATGTTCTCGATGACGCTCTGTTTTGCCTCGACCAGCCACGAGCCGACGATGACCGCGCCTGCCGCGCCGCACGGAATCAGCCAGTTCCCGGCGAGCCAATCGGCCTTCATGCCGATCGCTTCGAACATCATCACCGTGAACGCCGTGAGCACCCCGCCGCCAAGCGCGATCAGCACGTAGTAGATAAACAGTTCGCCCGAGAAACGCACGAAGTCCATGCGGCCGCCCCCCTCGAACCAGCGGCCGCCGACGTAGGCGATGCCGACGACCAGCCACAGCGCGATCGGCAGGTGCATCGCACTCAGCGCCTCGGTGTCGCTCAATACGCGCGGCAACCGTCGCCGCTTCGAGAGTACAGGCCGAGGCATCCGCCTCGGTGGACATCCAGCGGCGACTGAAACGCTCGACTTGGACTTCGGCAATCGATCCTTCGTCGATTGCTCCGATCAGCGTCAATAATGGACCTTCGGTACGTCTCTCGACGCCGATGTCGAGACCACCCGCGATTCTCTCGACGAGTGATTCACGGTCCCAGATCTCAAGGCCAATTCCCGAACCTCGCGCCTGATCGCAGTAATTCTGTACGGCGAGGGCTGCTCCACCGGTGAGTCGGCCCGTCAGCACCAACACCGGTCTTCGGGGCAGCGCGGCATCGAACGCGGGATGGGCGAGAGTGTTAGTACGCAGCAAGTCGAGCTGCGGCGTCCCCCTGCTCCAATCTCCTAGACTCACTGATCGTGCCGCCGTACTTCAGCAGCTGGCGCATCGTCTGTTCCCCGTACTCCCGACCCGCGGCCTCCGCCGAGGCGGTGAAGGCATCGATATGCCCGGACACCATGTCCGAGAGGTTGAAACGAAATGCAACCTTCATCTCAAACGGTTCGTTGGTCAGCGCCTCGCCTGACGGCAAGGTGACCTGTGACGTGTGGATGGCTGGGCGTGGCTCTGTTGGGATTTCTTGAGCAGCGGGTAAGCTTCTTCGCCGCGAAGGCGGATCACCCGCGAGCAGGCGTCGCGAAACGCCTCGTCATACTCTCTCAAGTAAAACACGTCCTTCGATCGCCGGCCATGTTCAGTAGTCACAGCCCGAGAAGCACTCGGAGACGTTCCCTCACGTCGGTGAGGATTTCGACGGGAGCGGTTGCGGCGAACTCCACGCGCCGAGCGTTCCAGTCCAGATTCTTGACGTGATCGGCTAAGACGACGCCTGTTACTTTGCTGCCGGCGGGTAGAGCAACCTCGAACGGGTAACCCTTCGCGTGACTCGTGATCGGGCACGCGATCGCGAGACGGGCCTTCGCGTTGTACGCTCGAGGCGACAGGATTAGAGCGGGTCGGCGCCCGCGCTGCTCGTGGCCGGCTTGAGGGTCGAACGTCAGCCAGACGAGATCCCCCGCCTCGGGGACGTAGCTGCGGGCTACCACGCCTCATCCCCGAGCGGACCGCCCCAGTCGCTCCCGTCGTGGCGGTTCTTCGGAGTGATGCGACGGACGAGCTCGTCCAGTGAATATCGCGGGCGACTCGGCCGGATCACGATGGTGCCGTTGTCCACCGACACTTGGACCGTGTCGCCTTCACCGAGTTGCACCTCGCGTGCAACCGATTTGGGAAGGCGCAAGCCGAGACTGTTGCCCCACTTCGAGAGTTGCGTAGTCGTAGCCATGTATCTACATTGAATATACACGAGCGGCTGGGCTTTGTCTACGAATCGCAAACGAAGTCGAAGCGCTCACCATTCGTGCAAGTCGTCGAGCGTGGGCGGCCGTCCGGAAGTGGAAGTGCATTTTCGCTGGTTGCGGACGTGGGCTTCGCGATCGCGCCGCCCGATCGACGGGCCGCTCATCGACAAGTTCGACGATAGGTGAACACGCTGACCTAGCGTGCCGCACAGAGGGACGAGGGTTGGTCGGAGAAGGTAGTGCGTGGGCTCAGCCCGGCAAGATGGCCGTGATGCTGCTGGCTCCGATGGTCCAGAACGTCTCCGAAACCGACCGTACACCACACATGAACGCTTTCCTCATAGGCATCTCCTTTCCACGCTTCCAGTCGAACAGGACCAGGAATTTCAGCGAAGCGAGTATCACCAAGAAGCCAGCGAACATCAGAGGGTCAACCTGTTGTATCCTGGACCCTGTCGGGCTCAACCCACGCTTTTCGATTTTACCATTCGACAATGAGAGGCCCCGGAGCAACGATTCGCGAAAGTAGGCCTAAAAGCGCCAATTTCACGCCGCTTCGCGGATGAGCCAGGGGTCGAAAATCTCTCGCGATCATGCCGGGCTGCTCGATGGAGCTGGGAGAAGTTCGACGCGGTATCCGAGACTTCGGAGTTCGCGGATCATCTTCCGCGCATACGGAACGCTACCGAAGCACCAAACCAAGCACCGCCGCAACGGCAATGATCCAAACCGGCTTATTTTTCGTGAGGGCGAGTACCAGTGTCCCGACGATGATGAGCACAGCGTGCCATGGTGTCAGCGTGGCCTGAGGAGCCAGTCGGATCCCAGTCATCACCATGAGTCCACAGGACCCGCCGCTGCATGCGCCCTGCAAGGCCCCGCATTCCTCGTAAGAGCAGCCGCGAAATTGGAATGGCAAGGACTGCCGGTGTCGCCAGTGGCCGATTAGCAACCATCAGGTTGCCTAACAACGTCGTCCCAAGACCAGACTCAGCGGCGATTTCCATCCGGCGAGTCGCGAGATTAAGCAGGAACGTAGGCCAACCTGATCACATCCTCGCCAATCCGATCATTAGCCATAAGGCGGAGCGGCGGCCGGGGCCCGGCGAAATATGGCTTGCCGTGACCAAGCACGACGGGGTGCAGGTAGATTCGATACTCATCGATCAGGCCAAGTTCGGTCAGGCTTTGCGCCAAGTTCGGGCCAGCAACTTCGATCTCCCCGTCGCGCTCGGCCTTCAGCTCGCGGATCGCGCCCTCAAGATCATCCTCAACAAGCCTGGCGTTGGGGCCGACCGACTTCAACGAGCGCGAGACGACCCATTTCGGCTGGTTCCGCCACGCCGCCGCGAAGGCGTGTTCCTCTGCATCCCATTCAGGATGATCGTCGTCCCAGTAACGCATGACCTCATACATTTGGCGACCGTAGACACTGCCCGCCTGCCCCTGAGCCTCCTCGATGAAGTGGCGGAAGAGCGTGGGGCTTGGCGCAAACGCCATATGGTCGACGTAGCCGTCCAGGGACTGGTTCATTCCGAACACGAGCCTAGCCATACCACTTCCTTTCCTCACGCGGCACATCCGCGCGGTTCTGATTGCGTTATGCGATCGGTTGTAAGCTAGATCGACTGATTTCATATCGCAATTGGTTTTTGGAGTGCGCATGAACGCCCCACGCTCGGGCTGCCCGATCAATCTGACTCTCGAGGCGCTGGGGGATCGCTGGAGCCTGATCGTCATCCGCGACCTGATGTTCGGCAACCGCCGTCACTTCCGCGAGTTGCTGACCCGGTCGGAGGAGCGGATAGCCTCGAACATTCTGGCCGACCGGCTGACGCGCCTGGAAAAAGCCTGATTGGCATCCCGTCGCGACGATCCCAGCCACAAGCAGAAGGTCATTTACAGCCTGACCGAAGCATCCATCGCTCTGGTGCCCTTGCTGGCCCACATGGGCGGTTGGTCGATGCATGCAAGCTGGTCAAGCTGACAATTAACGAGATCGGCGGCACTTCGAATCCGCCGATATGGTCCGAGCTTCTTGAGCAGTTCTAGCGAGTGTCGTGAGCGAATATGGGGTACCCATCGGTAGCTTGCCGCTCTCTTGGCAGTCCAACGAGATCAAGTTCGAGATCAAACGTGTCAAGCCGACCAAGAGGCGACCACACGGGTTGTCGTACTCGCTGACACTCCATCGCTCCTAACGGATCTCGCTTGGTTGGCTTCGACAACGCTCACGGCTCTCGCGCGGGCTCACAGTTCAAGCGAGCACCTGAGGCGGCCGATCGCCGGCACCGCACGGAGCACGATCCAGGAAGGCCTTACGTATTCGCAGACGCGGACACACTAATCGTCGACTTCGATGAGGTGGAGCGAGTTTTGCGCGATCGAGGAATTGGCACCACCGTCGTCAAGATCGAGGAGACACGGAGGCGGAAATGAGCAGCATCAAGATTCAGAACCTCCGGTCTCTCCGCGATGAAATGAGGGCGGTCGCACGTGGTGAGCGGACGGCTCCAGCCGACGCCGCCAAGCCGAGCTTCAACTCCGTCGAAGCGGTGGTCCGCCTGTTGACGCCGGCGAATCGCCGGCTTCTCGCCATCATCCGCGACCGGAAGCCGCGATCGGTGACGGAGCTGGTGCAGATGACCGGACGGGCGCAACCAAACCTAACCCGCACTCTTGCGAAGCTGGAGGCCGCGGGCATCATCACGATGAAGGCCATTGGTCGCCGGAAGGCACCGATCGCCGCTGTCAAAAAGATCGTCGTCGAGATCGATCCGTATTCTGGGCGCGACCGCCTCCGGGTCGCGTAACTGGGAGGACAAGGCGACGGCCAATCGCTCCAGCGGCGTCTGGCGTCCGCTGCGACGAGCGAGTCGGTGACCATCACGTTGACACCTTCCCTGGACGAGGTTGTGCGGAAGCGCGCAAGCGTTCACCTTCCCCTCCCTAACCTTTCCCTTGGTTGGACCCGATATTTGAGGCAGGGAGAGGATAATTATGTCAGCCCGCCTCACAACATATCTGAGTCTGTGCGTCGTTCTCGCGTCCGTCTCGACGGCAGCCGCTCAGACCGCGCAACCAAGGTTAGAGATCCTGAGTCGGCAAGGCGCGTATTACTGGGTAGTGGCGACCGCCGCGGACGGCTCCCGAAAAGGTGGCTGGGTGCCCGCGCAGGTCATCGAGACCATCAGCAGGAGCGACATGAGTCCGATTCCCGCGCAGCCCGCGTCCGCTGCAGCGGTAATGTCAGCGCTCGACGTTCCCAATAGTTATGACGGACTTGTGCTCTCATTGCAGCAAATGCAATCCAAGGTCGCTAGCGCCGCAGACGCGGTGCAAGGACTGCCAGACGCTGGAATCCTTAATCAACGCTCGGCTAGGATCGCCGAGGCGATAGCAATTCTACAGTCGTTGGCGACGTCAGAGCGCGGCACCGAACCTACACCGTTCACACCACCGCCGCCAACGTCAATTCGCTCCGCGCCTTCAGGTGAAGTCGAGCAGCCACGGCCGCAAGCAGTCGCACCAAGGGGGCGGTATCCGCAAACACGAGAGGGCTTCTGGTTCAACGCCGGAACGGGGCTCGGATTCGCCGGTTGCCAAGGCTGCGTCGGGAGCGATGCCGGAGCCAGTGGTGGACTGTCACTCGGCGGTAGGGTCAGTGACAAGGTGCTCTTCGGCGTCGGGACCAGCGGCTGGTATAAGTCTTATGCGGAAGGTGTCTCGCTCAGCGGAGGCACGTTCGATGGGCGCATACGCTTTTACCCGTCGGTCAATTCAGGCTTCTTTCTGACTGGTGGTCTCGGTCTTGGGCATATCAGCGTCGGTGTCGCAGGTTTCGGCAGCGAGACCGAATATGGTGTCGGCGGGCTGTTCGGTCTCGGCTGGGACATCCGCATTAAGCCAAACGTAAGCCTCACGCCCTTCTATAACGGTTTCGCAGTGCAAACATCAAACGCTGACAGCCACGTTGACCAGATCGGCGTCGGTATTACTGTTCACTAGA
>JAHFUJ010000093.1:12609-15110 GCA_023265105.1 Acidobacteriota bacterium
AGGACAGCCTCGGCCTCCGTTTGACAATTCTTGCCATCACTCGATTCGTGCGTCTATAATCCTGCCGTGCTGAACAATCCTCCACGTTCCAAGATCACCAGACGAGCGTTCTTCGGTGTCGGCGGTGCGGCGGTCGTCGCTTCTCCTCTGCGCGCGCTCGCCGGGACACGCCAGGCGTCCAACTCGGCCGCGGTGAAGGTCGAGAAGGACGTCGTCTACGGCAAGGGCGGCGACATGGATCTCCACTGCGACATCTATCGCCCGCCTCCCGGAACCGAGAAACACATGGCGCTCATCCATCTGCACGGTGGAGGGTTCAGGGGAGGCAGCAAGGCCGATCTGCCTGGGAAGGTCACTGCAGTCACGGCTCTTGGGTACGTGTCCATCGGCGCGCAGTATCGGCTGACTGGCGTCGCGAAGTGGCCGGCCCAACTCCAAGATGTCAGGACAGCGATTCGATGGACACGAACCAACGCCGCCTCGCTCGGGATCGATCCCAAACGAATCGCCGTGGTGGGCTACTCGGCTGGAGGGTTCTTGTCGCTCGCTACTGCCGGCACGATGAATCTCCCGGCGGTCGAAGGCGAAAGCGGAAACGCGAAGGTGGGAACGGAGCTTGCGGCTTGTGTGGCGTTCTATCCGCGGACCGAAATCGGCCTTGAGGCCGACGGCTCGGCGCATGTGCTCCTTCCCGCGGGCAGCAATGCGGAGGTGCACCGCGCGGCCAGCCCGACGAGCCACGTCTCAGCAGCGTTTCCGCCCACGATCCTGTTCCACGGTCTGTCGGATGTCACGATCCCGCCGGAAAGCAGCTATCGGTTCCTGCAAATGCTGCGCGAAGCCAAAGTCCCATCGGAGCTGCATACCTTTGACGGGGTGCCTCACGAATTCGACACGCATCCTGAGTTCGCACAGGCGACGGCGCAGCTCATCGACTTCTTCATGGATCGGCACGTGCTGAATCCGCGCACGTATCCGCCATTTGGCAATGGCGGTGGCCGAGGTCGCGGGACTGCGACCGCTACGCGGGGCTGATCGTCTTACGCGACGGCTGCTCCGAGCCGTGGGAGAAATCTCTCGGCGTTCTTGCCGTCGATCGCGCGCGGCGTTCACGTCGAACAGGCAGAGCTCAGCCGGCCGGCGAGCGACGTCCTGGCTGGTGCCGCCCGGCGGGAAATCGGTGCCGAAGAGGATCTGCGACGCGTCACTGCCGCGTGCACGATGCGTCGGCGATTGTGCGCCACGGCTACTTCTTGTGCCGGCGTCTTTTCCAGCTGGTCCCGGTAAGTCGAGCAAGTTCATCGCAGTTGCTCGAAAATCCCACGTCACCTTGACGAGACAGGCACGCGCGCAGGAGATTGCGCCCGCAGGCACACTCCAAAGTCTGGGACGCGTTCCTGTTTCGGAGTCAGTTTCTGTCCCCGTCCGCGTGTATGATCCCTCACGCAAGGGTGAGCGTTCGTCCGACTTCCTACGACGAACGAGATTCGAGGGCCCTCAAGGAGGGGCCGCGCCATGGCACACACACGCATTCTGTCCAGGTCGGTCGTCTTCGTGCTCGTCGCGCTGCTGACCAGCGGCTCAGCTGTCTGGGCGCAGCAAGGGAACGACCCTTGGACGACCGTCGGCTCCGCGGGCACCGTGGATGAAGCGGACCTGCTGCGCGTCCTGCTGGGTTCCCCGGTGTCCGGCGCGGTCGCCCTGCGACCTGGGTTCGGGCTGTTCGGGGGCGTGCGCATCCGATACAACGTCGTCGCCGTCCAAGGTGTCCTGGGCGGGGCCGGGCTCACTCTCACGGCCCGCTTTCTCGACCACGGCGACGGCGAACGGGTCGTCGTGCAGCTCAAGAAGTATGGCCTGAACACCGGGTCGACCACGACTCTGCTCACGCTCGACAGCAACGCGTATGCGGGATCGGGCACGTTCCAGGTGCAGACGGTCTTTACAAACGCCTGTACACCCCCGTTGACGACCCTGGACTTCGTGGAGAACTCCTACTTCATGGATGTCACGATCAGCAGGAGCCGTTTTCCTGATGTGCCACCGATTGAACCACCGATTTTCTTTGCAATCCCTGAGCCCGTGAGCACCGGGCCCGCGCTGGCGATGATCAGGCTCAACAACAAATCCATCTGCATCGAGTAGCTCGCCCGTGGGTAAGGGCCGCGACGCTGGCCTGGCGGCGCGTTCAAGGCGTCGGCGCACGGCTCGCATGCCGGGCGCCGAGGATCCGATCGCAGTTCGAGGAGCAGGTGTCGCTAGGAAATCATCACCTTCCGCGGAAACTGCGAGTTGTCTTCCAGAAACGTCTTCTTGATCTCCAGCTCCTCCGCGGTCGGCTGCACCTTCCCGGTGACGTCGGTCACGCGCGAGACGAGCATGTGCTCCCCGGGCGTGGCGCCGTTCCACCCGTAGGTAAACAGCTTCCACGAGTACTTGCTGTTTGTGGCCGGATCGATCGTCGCCGGTTGCCACGGGCCATCGTCCACCCGGACTTCGAT
>JAHFUJ010000401.1 GCA_023265105.1 Acidobacteriota bacterium
TTGATGTCCTCCCCGCTCTGGAGGACACGGCCGACCTGGATCGGCTCCTGGCCCCAGGTCTCGTTAGACCCAAGGTCGTGGCCGCTGACCAGGGCAGGGACCTCGGCCTCCAGGGCCGCCACCGTGGCTCCGGTGATGCGGCGTATGGTTTCCATCGTCTCCATGTGGTCGTAGTGCGCGTGGGAGATCAGCATCACCTTGATGTCGGCCGGCTTGAAACCGAGCTTGACGATGTTGGGGAAGACGACCGCCGCCATCTTCTGGGTGCCGGTGTCGAGGAGGATGTGGCCCCTCGGGGTGGCGACCAGGATCGAGGCGATGTTGTTGGCACCGACATAGTAGACGTTGCCCATGATCTTGAATGGGGCTTGCGGCTCGCTGTCGGTATCCGGACGGCTGACCCGGTCCATGAACCACGCGGTGTCCTTGCCGCCGATCGCGAGCGGATCGGGCGCCGCCGGCGCTTGCGCCGAGCTGGCGGCAGGGATGGAAGCGAAAGCCATGACGGCCGAGGCCAATAACACCTTGCGCATAGAGAGCTCCTGCCAGATTCCAGCGGTCGACCGCTGTGCACTTTGAAAAGTTGCCACACCTTAACCCAGAAAGGCGGCGGGAACAACGCTGCTCTACGGCGTCGCCCCGCTGATCGAACACGTTGAAAAGTCGAGGTTCAGGACGAGCGCCGTGATCGTGTGTGATACAACACCGGTGATACGAGGCAGTTCAGAGCTGGAAATGAATAGGAGCATCAAAATGCCCGTTTCAGATTTCGCGAGATTCTGGTTGACAGCGTTGATCGTCGTGGTCTGGGTTGAGCTGCAGGGAACCAGCCTTCAGGCGCAACAGCGGGGAGGCACCGCTCAGACCGACAACGTTCAGCCCGTCAACAGCGGCGCCAATCCATATCGCGTCAACCGGGACTGGGGGCAGCTCAATGTCGAGGGAAGGCCGTGGGGCGGTTCCAACGGAGTGGCCATCGACCGGGATGGCAAGTCCGTCTGGGCGACCGACCGATGCTCACCAGGGACGGCCCCTGGCTGTCTCGGCACCAAAGCGAACCCGGTCCACCATTTCGACGAGTCAGGCAAGGAGATCAGGAGCTTTGGCGGCGGGATGTTCGTGTGGCCCCACGGCATCCATGTCGATCGAGATGGAAATGTGTGGGTGACCGACGCACGTGCTGCGAGCCCCGACGAGCTCAAGACGTTTCCCGGGGAAGACAACAAGGGAAGCGTGGTCGTCAAGTTCAGTCCGGAAGGCAAGGTCCTGATGACGCTTGGGAAACCGGGCGTGAGGGGAAATCCTCCCGTAGCCCTCACTGACCCGACCGACGTCGTGACGGATCCGACGAGTGGCGACGTGTACGTGGCAGAGAGCCATACGGATGTGACAGATCCCCACCTGATCGGGCGCATCTCGGTGTTCGACAAGAACGGGAAGTTCCTCAGATCGATCGGCAAGACCGGAACAGGGCCAGGCGAGTTCCGGACGCCGCATGCGCTCGAGTTCGATTCCCGCGGCCGGTTGATCGTCGCCGACCGTCACAACCATCGGATCCAGATCCTGACAAAGGAGGGGAAGTTCATCGGTGAATACGATGACTTCGGCCGGACCAGCGGGCTGGCCATCGACAAGAACGATGTCATGTACACGGCCGACTCAGAGTCGACCGAAAGGGTTCATCCCGGCTGGCAGCGGGGGATCCGGATCGGAAGTCTCAAAGACGGGAAGGTGACGATCTTCATTCCGCCCCACATGACCCCGAATTCTCCTGATGGGGCCATGGGCGAAGGCATCGCCATCGACGCCGCTGGCAACGTCTACACAGCGGAAGCACAACTGAGGGGCGTGACGAAATACATCAAGAACTAAAGAATCGGTCTCAGTGGAGGTCCGGATGTCGCTGACTACCGAGTCACGTTTTGAAAATACTGCGGCAGGTCCTTCTTGGTGTCTCGGAGGATTTCGACGATGGACTGGCGATCCGCAAGCGACAGCGCCGACCGGTACCGGGGGTCCCGCTCCTCTCCGGACAACACCTCCCACATGCGCCGGTAGATCGGATCCTTCGCAAGGGGCGGCAACGCGTCGAACGCCGGTGAGTAGATCAAATAGCTGCAGGGATACTTCAACAGGCGCCGATTCAGATCGAGCTCGTACAGCGAGCGGTCCTTGCGGTCGCGCGGCCCGCTGGCCGAGAACCGTTCCGCGAAGCCCGACCCACCTCGGACCCGATCGGTCAGCTTCGCTTCATCGATGAACAACAGGTAATCGACGACTTCCCTCGCGACGCCGCTCATGATCGCGGCGATGCTGGCCTCCTGTTCAGGGGTGGGCGTGAACGGCGGGTGCAGCGATGGATCCGCGGCGCGTGCTTCCCAGCCGGCGCGCGTCAGGAGGTTCGTCATGCCGGCCTGGTGGGTCAACACGAAATGGGCAGCGATGTCGCTCGAGAGCGCGCGATAGCCATCCGCATCGAACAGACCCTCGACGGACATGAGTTCGCGACTGGTACGTCCGTCGAGCGCGGCCACGTCATTACCCATGTGCCGCACTGAACCAGTACTCCCGGTGACGAACCAGCCGCCAAAACGTCGTGCCAGAGAATCGCTGTGATCGATGGGGCGCGGAAGACCGGAATACTGAGACGGTTCCGGGCGTGTTGTACTGAACATCAGCAGGCCGGGCACGCCGAGCGTATTGCCCGTCACGTGACACCCCAGGCACTGGAAGGCCCGCGTGAACTGCGGCGGGCCGGTCGTCGCATCGGCACGCTGTTCGAGGGTGTAAAACACGACTCCGGCGGACTCGTCGTGAGCGGCCACTTCGAGGACGTCACCGCCGCGCACCCAGCCGAGCGCGACGCGGTCGTTGAAGAACAGCGCGCGGGGATTCTGTTCGTTGATCCGCCTTCCCTGCAAGCTGGCGCGCGAGAAGACGAGCAACTGTGAATCAACCGGAATCTGCAGGGCCTCGAGCGCCGACCGCAAGAATCCACTACGGCCATCGAACGTGAGCTGAACGGCACCGTCTTGAAGCTTCTTGTTCACCTCGACGACGGCGTTGTTCAACGGTGTCGTTGAATACCTGATCGCTGGATCGTCAGACGACCCCATGAACGTCCCGGCACGCTGGGCGTCGACGGGTGCCCGCATACTGCCAGGCACGAACAGACAGAGTCCAACGGCAAGGAGCGTTCTCCAGTGCATGGGAACCGGCCACGATCTTGTGCGGCCAGCGTCCTGGCGTCAAGCGACGAACCTGCACATTTTTGGGCAGGCCGCCGCTGGAAACTGGCTACAAGCAACTGACAACCGCGTGGCTACTTGATCAGGCGTGTGGTCGTCGGTTTCGCGAATCTCGCCGCGTCGATGGCGACGTTCGGCCGGATCTCCTTCAACACGACGGTCACCTCATTGGCGGTCGACCTCCTGACCCAGCGGAACGGTCTCCGGACGCCGCCAACCTCGCGGTAGTCCGAATAGTCGTACTGCGTCGCCACGGGGCCGACCGCCGTCATGTTCCAGCGCAGCAGTCGAACGAGCAGGCCGGAATTGTCGAAATAGAAGTTGACCGGCGGCTGCCCCTCATTGGTGCCCCGAAGGATCTGCACCGGACGATCGTCATCGAGAACGCCTTTG
>JAHFUJ010000402.1 GCA_023265105.1 Acidobacteriota bacterium
GTGCCCTGCTGCCGCTCCATGAACGTTTGAATCATCTCATTGGTGAGGATCGCCCCACTCGAACAGACGGGAGTTACCATTCCCGTTACATACCGAACGGGTTCGACGCGGAGATCCGGAAGTTGTATTTCGACTTGGTGCGCGTCGCCAATCGGGCAAACCTCGCACTGCTGACCGAGCTCCTGCCGCCGGAGCGGCTGCTCTTCGGCTCGGATTATCCGCCGGTCCCGATTTCCGAGACGGCGAGTCAGCTGCCAGGGCTTCGCCTGGACGGCAAGGTGCTGCGAGGCATCGAGCGTGACAACGCGCTGGCGCTGTTCCCGCGGTTCAAGGCTTAGTACTCAATTTCACAAATACGGCGACGTATTTGGCCACCGAGACACTGAGACACGGAGAAGAACACGCTCGAAACACCGCGCTTGACGCGGAGCCGCGTGGGCCCGCGCCCACAAGAAAAGGGGGAGTGGTTGTGCGTGGAATGGCAAAGATCCTCATGGCGCTCGCGTGGCTCGTACTCATTCCAACGACGGTGTTGGCCCAGGCGTCGATTGCAGGCGTGGTCCAGGATACGTCAGGCGCCGTGGTGCCGGGCGTTACCGTCGAGGCGGCCAGCCCGGCCCTGATTGAGAAAGTTCGGTCCGTCGTGACCGACGGCACCGGCCATTACCGCATCGTCGACTTGCGGCCAGGCACCTACGCCGTGACGTTCACATTGACCGGGTTCAACACGATCAAACGCGAAGGGATCGAGCTGACTGGATCCTTCACGGCAACGGTGAACGCCGACCTGCGTCCGGGGGCCTTGGAAGAAACGGTGACGGTCACCGGCGAAGCGCCGATCGTTGACGTCCAGACCTCGAAGCAAGAACGGGTGATCACTCATGAAATCGGCGACGCGCTTCCAACCTCGCGGCTCCAGTCGAGTTTCGCAGTTCTCATCCCGGGGGTGTACAGCGGCGGCGGCGCCGGCACCAACGTCAGTGGCATGGGAACGCAGGATGTCGGCGGATCGACAGGCGATCAGATAGTCCAGCTGCGAATCCACGGCGGCAGACCGGCAGAGCAGCGGCTCTTGGTGGACGGTCTCCCGGTGGGAAGAGTGGACATGCCGGAGTTGGGTGCCTACACCCCCGACCTGAGCGCCACGCAGGAAATAACGGTCGAGACCGGCGGCTTCTCGGCCGAAAGTGCGCTGGGCGGAATCCGGCTCAACATCATTCCCAGGGAAGGTGGCAACACGTTCAGCGGCACCGCCTTCGCCAGTTACGCGTCCGAGAATCTGGCCAGCAGCAACCTGACAAACGATCTGAAAGCTCGTGGCCTGACGCAAGCCAACTCCATCAAGAACAACGGCGACTTTAATCCGGGGTTCGGTGGCCCGATCAAACGCGACAGGCTCTGGTTCTATGTCGCGGGTCGATACATGTTCTACAACAACTACGCGGCGGGGATGTATAAAGACTCCACCCGGAACGACCCGAACGTGTGGACGTTCAACCCCGATACGGGCCAGCCCGCCGTCAACTCTCAGCACGTGCAGGACGGGCAAGGCCACGTCACATGGCAGGCCACGGTCAAGCACAAGCTGGCGTTCTCGTACGTTGACGTGGGCAATTGCAAATGCTTTTTCAATCTGACTCCAACCGTGGCGGAGTGGGCGCGGACCATTTGGCGGCTCCATCAAACCACGGCCAGTTGGACGTCGCCGCTCACCAACCGGGTCCTGTTCGAGGCGGCGCTGCTCGCCAATCTCAGCGAGCACCAGAGCCAGGGACCTCAGCCGGATGCGAGCCCGCTCAATATCTCGGTGACCGAACAATCGACCGGTCTCGTCTACAAGGCCCCGACTCCGGGCGTCGGCGCCGCTGGCAACTACACGGATGGCAAGACCCACAAGCCGTACTACCGGGCTGCTTTGTCATACGTCACCGGCTCCCACGCCCTCAAGGTCGGTTTCAGCAATGGGTCGGGCGTCAAAGACTCATACAGCTACGCACTCAATCCCCAGCTCCCGTACAGCTATCGGTTGAACCTTGGCGTGCCGAACCGGATCAGCCTGTTCGCGAAGCCCTACCACGATATCTGGAATCTCGATTCGGACCTGGCCGTTTACGCCCAGGACAAATGGACCGTCGATCGCCTGACCCTCAACGGGGGCGTTTTGTTCAGCTACTACAAGAGTCATTTTTCGGAGAGTCACTATTTGCCGACGCCGTTGCTGCCGAACCGCGACTTCATCGTGCCCGAGACACAGCAGCTGGCGTGGAAGGACATCACGCCGAGAATGGGTGCGGCCTTCGACTTGTTCGGCAACGGAAAGACGGCCCTGAAGGTCAGCTTGAATAAGTACCTCTACGGCGAAGCGGTGACGCAGTTCTGGGGAAACCCCAACCTCTCGATTGCGAACACCACGTTCCGCAGTTGGACGGACAGCAATCGCAATTTCGTTCCGGATTGCGATCTCGCCAGGCCCGCGACAAATGGGGAGTGCGGGGCGCTGGCGGATCCCAACTTCGGCAACGCCATCCAGGGAACGACATTTGACCCAGACGTCAAGTTCGGATGGGCCAAACGCCCGTTCAATTGGGAGTTCTCTGTGGGCATGCAGCATCAGCTGTTGCCCGGCGTGTCGGCGGAGGCCAGCTATTTCAGGCGATGGTACGGCAACCTGGTGCTCGGCGGCGGCACTGGCAGTGCGTCGCAGCTGCTCGGCAGCGGCAACGCGGCCGACAACCTGAGTGTGGCGCCGTCCGATCTCGATCCGTATTGCATCGTCGCGCCGAGCAATCCGGGCCTGCCCAACGGAGGCGGCAATCAGATCTGCGGTCTGTACGATCTGAATCCCGCGAAGTTCGGGATAGCAACCAACAACTACGTCACGTCTTCAAGCAGATACGGGACACAGATCGAACACTGGAATGGCGTCGACGTGGCTGTCAACGCGCGGCTTCCGCAGGGTGTCATCCTCCAGGGCGGGGTCAGCACGGGGCGCACGCTCAGCGACGTCTGTGAGATTGTGGCGAAGATACCAGAGGTCTTCGTGACCGCGACGCTGACCACTCCGCAGCAGTACTGCCGCGTCCAGACGCCGTTTCTCACGCAGGTCAAGCTCCTTGGCTCGTATTTGCTCCCACGGGTCGACGTGCAGGTGAGCGGGACGTTCCAAAGCCTGCCCGGGCCGCAGCTCTCGTCGAACTACGTCGTTCCGAGCGCCGTCGTGGCGCAGTCGCTCGGTCGGCCGCTTTCGGGGGGCGCGGCGAACGCCACGGTGAACCTGATTCCGCCTGCGACGATGTACGGCGATCGGCTGAATCAGATCGATCTGCGATTCTCCAAAATACTGAAGTTCCGCGCCCGAACGGCGATCAACTTCGATCTTTACAACGCGTTGAATGCGAACCCGGTCACGACCGCCAGCTCCGCCTACGCAACATTCCTGCAGCCACAACAGCTCCTGGGATCGCGCTTCGGCAAGATTAGCGTTCAGTTCAACTTCTGAGCTCTTGAAGGGGGCCTGCTTCAGCAGGCCCTCTTTGATGGGACACGTCGATCCATAAACCCGTAGAGGTGTCTGACCGCTGCTCGAATTCTCTGCGCTCATGTATTGACAAACCCCACCGTCCAACCTTAGTGTAGC
>JAHFUJ010000403.1 GCA_023265105.1 Acidobacteriota bacterium
AGGGTTCATGCGGAGGTCCTTTTAACCGGGATTTCCGTTTTGGCGATCCGAGATGCGCACCCTTATACACCACGCCAGCCGAGTACGGCAAAAAGTTTCTCGTCGCGCTCGACAGCCAGGGCTAAACTGAGGACATCGAAATTTTCGAAGGGTATGTGCGGCCCGACCACTCTGTCTCCAGCCGAAACACTCAGGCGACATTCCTCAGATGAACTGCCCACCGGTGGAACTGCAGTCCGCCAGACTTCTGGTTGACCACGGTGCCCTTCCTGACGTACAGGTCTGCGTCGCCAGTGCCTGACATCTTGAAGATGATCTCGCCCGCAGCGGTTGCTGTGTAGCCGGGTTAAACTGAGCCGCTCCCGATGGATGTAGGATCTGGCCGATTATTGGCTAAGCCCTCGACGGCCGCGAATTCACCTTTGCCAATCCGCCGACAGCTGTCTGCCGCAGCGGCGCTGTTCTTCTGTTCGGGCGCGAGCGCGCTCATCTACCAGGTACTGTGGTTGCGTACGCTCGGGTGGGTATTCGGTGTCACCATCTACGCGGCGAGCACGGTGTGGGCGAGCTTCATGGGCGGTCTCGCGATCGGCAGCTTCGTCGCGGGCCGGGTCGCCGACCGGGTGCGCCGGCCGCTGCAGTGGTTTGGATTCGCCGAGCTGCTCGTCGGGGCGACGGCGCTCGGCACGCCGGTGATGTTTCGGCTGCTGCAGCGCGCGTGGGTCCTCGCGTACCCGTCGATGCCGCATTCGCTTGCAACGCTGACGTTCGCCCGATTCGTGATGGCGTGTGTGGTGTTGATCGTACCGACAACGCTGATGGGCGCCACGCTGCCGCTCGTGATCAAGTCGTCGGCGTGGCGTGCCGGCCGCTTTGGCGAGCACGTCGGCGTGCTGTACGGCAGCAACACCGCCGGCGCCATCGTCGGCACACTGGGCGCCGGGCTGTACCTGATCCCGGGAATCGGCATTCAGCGCACGTTTCTCATCGCGGCCACCCTCAACCTTGCCGTTGGTCTGACGGCGATCGTGTTGGGACGAGAACGAGACGGCAGCACACGCGAAGAACGGCCGCCCCTTGCGCCACCTCGCACGCCGTTCGCTCTGGCGCCACGCGACGCCGCATTCACCGTCGTGCTCGCCGTGTTCACGGTGTCAGGATTCGTGTCGCTGGGCCTCGAGGTGGTCTGGTTCCGCGTCTTGACGTTGTTTCTCCGTCCGACGGTGTACGGATATGCGGTGATGCTCGCCACCATGCTCGGCGGCATTGCCCTCGGTAGCTACGCGATCACGCCGATCCTTGACAGACGCGTTCGCTGGATCCCGGTTCTTGCGTTGCTGGAGCTCGCGATCGGCGTGGTCGCCGTCGTGTCGTTCCGGCCTCTGACCGAGATCGACGCGCTGTCGGATCGGCTGACTCCGGTGCTGTCGCATGTGGTCTCCGGCTGGCTCGGCTACCAAGTCGCTGGAAGCCTCTTGGCCATTCTGCCGACGGCGCTGCTCATGGGCATCGCATTTCCAATCGGCCTCCGCGTGTGGGCCGTCCGAGGATCGGGTCTGACGCCGATCGGCCGGCGCGCCGGTCAGTTCTACGCGCTGAACGTCGCCGGCGCGATCCTCGGATCGCTCGCGGCCGGCTTCGTGCTCCTGCCGGCGCTCGGAAGCCGTCGGTCGCTGACGCTGCTCGCGGCGCTCAGCTTCGCTTCGGGTCTGGCGTTGCTCGCGGCCGCCGAATGGCGGCGCGTCACCCGGGTGATCGTCGGCGTCCTCGCGACGGCCGTGTTCGCCGTCGCTGCGCTCGGCGCGCCGGAGCCGTTCGATTTATTCGTCGCGCAGCGGTACCCACACGAGCGCATCGTGTGGAAGGAGGAAGGCATCGAATCCACCGTCGTGGTGCACGAAGCGCCGAACCATGACCTGATGCTGACCGTCAACGGCAATCACCAGGCGGGCACCGACGCCAGCACGGCGTACGTGCACCGGCGGATTGGCCATCTGCCGATGGCGCTGCATCCGGACCCGCGCACGGTCCTTGTGATCGGCCTCGGCGGAGGCGCGACGGCTGGCGCCGTCAGCGTCTGGGGTCCGTCGGTCGACGTCGTCGAACTGGCCGGCTCAGTCGTTCGCAGCGCGCAGTTCTTCGGATCGATCAATTACGGAGTACTGGGGCGTCCAAACGTCCGGCTTCGAGTCGACGATGGGCGGAATTATCTGATGTTGACGCCGAAGCGGTACGATGTCGTCACCGCCGATGTCATCCATCCGATTTTCGCCGGATCGGGAAATCTGTACTCCGCCGAATATTTTCAGTCGATGCGGCGCGTCCTGAACCACGGCGGCATGGCGGTACAGTGGGTGGCGGGCACCGAAGCGGAATACAAGATCATCGCACGGACGTTCCTCAGCGTGTTTCCACAGACGACGGTCTGGGGAGGCGGTTCGCTGCTCCTCGGCATGACCGAGCCGCTTCAGCTTCGCCGCAGCGAGTTCGACCGCAAGGCCCGCACGGCCGGCGGCGCGCAGGGACTGCGCGACCTCAATGTTGAAACCTTCGATCGGTTGCTCGCGGCGTTCGACGCCGGACCCGGCGAATTGCGGGCCTTCGTCGGCCAGGGTCCCTTGCTGACCGACGACAAACCGCTCGTGGAGTACTTTCTGAGCCTGCCGCGCGACGGAGACGTCGACACCTCCTCGCTGAAGGGAGACGCCAGACGATACGTTGTCGACGAGTAGACCTGGGCCAGTCCCAGAGCTCTCCGATCGTCAACGGCGCGACGCGTTGGTAACTATGCGGAACGCTACGCGCACGTAGACGGTGCAGGGCATCATGGTTTCGCTGCTTTTGCCTGCTCGAGGAGCGCCTTGACCATCGCGTAAGTCAAGCCATGAAGTCCCGGTGACTGCGGCGCGCCGGACGGCCACCACACGAAATCCGGATGGCTGCGTCGGCTAGCATCGAGCCATTCGCCGCCCAGAACCTTGCCTGTTCGATCGGCTTCGAGGATGAACTCGTAGGAATCGGCACGTGTGTAGTCGTCCACGCGATCGATGTGCGACATCCGGGCCGGGGTCGATTCGGTGATATAGGTGAGCTCCATCTGAACATGGAAGAATCTTGCCGCGGCCTGGTTGTAAATATAGTTTGGCGCACTGACCACAGTGCCCAGTGCCAGGTTGACTGTCGAACTCTCGCCATACCCACGGGCCAACCAGGCCACTCTGTCTCCAGCCGAAACACTCAGGCGACATTCCTCAGATGAACTGCCACCGGTGGAACTGCAGTCCGCCAGACTCTGGTTGACCACGGTGCCCTTCCTGACGTACAGGTCTGCGTCGCCAGTGCCTGACATCTTAAAGAGGATCTCGCCGGCAGCGGTTGCTGTGTAAATACCTGTCTTTCCCTCTCCTTTGTTAAGTGTGGTATTGCCCAGGAGGCTCGTGAAGTTCAGAGTGAGGCCTAAGCGTGCGATCGCTTCCGCCCGGGTAATCTCTCTGAGCTTGCCGTTCACGGCGTTACTGACTTCGTAACTCCGCACGGGGTAATTGAACACGCCTGCAGACCACACGCGGTCTTCAACGATACTCTGACCGCGAAGACCGAGCATGTTCGCAGCGACGACGAACAGCGCACC
>JAHFUJ010000404.1 GCA_023265105.1 Acidobacteriota bacterium
GGCTGTCAGGCGATCACGGTTTTGCCGATAAATTCCTCGTTACTCGACCATAGTATAGTTGGCGCCGTGAACGCATTTGAGAAGACCGCTTGGACGTCTTTCACGGTTGCGGCCCAAAAACCGGTTACTGATTCGTGATTCATTGTGCCGTTGTGACACATTCTAGGGAATCTGATCGGTCCGGAAGCCGCTATCTGGCTTATTCTTGAGGAAATCACCACATGGCATGGCCCATGCTGAAATTCAATTCTGGAATGGCAATGACAACTTTGGTTGCGGCACTTATGAAAACAAAGTCACGGTCCAACGTCAAGGGCTTCTCGTTAACGGAGATCGTGATCGTCATGGCCACGATCGGCACGATGGCCGCGGCCGCCAGCGTTCTCATGCCCGCACTCATCAACCAGTCGAAATCCGACGGCGCGACCGCCCAGGTGGTCAACACGCTGAGGGTCGCGCGCGACCGCGCAATCGGCGAGCGGCGCAACATCGAAGTGCGCTTCCTCGGCACGAACCACATCCAGATCGCGCGACAAGAAATCCCCGGACCAGCGACCACGATCGTCGCCGACATGTTTCTGGAGGGCGGTCAGAGGTACTTGCAGTTTACGGGCGTGCCGGACACGCCCGACTATTTTGGCGCGCTGGGCCCCATCGCGTTCGGGAGCACGCCGAAGATCATGTTCACCAGTGAGGGGACTTTTGTGGACAGCGTCGGCGACGAGCTGAACGGCACTGTGTTTCTGGGGAAGCCCGGTGAGCCGACGACGGCCCGCGCGATCACCATCTTCGGGACGACGGCGCTGCTCCATACCTGGAAGTGGGATGGCCGCCAATGGACCGATTGAGCTGGAGAGGAACCATGCGCAGCGTGACTTACAAATCGGCGGAAGGCTTCTCGCTCGTCGAGACGGTCGTGGCGTCTGGCATCCTGGCCACAGGTCTTCTGGCGCTGGCCGGCGTCTTTGGGATGGGGATGCGGCACATGGCCGGATCGTCTCCGGGCGTCATCGCCAGGGAGAAGGCGCGCGAGGCGGTCGAGAGCGTACACACCGCCCGGGACACCGGGGGCCTCGCCTGGGCGAAGATCCGGAACGTCGCCGACGGCGGAGTCTTTCAGGCCGGCGCGCAGTCGCTGCGCACGGCCGGAGCCGACGGACTTGTGAATACGGCCGACGACGGCTACGTCGAGCAGATACGAAGCGCCGGTGCCGACAAAATCCTGGGCAATAGCGACGACGTCCTGACGACGCTGAACGACTACACGCGAGAAGTGCAGATCACCAACCTGATGACGGAAGATGCGATCCCCATCGTGAATCCGAATCTTCGACAAATCAAGGTCATCGTCAAGTACAAGGCAGACGCCAGGTGGCAGACCTACACGCTGACGACCTTCGTCTCCTCATTCAAATGAACGCCATGCATCAACAACTTGCTCGCATTCGACACACCGCAGCCGCCGGCTATTCGCTCATCGAGCTGGTCGTGGCCATGGGAATTACGACCGCGATCATGGGCGCGACGATGACCGCGATGACGCACGCGCTTCAGGCCAACCAGACTGCACTGATGCTGACCGGGATGAACAGCACGCTGCGGGTGGGCATGGATCTGATGGTCCGCGATCTGCTGCAGGTGGGCCAGGGCTTGCCCGCGGGAGGCGTGATCGCCACCCCCTCCGGGAATAACGCCGTGCAGCTCAATCTCCCCGGCCCTCCGCTGCAGCCCGGGGTGACAGGCGGCGTCTCGACGACCTACAAGAGTGTGGCCGGTGACGTCGACGTCTCCGCCGTCTCGCCGGGCCCGGGGCTGGGCCAGGTGGTGAACGGCGTGGCGACCGACATGATCACCACGTTGGCCGCCGACAGCGCGTTCGACCACAAGAGTTTGAGCGTTCTGGCGGCAGATGGGACGAGCATGACCGTCGCTTTGTGCCAGCCGGGCGACCCGGCGGGTCAATGCACAGGCGACATCAGCAACGGCGGTCCCGACGATATCCTCCCCGGCCAGTTGTTCCTGCTGACGAAGGGCACGACCACCGCGCTCGTGCAGGTGACCAGCGTCGATGGAGGTCAGAAGGCATTCTTCGCGGCGAGCGACTCGTTGAAGCTGAACCAGCCCGATGCGGCCCTGGGGAATATCACGGCGCTGCTCGCCACCGCGCCCACCGACAATCCGAATGGGCAACTTCCACCATTCACGCCGACCCAAGCCACCCGGATCCGGATGATCAGTTACTACATCGACGCGACCACGCCGACGGGCGCCCCGGCGGCGCCGCGCCTCGTCCGCCGGATGAACAACGGATCTGGGACGACAGGGGCGACGACGTTCAACAACAAACTTGGTACCACGGTGGCGTTCGACGTCGACAACTTGCAGATCACCTATGACATCGCGAACGGCGCCACCAATCCGTCGGGCGTGCGAATGACCGCCGCGGACCTGGCCCCGGCCGGAACGGGCGCCTGCGCGCCCAATCCCTGCTCCGTGAACCAGATTCGCAAGGTGAACATCGTGCTGACGGGCCGTTCGCACACCGTGCTCAAGAACTCGGGACAGTACATGCATAACACGCTGACCTCGCAGGTGAGCCTGCGGAGCCTGGCGTTCGTGGACCGGTATCGTGGGTGACACATTCGGACACATGGCGAAACGGGAGCGATCTATGAAGGCTGTGAGCCGTCGCGGTAACGAATCGGGAATGGCGCTTGTGACGACGATGATGGTGCTGATGCTGGCGTCGGCACTGATGATCGGGTTCTTCGCCGCCATCGTCGCCGACCAACGCGCAAACGGAATCGACCGCGATCAATCGCAGGCCTACGCCGCCGCGCATGCGGGGCTCGAGAAGCTGACCTCCGACCTGGCGACGCTGTTCGAGGGCAATTTCGCTCCCACCTCGGCGGCAATCAACACGCTCGCCACGCGCCCGCCGGCGATTCCGGGCTTCAATTTCATTGCGCCGGGCGGCGCCGCGGGATCGGGATACGCCATCACGTACCCGACAGACGCCCAAGGAAATCCGGCGCCCGTGTCTCCCAACGGCACCCCCATCACGGCGGGAGTCTATCAGGGGTTCAACGGGATCATCACTCAGTACACGCTCACGAGCACCGCGCGGTCGACCGGCAACGCCGAGGTGCGCTTGCGCCGCGTACTGGAGACCGTCTCCGTGCCGGTGTTCCAGTTCGGGATGTTCTCCGAGACCGACCTGAGCTTCTTCGCCGGTCCAAACTTCGCCTTCGGCGGCCGCGTCCACACGAACGGCAACCTCTATCTGGCAGAGGGAGGGGGGAACGGCAACAGAACGCTGACATTGTCGGACCGCGTCACGGTGGCCGGCGAAGTCATCCGCAGGGAGCTCTCGAATGGGTATTCGACGAGGTCGAACGACGATTACAAGGGGATCATCAGCCTCATCACGGCGCCCGGCGTTTACCGCAATATGGGATTGGACGAGGGCAGCCTGAAGGACAGCATCGGCCCGCCGATCTCGGGGTATCCGCTGGTCTTGAACGAGCTGCCCATCAACCCCGGCTGGACGTCGATTTCAACAGGCACATACAAGAGCAACATCGTCAGCAGCCGAACCGGCGGCAAGCAGCTCTTTCTTCCCCTGGTGTC
>JAHFUJ010000405.1 GCA_023265105.1 Acidobacteriota bacterium
TGAGGAGGCCATCCAGTGAGCAGGAAAGTTTCCTTGGCGTTCGGCATCGGCCGGACCATCATCATCGCAAGCGTTGCGGTCGGCGCGGCGTCCGCCTTCGCGCCTCGCGCTTCGGCGGGACAGCCTTCGCGTGCTGGCTTGCCCAGCCGAAGCCCGACCGGGCCGTGGCTGCGAGGGCAAGGGCTGGTCGTTCCAGCCGCGGCGCAGAATGCAGCGGCGGCTAGGGCGGCCGCCGACCAGAAGCAGTCGCGCTACCAGATCGGCGTCATGGAGCGCGTGCTCGAGGGCGCCGTCGAGCATGGCGCGACGGTGACGCGCGACCGCCTGCAGGCGCTGCTGCCGGCCCAAATGCTGCTGTCGGAGAATGCGCGCGTCCGGGGCTTCCGCCTCGACGGCTACGGCGTGTTTTTCGATGTCGAGGTGCCGTCGCTCGAAGGCACGCTGCCGTGGAGCTTTCGGACGCTCGACCAGAACGACCTCGGGCTTCAGAGCGCGCTGAAGGCTCTTCAGGCCCACATCGAAGCGGCCGGCGATCCCGACCTGCAGCAGGCGCTCAGGCGGATTGAGCTGCAGGTCGGTCCGATGACGACGGTGATGCGCAGCTCGGCGCCTGCGGTCGTGGGTGCGCGTGCGGCCACCGGATCGGCGGCCGCGGCGCCCGGCGCCGATGCCCGACAGGCGAACGACCAGATTCTCAACGATCCGGAAGAGGCATACCGCGGCGAGGTGAAGCAGGCGCTCATGGACGCCATGCTCGATCACAGCGCGCCGCTTGCCATCGGCCCCGACGAATGGCTGACGATCGCGGCGCGCCGCAACGAAGACCGGGCGCGGCTCGCGCCGGCCGACAGCGACGCGCAGACGATTGTGATCCGCGTCAACGGCGCCGATCTCGCCGCCTTCCGCGCCGGCCGGATGTCGCGGGAAGACGCGATCAAGCGGATCGACGTGCGAGTGTTCTAGAAGAGGCGGGAGTGTTCTAGAATACGGCATGCGCCTGGCGACCCGCCGCGCCGCTCTTCTCGCCCTTCTTCTCGTGTCCCCCGGGTGCGGCCCAACAGTCGATCTTGCCAAGGGCCTCCAGGTGGAGGTCGTCTCCACCGGCTGGTTCGACGCCGGCATCGTCAATGGCAAGAACAAGCTCGTCCCCTCCATCACCTTGAAGCTGAAAAACGTGTCGGACCAGAAGCTGGCGATGCTTCAGGTGAACGCGTTGTTCCGCCGGGTCGCCGAGAAGGACGAATGGGGCAGTGGCTTCATGACGGCCGCCGGATCGAACGGCCTGGCTCCTGGCACGACCACCGAAGAGCTGACGATCAACTCGCAGCTTGGGTACACGGGCAGCGACCAGTCGCGTCTGGAGATGCTGAAGAACAGTCACTTCGTCGACGCGAAGGTCGAGCTCTCCGCCAAGTACGGCGCGACGCAGTGGGTGCGTGTCGGCGATTTCGCCATCACTCGTCGGTTGATTGCCAAATGAGGCCGGCGCGGCGCGCGTGAACCGGTCCCACCCGACCGTGCTCGAACGGCGTCTCGGTCCGCTCGACGCGGCCGCGATCGTCATCTCCAACGTCATCGGCGTCGGTATCTTCACGACGCCCGGGTTTGTGGCGACCATCCTGCCCAACAAGGCCGCGATGCTTGCGGTGTGGGCGATCGGCGGCGCGCTGGCCTTGGCCGGCGCGCTGGCGTACGCGGAGCTCGCCGCGCGGCGGCCGCAGGCGGGCGGCGAGTATGTCTACCTGCGCGAGAGCTTCGGCGGGCTCGCCGCGTTTCTCACGGGATGGACGTCGTTTGTGGCCGGCTTCACCGGCGCGATTGCGGCCGGCGGCGTCGGCGCCGCGGCGTACCTCGACCACTTTGTCCCCGGCGCCGGCAATGCGGCGGCGATCGGCGCGTGGCACATCGGCCCACTCGCGCTGACGGTGTCGGTGCGCGCGCTGGTCGCCATCGCGATCATCACCGCGTCGGCGCTGATTCAGGCGCGCGGCGTCGGGCCGGGCCGGGTGGTGCAGAACGCGCTGACGATGCTGAAGGTCGGCGCGCTGGTGTCGTTCGTCGTGATCGGGTTGACGGTGGCGAGGCCGGAGAGCGCCGTGGCCGCGACGGCCCCGACCGAGGTGCCGTGGACCGCCTGGCTGATTGCGCTGGTGCCGGTGATGTTCAGTTACGCCGGATGGAATGCGGCGGTGTACGTCGCCGAAGAGATTCGGGATCCCGCGCGCAACGTGCCCCGCGCGCTGACGCTCGGAACGGCGGTCGTCGTCGTCCTGTATCTTGCGCTCAACGCGCTGTACCTGCGGGTCGTGCCCCGCGAGCTGCTGGTCGGATCGATCGGGGTCGGCGAGCTGGCGGCGGGCCGGCTGTTCGGACCCGCCGCGGCGTCGATGTTCGCCGCCCTTGCCCTCGTGATCATCCTGAGCAGCCTGAGCGCGATGACCATCGCCGGCCCGCGCGTGTACTTCGCGATGGCGCGCGACGGCGCGTTCCTGTCCGCGGCCGCTCGCGTGCATCCCCACTACCGGACGCCGGCCGTCGCCATCCTCGCGCAGGCCGGGTGGAGCGCCATCCTCGTCCTCTCCGGCACCTTCGAGCAGCTGCTCACGTACACGGGATTCGCGGTGATCTTGTTCTCGGCACTCGCCGTGTTGTCGTTGTTCTTCGTCCGTCGCCGCTCGAACGAGACGTCCACGTTTCGCGCCTGGGGCCATCCGTGGGCGCCGGCGCTGTTCTGCGTGGTGGGCTTCGCGATCGTCGTCAACACGATCGTGGAGGCGCCGGGTGTCGCGTCCGCGGGTCTCGGCGTGATGGCCGCGGGTATCCCGATCTACTGGTGGATGCGATCGCGCTCGAATGCATCACCACAACGGACGCAAGGGACAGAAAAGGCACAAAGCTCGGTGTAGTTAGGTACACTCAGGACCGTGGGCTTTCTCCACAGGTAGGAGTCATTCGTTCTTGCGGATTCACACGAACTGAATGCAGGAGGGTCATATGAGCCGACGGGCGCAGGTACTTGCAGATCGACTTCAACAGGGTTCGCAGACCCTTGCCGCTTTCGTTGAAAGCCTCTCTGATACTGAGTGGCGCATGAAAGTACCGAAGGATGGGCGCACGGTGGGCGTGATCGTTCATCATGTGGCGAGCGTCTATCCCCTCGAGATCCAGCTGGCTCAAAGCGTCGCTGCCGGGAAGCCGGTCGTTGGGGTCACTTGGGATGCGGTGGCCGACATGAATGCGAAGCACGCTCAAGAGCACGCCGAAGTAAGGAAACCAGAGGCGTTGGAACTTTTGCACCGAAACAGCCAGGTCGCGGCTGAGGCGGTCCGCGCGTTTTCGGACGAGCAACTGGATGCTGCCGCCCCCGTGTCGCTCAACAGTGACGCGCCATTGTCGGCACAGTTTCTCATCGAAGATCACGCTCTTCGGCACAGCTTCCACCATCTGGCACGGATACGGACGACCGTCGGACGCTAATACTAACCTTCAACCCTGGTGGGACAGCAGCGCTCAAAAACTACAGGCGGTTTCATAACCTCGTTTCGCGGGTCCTGTCCGCGAACAGCCCCACCCGGTGCTCGCCCCAAGAGCGCTTGTCACGGGAGTGGGCTCCGCGCCGGGCGGGGCGG
>JAHFUJ010000094.1 GCA_023265105.1 Acidobacteriota bacterium
GCATGAAGAGCGCGCCGGGTTTCGCGAGCGCCATCAGCTCTTCGTTGACCTGGTAGGACGCGAACGCCAGGCGCCGCGCGTCTGCTTCGGACTCTTGCCCCATCGACGTCCACGTATCGGTGTAGACCGCGTCAACGCCGGCCACCGCGTCGGCCGCCTCGCTGAAGAGTCGCAGGCGAGCGCCGTGCCGCGCGACGCTCGTCGCCTGCTGCACGACCCCGTGCCCCAGCTGGTAGCCTTCGGGGCTCGCCATGTGCAGATTGACCCCAAGCATGGCCGCGGCGTGCGCGAGCGACGCCGCCACGTTGTTGCCGTCGCCCACAAATGCGATCGTCCGGCCGCGAAGTGCGCCCCAGCGCTCCTGCAGCGTCAAAAAATCGGCGATCGCCTGACACGGATGCTCCTCGTCGGTCAGCGCATTGACGACGTGCAGGCGCGGCGCGGCGGCGGCGAACTGCTCGAGCACGCGCTGCGAGAAGGTGCGGATGATCACGGCGTCGACCCACCGCTCGAGGTTGCGGGCGACGTCGGCTACCATCTCGCGCCGGCCGAGCGCGACGTCGGCCTGCAAGGCGACGACGTGGCCGCCCAGCTCGCGCACGGCGATTTCGAACGTCGATCGCGTGCGCAGCGACGGCTTGTCGAAGAGCATCGCCACGTGCCGGCCGTCGAGCGCCTCGGAGGTCGGCGCGTGGCGCCCGAGCGAGCGGTCCGCCTTTACCTGGGTCGCGAGCTCGAGACAGCGCTCGAAGTCGGTGGCCTCCAAGTCGAGGACCGACAGAAAATCCTTGCGGCGGGTGAGGGTTGTCGCAGTCATCATTTTTTACTTTGCGGTGGGGCCCCACCCCCACCGCCTGTGCCTTCGCGGCTCACGCCGCTCGGCATTGGTTAGCAACGACTGTCCGCTTTCAGGTGCGATAGTCGGCGTTGATTCGCACGTATTCTGCACTGAGATCGCACGTCCACACGGTCGACGAGGCGCTCCCGGCGCCCAGATCGACCGTTACGGCAATATCCTTACCCGTAAGGTATGCCGCTGCTCGAGGAGCCGCTTCGTCGTGCGGCCTGCCGTCCTTGAACAGCATCGTCGATCCGATCGACACCGCGGCGCGCTCGAGCGCGAACGCCACGCCGGCGCGGCCGGCCACCGCGATCAACCGGCCCCAGTTCGGATCGCCGCCATGAATGGCCGTCTTCACGAGCGGCGAGTTCGCGATCGCTTTCGCCGCGCGGCGCGCGTCGGCGCTGGACGCGGCGCCCGTCACGGTGACGGTGACCAGCTTGGTCGCGCCTTCGCCGCCGCGCACGATGCCGAGCGCGAGCTCGAGACACACGGCGCGAAGCCCAGCGACGAACTCACTGTACCTCTTCTCGTCAACGACCGCGCCGCTCTGCCCGTTCGCGAGCAGCATCACGCAGTCGTTGGTCGAGCATTCGCCGTCCACCGTGATCGCATTGAACGTGTCGTTCACCGCCTCGCGCAACGCGCGATCGAGCAGCGGCTGCGGCACCGAGGCATCGGTGGTGACGAACGCGAGCATCGTCGCCAGCATCGGCTCGATCATGCCCGAGCCTTTCGCCATGCCTCCGATGCCGGCGGCGCCGCCGCCAATCGTCACGTGCGCGGCGGCTTCCTTCGGGAACGGATCGGTCGTCATGATCGCGCGAGCCGCCGCGGGGCCTTGGTCGGCGCCAAGGGCGGCGAATGCAACGGGCAGCCCGCGCTTGATGCACGCGATCGGCAGCGCAACGCCGATCACGCCGGTCGACGCGACCAGCACCTGCTCGACGGGGCAGCCGACGAGGCGCGCGGTTTCCGACGCCATGTCGCGCGCCACCTGCAGACCTTCGTCGCCGGTGCAGGCATTCGCGCAGCCGCTGTTGACCACGATGGCCCGCGCCGTTCCGCCGGAACGCGCGAGATGCTCGCGCGACACCACGACCGGCGCAGCTTGCGCGCGATTGACGGTGAACACGGCGGCCGCGTCCGCCGGCCGGTCCGACACGAGCAGCGCAAGGTCGAGGCCCTTCGCTTTGATGCCCGCGCTGGCACCCGCCGCGCGAAACCCCTGCGGTGTCGTGACGCCTCCGCCGATTGCGCTCTTGACGCCCACGATCATGCGTAGCGAGCGACGGACGCGGGCCGGCCGTCGTCGACCACCAACTCGAGGGGCCTGCCGCGAGCCTCGTCGAGCGACCTGTCCCGAGCTTCGTCAAGGGACACGGTCATCGCGTGCTGGCCGCACTGGCGGAAGTGAGGGCACTTGACGCAGTCGGTGAAGATCTTCTCGGGGAGCCACAGGTGCGGGACGATCGAGAAGCCCATCTGGATGAAGTATCCAGGCGCGTGTGTGAACGCGCACAGTTTCTCGAAGCCTTCGCGGCGCGCCCGGCGCCGCAGCTCGTCCACCAGCAGCGTACCGACGCCGCGGCTGCGATCGAGGCGGTCGACAGCCAGCGATCGCACCTCGGCCACGTGAGGGCTGAGCGGCGCCAGCTCGGCGCAGCCGACAATCTTCTTGCCCCGCACGGCGATGGCGAACCGTTCCGCGTGCACGACGAGCTCGTCAAGTGTGCGCGGCAGCAGGTGGCCTTCCTCGAGATTCGCCGAAATCAGCGCATGGAGCTTCCTCGCCTGCGCGGCCTCTGCCGTTCTGACAGCGATCCGTCCACGGGTCATGCGGTGCCTCCGACGTCGCCGAGCGCGGCGTCCAGACGGTGGAGCGCCTCGTCGGCTTCGGCCTCGGTGATGATGAGCGGCGGTAGCAGTCGTACCACTGTCTCCGCCGTCCGGTTGACGATGACGCGGCGGGCGAGTGCGGCCTGGACAAGCGGCGCCGCATCGCACGTCAGCGCGAGGCCCCACATCAGGCCCACGCCGCGGACGTGCTTGATGATCGCGTGCTTGGCGGCCATCGCCTTCAGCCGCTGCTCGACATGGCGCCCGACGCGCCCGATGTGCGCCAGCAGGCCGCCTGCGACCAGCGCGTCGAGGACGCACAACCCCGCACGGCAGGCGAGCAGGTTGCCGCCGTACGTGCTGCCGTGATCGCCAAACGAGATTGTGGCGGCGACCGCCTCGCTGATGAGCGCCGCGCCGACCGGCACTCCGCCACCGAGCGCCTTCCCGACCGACACGAGATCGGGCTTCAGGCCGAGCGTGGTGAAATAGAACGGAGAGCCGGTCCGGCCGAGGCCGCTTTGCACTTCGTCGGCAATGAACAGCGCGCCGGTTTGTGCGCATGCCTCACGAATCGCCTCCGCGAATGCCGGTGTAAGCGGCCTGACGCCCCCCTCGCCTTGCACCGGTTCCGCGATGATGGCCGCCGTCGAGCGGGACACGGCCGACAACAGCGCGGCCGGCTCGTTGAGGGGGACGAAGCGCACGCCCGACAGCAACGGCTCGAACGGCGCACGGTAGTGCTCGTCCGCGGTGACCGACAGCGATCCAAACGTGCGGCCGTGAAAGGCGCCTTCGAGCGCGACGATTTCCTTCCGCACCTCGCCGCGCGTGTACCAGTAGCGCCGCGCGAATTTCAGGCAGGCTTCCACCGCCTCGGTGCCGCTGTTGCAGAAAAACGCTCGCGGCAGCCCCGACAAGTGCGCGAGACGCTCACCGAGCTGGCCCTGGAGCGGGTGATAGAAGAGGTTCGATGTGTGGAGCAGCGTCTGCGCCTGATCGGCGATGGCGCGCGCCAGCCCCGGGTGGGCGTGGCCGAGCGACGCCACGCCGATGCCCGACAGCAGGTCGAGGTATTCGCCGCCCTCGGCGTCGTACAGGTGCACGCCCGCGCCGCGCACGAACGTAATCGGCGCGCGCCGATAGGTCTGCAGAATGTGCCGCGCTTCTCGCGCCTGAACCTCGTCCACGGTTGTTTGCATCATCGCCTCGCAGGGCTAAAGTCCTGCGCTACTTTTCCCGCGCTACGCCTGTGAGCAGGACTAAAGTCCTGCGCTACTTTTCCCGCGCTACGCCTGTGAGCAGGACCAAAGTCCCGCGCTACGGCTGCTGCGCTACCCCTGCCTGCATCACACGCGTCGCCGACAGTGGCACGGCGCCGGTCGCGGCCTGCTGAAGGGCCGACCGATCGCGGCCGTCGACAATCAGGACATCCTCAACGCCGCCGGCCAGCGCGTGTTCGCACGCGCGCAGCTTTGCGATCATCCCCGCCGTCGCGGTGCCGCCGGCGACGAGCCGAGCGATCGCCCCGCCGTCCAGCACCGGCAGCGTCGCGCCGTCGCCGCTAAGCACGCCGGGCGTGGCGCCGGCGATGACGAGGCGCCGCGCGCCAAGCCGCGCCGCCAGATGTCCGGCAAACGTGTCGGCATTGACGTTGAACAACCGTCCGTCGCCGCCCACACCGATGCTGGCGACGACAGGCACGAATCCCTCTCGGACGAGCGTCGTCAACAGCCGCATGTCGGCCTGGTCGCTGGGGACGCCGACGCGCCCGAGATCCACCACGCGTCCGTCGACGGTCCGGTGCGGAGGCGCCGCGTCGGCCAATCCGCACGCGCCGTCCACTCCCGTCAAGCCCACGGCTGCAACACCGGCGGCGGTGAGCGCCGCGACAAACCGCGTGTTCACTGTGCCGACCAGGACCGACACCACAACGTCCAACGTCGGCTCGTCGGTGACCCGCAGCCCGTCAACCTGCCACTTCTCGATGCCGGCGGCCCTCAAGGCGGCATCGATTTCACGGCCACCTCCGTGAGCCACGACCACGCCAGCACCGCTCGCGGCGATCGTCGCAATCGCGGCGACAACGCCCTCGAGTCGTGACGGATCTTCGAGCAGCTCGCCGCCAATCTTCAAAACGAGCGGGGCCTCGGTCAAAAACGTTCACCACGTCCTTGGTGGTTGATCGGCGTCACAGTAAACCCGTGCGCTCGAGCGTAACTCCCACGGTCGACTCGTGCAGGGTCATAACAAACCCGTGCGCTCGTCGACACCCAACATGACATTCATGTTCTGCACGGCTTGGCCCGACGCCCCTTTCAGCAGGTTGTCGATGACCGACACGAGCACGGCTCGGCCTGACGGATCCACGCGCCAGCCGATGTCGCAGAAATTCGTATGGGCGACGTGCTTGATCTCGGGCAGCGACGCCCCCACAAGGCGGACGAACGGTGCCTCGGCGTAGGCGCGCTCGAACACCTCCCCGAGCGTCTCCTCGGTTGTGCCGGCCGCGAGGCGGACGTAGATGGTCGCAAGAATGCCGCGATCGAGCGGCACTAAGTGGGGCACGAACGTGAGCGCGTGGGGCGAGGGTGACGCGGCGGCCACTCCCTGCTCGATTTCCGCGCCGTGGCGGTGGTTGAAGACGCCGTACGCGGACAGGCTGCCGTGGCACTCGGAGAAGTGCGTCCGCTCGGATGGCATCTTGCCCGCGCCCGACACGCCCGACTTCGCGTCGACGACGATGTCGCCTCCGGCGGCGAGCAGGCCGGCGGCCACGAGCGGCGAGAGCGCCAGCAGCGTGGCCGTGGGGTAGCAGCCGGGATTGGCGACGAGTCGCGCGCCCGCGACGGCGCTTCGCTCGTGCTCGGTGAGCCCGTAGGCGACGCCGTCCGGCATACGACCGGTTTCCGGATACCAGCGCGCGCGCGCCCCGTTGTCGCGGATCCGAAAGGCGCCCGACAAATCGACGACGCGGACGCCGGCGTCGACCAGCGTGGGCGCCAGCTCGGCGGCGGCCGACTCCGGCAGCGCCAGGAAGACGATGTCGGCCTCGCGGGCGAGCGTGTCGTCGGCCAGCGGCGTGATGGCGCCGTCCCACAGGCGCGCGAGCGCCGGCAGCCGCCGCGCCGACGCCGTCGTGCCGGACGACATGGCGGCGGTGAGGACCACCGAAGGGTGCCGCGCGAGCAGCCGGAGCAGCTCCTGGCCCGTGTAGCCGGTGGCGCCGGCCACGGCGACGCGACTGATGGGGGCGGCGGCCCCGCCGGATCGCGACGAGACCGGATGCAGGACTGTATGCACCAGAAAGCATATTTATACACCCAGACCCCTTTTCAATCAACAATAATCGATGGATAATTGCTGATGCCGGTGGGTGAAATCATGTATCCTGACAGGGCCCTCCGGAAGCTGATGAAAGCGCGCCGCCAAGCGGTGATTCTGGAACTCGTCGACCGCGGAACGCTGGACAGCCAGGACCGGCTTCGCCGCCGGCTGCACCAGCGTGGCTTCGACGCGACGCAGGCCACCATCTCGCGCGACATCAAGGAGCTCGGGCTCGTCAAGCGCGCGGGCGACGGCGCCTACCAGCGGCCGGGCGTCGACACGACGAGCCCGGAGACGGCGCGCACGGCGCTCGAACGCGCGGCCGCCGAATTTCTGCGGCGCGCCGAGCGCGTGCAGCAGCTGGTTGTCGTCAGAACCGGCGTCGGACAGGCGCAACCGCTGGCGATCGCGATCGATCGCGCGCAAATGAGCGAAGCGATCGGCACCATCGCGGGCGATGACACGATTCTCGTCATCGCGCGCGACGCGCGGCGCGCGGCGGCGCTCGTCAAGCGGCTGAAGCACTACGCAGGGCGGTAGAGTGAAGGTAAAAGGCAAAAGTTGAAAGTCAGAAGTTAGAAGGCAAAAGGCAAACGCAAAAGGCAGAGGGAGAGTCTGATGGAACGGATTGTGTTGGCTTATTCGGGCGGGCTTGATACGTCGGTCGCGATTCCGTGGCTCGCGGAGCGCTACGGCGCCGAAATCATCGCCGTCACGCTGGATCTCGGGCAGGGCAAGGAGCTGGAAGAGGTGCGCGATCGCGCGCTGGCCACCGGGGCCGTCCGCGCGCACGTCCTGGACGTCCGGGAGGAGTTCGCGCGCGACTACATCCTGCGCGCGCTGAAGGCCGACGCGATTTACGAAGACCGCTACCCGATGGCCACCGCGCTCGGACGGCCGCTCATCGCGCAAAAGCTGGTCGAGATTGCCGACATCGAGCAGGCGACCGCCATCGCGCATGGGAGCACCGGCAAAGGCAACGACCAGGTGCGGCTCGACGTCACCGCGCGAGCGCTCAACCCCAAGATCAGGGTCATCGTCCCCGCCCGCGACTGGGGCATGACGCGCCCCCAGGAAATCGAGTACGCGCGAGCCCGCGGCGTGCCCGTGCCGGCTACCATCGAGAGCCCGTACAGCACCGATTCCAACCTGTGGGGCCGCTCGATCGAGTGCGGCGTGCTCGAGGATCCGTGGACCGAACCGCCCGAGGACATCTATACCCTCACCAGATCCCCGGCCGACTGCCCCGACGAGCCCGCGTACGTGGAGATTTCCTTCGAGCGCGGCGTGCCGATCGCCATCAACGGCGTCGCCATGCCGCTCGTCGATCTCATCGCCAGCCTCGGCACGATCGCCGGCGCGCACGGCGTGGGCAGAGTCGACATGGTCGAAAACCGGCTGGTCGGGATCAAGTCGCGCGAAATCTATGAGGCGCCGGCGGCCGTTGTCCTGCACGCCGCGCACAAGGAGCTGCAGAAGCTCGTCACGACCAAAGACATGGATCGGCTGTGCCGCGACATGAGCCTCAAGTACGCGGACATCGTCTACAACGGCCTGTGGTTCACGCCGACGCGCGAAGCGATCGACGCGTTCACCGACAAGGTCCAGGAGCGCGTCACCGGCGTCATCCGCATGAAGCTGTTCAAGGGCGACTCGCACATAGTCGGCCGAAAGTCGCCCTTCGCGTTGTACGAGCATGCGCTGGCCACTTACGACGCCGGCGATCTCTTCGACCACACGGCCGCCGTCGGCTTCATCAAGATCTGGGGCCTGCCGGTCGAGATTGCCGCGCAGAAAGCGCCCAAAGCCGCCCCTCGTCAGTCGCCAGCCGTCAGTGTGGGTGGCGTGAAAGCCTGATGACGACGCTGTGGTCGGGCCGTTTCGACACGGCGCCCGATGGCGCCGCGCTCGAGTTCGGCTCGTCGTTCCGATTCGATCGCCGCCTCTTCGAAGACGATGTGACGGGCAGCGTCGCCTGGACGCGCGCGCTGGCGGCCGCCGGGGTGCTCTCGCCGGACGACGCTCGTCAGATTGAACAGACGCTCACCGACATCCTCGCGCGCGGCCGATCCGATCCCGGCTTCGTCGACGGCCCCGACGAAGACGTGCACAGCTTCGTCGAACGGCTGCTCGTCGAGCGGCTGGGCGACGCCGGACGGCGGCTGCACACGGGGCGCTCGCGCAACGAGCAGGTCTCCCTCGATCTGCGGCTGTATTTGATGCGACGGAGTGTGTCGTTGCAGCGCGGCGTCGCGCAGGCGGCCGCGGCGCTGGCCGCGCAGGCCTCCTCGGCCGGCGACGCGCTGATGCCGGCGTTTACCCACTTCCGGCCGGCCCAACCCGTGCTCGTCGCGCACTTTTTCCTCGCGCACGTGGCGCCGCTGCGGCGGGATTACGAGCGCCTGGCGGCGGCCCGCGCCGAGGCCGACGCGCTGCCGCTCGGCTCGGGCGCGGTCGCCGGCACGAGTTATCCGATTGACGTGGAGGCGCTCGCGCGCCATCTCGGCTTTGCGCGCGTCGTCGCCAACAGCATCGACGCCTCCTCGGATCGCGACTTCGCGGCGTCCTTTCTTTACGCCTGCGCCATGACGATGGTGCATCTGAGTCGGCTGGCCGAGGACCTCATCATCCTGTGCGGCGACGAGCATCGGTTTTTCGAGCTGTCCGACGCACTCAGCACCGGCAGCAGCATGATGCCGCAGAAGAAGAATCCCGATCCGCTGGAGCTGGTGCGCGGCAAATCGGGGCGCGCCATCGGCCACCTCCTGGCGCTCCTGACGACGATGAAGGGGCTGCCGAGCGGGTACAACAAGGACCTGCAGGAAGACAAGCAGGCCGTCTTTGACGCCGACGACACGCTCGCGGCGTGCCTGGCGGCGGTCCGTGCCGTCGTCGACGGCCTCACGCTCAATCGCGATCGGACCGAATCGGCGGCGTCGGGCTTGTTGCTGGCGACCGATGTCGCCGACTACCTGGTCGGCCGCGGGCTGCCGTTTCGTCGCGCCCACGAAATTGTCGGCGGGCTGGTGCGGAAGCTTGTCGCCGAGGGCCGGGAGTTCGGATCGTTGTCGCTCGACGAATGGCGTGCCGCGAGCACGCTGTTCGATGCCGACGTGGCCGGCCGCGTGACCGCCCGCATGTCAGTCGGCGCGAAGCGGACGCCGCAATCAACCTCGCCGCGAGCAGTGGCAGCCGCCTTGGGGGAGGTCCGGCAGTGGCTGGCGGGCGCCGCGGGGTGACAATTCCGCGCTATTGCCACACCGAAACCAGCTCTGCTAGTATTGACCACCTTTCGCACATCCTTTCCCCGCCAGCGGACCCTTCGGGAGATTTTGATGCAGCAGCGCCAGCTTCGCCTTGGTGACATTCTGGACGATTACTGTCCGCGGGAACGCCGCCTCACCAACCACGCCGTCGTCGCCATGATCGGCCCCGACGTGAAACAGACGCGCTGCACGACCTGCGACACGGAGCACGAATACAAGCACGCGAAAGTGCCTCGACAGCGGCGCAAGCCGGGCACGCCGGCGGCGCTCTATTCGCAGGTCCTCGCCGGCGGCCCCAAGAGGATCGCACACGACCAGCCGCACGCCGTGGAGCCGGCGGAGACCGCAACGGCGTCGGAGGAATCGAACGGATCGATCGACGAGCCGATTGCAGCGGCGACGGTTGAAGACCGAAGAGTCGCGATCGACCACGCACCCGAGCCCGAAACTGACGCGCCGGCCGCTGAACCCGATGAAGGCGGGCGCGAGGAGGACGAACGCGAAGAAGGTCCCGTCCACCGGCCGCTGATTCGCGCATCGTTGCCGCGGCCCCAGGGCCAGCCGCCGCCGATGCGTCCGGCGCCCGAGTTCACCATTCGGCAGCCGGGCGGACGACAAAACCGGTTCCGTCCGCGGCACGCACGTGGCGGCCAGCAGTTCCAGACCAATCGATCGACGGGGAACACGGGCGGCGGATCGCCGCACGGCGGCATGCCGCGTCACGGGGGCGGACGCCCGCCCCACGGCCCCATGACCTCCCGCCTCGCCCGGCACCACGACCGGGGCCGGAAGCGCTCGAAGTGAGAAGTGAGAAGTAAGAAGGGAGAAGGAAAGAGGAAAAAGTTAACCCCCACTTCCACCTTTAGCTTCGCCTTTTGCCTTTTACCTTTTGCCTTTTGCCTTTTGCCTTTCGCTTTTACCTTCTACCTTCTACCTTTTACCTTTTACCTTTTGCCTTTTGACCTCCCATGCTTTCCAATAAGTACGGTCTCGTCGTCGGCGTCGCCAACAAACGATCGATCTCGTGGGCGATCGCCCAGGCGGCCGCCGCCGCGGGCGCGCGTCTCGCGTTGACGTACCAAAGCGAGCGGCTCGAAGAGAACGTCCGCGAGCTCGCGGCAAAACTCGAGCAGCCGCTGGTCGTGCCGTGCGACGTGACGAGCGATCAGCAAATCGCCGATCTGGCCGCGTCGATCGATCGCGAGTTCGGCGGGCTCGACTTTCTCGTGCACGGCGCCGCGTTCGCGCCGCCAGCCGAGCTGTCCAGTCCCTTCGTGCAGACCTCGCGCGAGGGATTTCGCATCGCGCTCGACGTCAGCGCGTACTCGCTTGTCGCGCTGACGCGCGCCGTCGTTCCCCTCATGGAACGGCGTGGCGGCGGCAGCGTCCTGACCCTCACGTATCTCGGCAGCCAGCGCGTGTTCACCAATTACAACGTCATGGGCGTCGCCAAGGCGGCGCTCGAAGCGTCGGTGCGCTACCTGGCGAGCGACCTCGGCCCGCGGAACATCCGCGTCAACGCGATTTCCGCCGGGCCGATCAAGACGCTCGCCGCCATGGGCATCGCCGGGTTTTCGAACATCCTGCAGATCTATCGCGACCGCGCACCGCTTCGACGCAACGTCGAGCTCGGCGAGGTGGCCGATACCGCGGTCTTCCTGCTGGGCGCCGGGTCGCGCGCCATCACCGGCGAGATCGTCATGGTCGACGCCGGGTTCAGCGTCAGCGGCGGCATTTAATTCGTAGTACGTGGTGTCCGCCTTCAGGCGGACCTCTTTTGGTCCGGCTAAAGCCGGACGCCACGTACAACCAGCGGAGCCTTTAGGAGAAAACGTGACGTTGATCCCTCGCGCGCGGGGCGCGCTCGTCAGGCTCGTTCGCCGGCGCGTGCTTGCGATTGTCGTCGGCCTGGCGCTTGCGGCGCCCGCGGCGTGGCTCGAGGTCAGCGGGCGTTCTGGAGCCTGGTGGGTCGATGGCCTGAGTCTGATTCTCGGCGCGACCGGCGCCGCGTTGCTCTGGGCCGGACTCGTGGGTCCACAGCCCGACTGGCTTCAGCCCGACCGCGACCGAGACCGCTGAGGTCCGGCCAAAGAGCCTGTGAAGAAACCGCTTAACTGCCGAGACCGCGGAGAAGAAAATTCTAAGGATTCTCGGCGAACTCTGCGTGCTCTGCGGTAAGACGTCGCATTTTTTCGCACGCTCTTAAAGCCGGACGCCACGCCAGAGCAATTTCACAGGACTCCCGTCGCGGCCCGCCGTAGATCGATCTCCGACACGCCCGTCGTCGAGCGCGATTCGCCGTGCGGCGCGTGCCCTGAGGCCTGCCGCTTCCGGCGCGCCTTGTCGCGATACATGCGGCTGTCGGCGGTCGCGAGCAGCGTTTCGTACGAGTCGCCGTCGTGAGGGAAGATGGCCGCGCCGATGCTGAGCGCCAGGGGCAGCAGCTTGCCGGGCCGCGGATCGAACTGCAGGGCGTCGACCGCCCGCTGGAGTTCCAGCCGCTTGCGCTCCGCTTCGTCGGCGCCGCAGCCCGAGAGCACGACGATGAACTCGTCGCCCGCGTAGCGGACGCAGATATCGTAGGGCCGGATGCCTGCGCGCAGCACGCCCGCCACTTCGCGCAGCGCGCGGTCGCCGACGTGATGACCGAAGGTGTCGTTGATGTCTTTGAAGTGGTCGAGATCCATCACGAGCAGCGATACCTCGGACTTGAGACGATCGGCGCGCGCCAGCTCGCGCGTCAAGTGCATGAACATGAACCGCGTATTGGGCAGCCCCGTCAGCGGATCGGTCAACGAGTCCTCTTGCGTTTGCTCGAAGACGATGGAGTTGTAGATGACCGCCGCGGCCTGCTCCGAGATGCGATCGAGCAGCCGCCGGTGATCGTCGGTGTAGACCGAGTGGTCGGTGTGGTAGACCGAGATCGTGCCGATGAACCGCTCGTTGAACACGAGCGGGCAGACGAGCGCCGATTGAAGCGAGGTTTGCGCGGGAGCGCCCGCCGCCTCCAGATCGGCGCTCGGCCGCGCGTTGACGAGCGGCCGGCGATTCCGCGCGACCCATCCTGACAGCCCGTGGCCGTTCCTGATGGTCAGCTGCTGGATCAGCTCCGACTCGACGCCGGTCGCGAACCGGCACCGCAGCGTCTCGGTTTCTTCGACGTAGAGGAACAGCGCGCAGCACGAAAACGGCACGATGTTGCTCAACTTCGTCGAGATGAGCGCCATCGTGTCGGCGACGCCGAGGCTGCTGCCCATGGCCTGGGCGATTTCGTACAGCGCGTAAATCTCGCGGTGAGCGAGCGCGATGTCCTGGAACACGGTGGTCCGGCCCGTCGATTCGGTGACGAGCCCGACGGCGGGTTGCACGGACGGCGCCGATTCGACCGCCCGTGTCAGCTTACGCGCCGGCTCCGTCTGGCTCGCCTCGGCTTCGGCCGCGAGCGCGGGATACATGTCGATGAAGGTCTCGACGACGCGCGGGTCGAGGGCCTTGCCGCTTTCCTGCTGCAGCAGGCTCATGGCGGCGTCGAAGCTCATCGCCTTGTGGTACGGCCGCTCCGACATCAGCGCGTCGAAGTAGTCGACCGCCGACAGAATCCGTGCGCCGAGCGGGATGTCGTCGCCCTTGAGTCCCACCGGATAGCCCTTGCCGTCCCACCGTTCGTGGTGGCTGAGGATGAGCGGCGACACGGGATAGGGGAACGGCACCGCGCTGATGATTTCGGCGCCGATCTGCGGGTGAATGCGGATCTTCTGGAACTCTTCCTGCGTCAGCGGGCCCGGCTTCGACAGAATGTGCTCGGGCACGGCGAGCTTGCCGATGTCGTGCAGCAGCGCCGCCGTCTTCACGCCCTGAATGTCGTTGTCGGACATCCCGAGCGCCCGCGCCAGGCCGGCCGCGTACACCTGCACTCGGCGGATGTGGGTCTGCGCCGTCTGATCCTTGGCGTCGATCGCAAGCGCGAGCGCTTCGATGGTCGCCAGATGCAGGTCCGAGACCTGCTGGACGTGCCGCTGCTGATCCTGGACGCGTCCGAGGTACACCTTGTACGTGCGGTAGGTGAGATAGAGCGGCGCGGCGACCAGCGACGCCATCCAGTACCCGCCCCGATCGACGACCGACGCGGCCATCGCGGCGGCGCCGGCCCCGACGAAGTAGCTCGGCGCACTCCACAGAAAATTCTCGTTCCAGACACGCGGAATCGCCTGCTTGGACGACAAGCCGATCGCCGTCGCGATGAGCGCGGTGTTGCAGGCGAAATAGGCGGTCGCCGCGCCGACAAGCGGCTTGGGCACCGTCGTCAACGAGAAGGGGGCGGAGGGCGGCGCGCCGCCGAGCCACACGTACACGAGCCCGGCGGCCTTCACCGTCAGCACCAGCGCCGCCATGCTGAACAGCGTCCGATACGGGGCGGCGCGGCTCTGCGTGCGGAACGTGCACTGGCTCCACGCGCTGGCGGCCGCCACAATCATCGTCTGGTCGGCCCCGAGGAGCAGCAGCGCCGCGAAATCCACCGCGTACGACACCGACATCGTCGATCCGCTCGTGGTGAGCGGCAGGTTCACCTTCAACGCCGACGCGAGCGAAGACAGGAAGAGGAGGGCGGCGAACAGGATCGGATCGGCGATCGTGCGCGGCAAGAACAGGGCGAACACGACGGCGCCAGCGGCAAGGACGGCTGACACGTACAGCCGTGCCGCAACGGGAAGGTCACTCATTACCTACCCCTGACTGGTTGATGGCGCGCGTGAGGGACTGCTGCGGCTGGGGGAGCCGAGCGAGGATCGATGATACGCCAAGTCGGCATGAATAAGTAAGCGAAAAAATCATCCGCCGCGGCGGCCCGCCGGACGGGCCTCGGGCTCGAGTTGATACTCCAGAATCTTGCGGTAGAGCGTGCCACGGCTGATGTCCAGGACCCGCGCCGCTTCCTTCTTGTTCCACTGCACGGCCTCGAGGACGCGGACGATGTGCGCACGTTCGGCCTCGGCCAGCGAGGGGAGGCGGTCGCCGGTCTGTTGCAGCGCCGGGGTCGTCGCATGGAGGAACTCGATATCGGCGGCGCGGATGGCGCGTCCGGGCGCGGAGAGCGCGGCGCGCGAGACGGTGCTTTCGAGCTCGCGGATGTTGCCGGGCCACGGGTACGTCCCGAGCAGGTCGAGCGCTTCGCGCGAGAACGCTTTGCTGTCGAGCGGCAGCCCCTGCGCGGCGCAGTACCGCGCGAGGAACCGCTGGGCGAGCACCGGGATGTCGACCTGGCGCTCGCGAAGCGACGGCAGGCGAATGGCGAACGCGTTGACGCGGTAATAGAGATCTTCGCGGAAGCGGCCGTCGCGGACGAACTGCTCGAGCGGGCGGTTGGTGGCCGAGATCAGGCGAAAGTCGACCGAGATGGACTTGTTGCCCCCGAGCCGCTCGAACCGCCGCTCCTCGAGCACCCGCAGGAGCTTGGCCTGCGCGATGAGCGAGGTGTCGGCGATTTCGTCGAGAAACAGCGTGCCCTCGTTCGCCAGCTCCAGCCGCCCGGGTTTGCGATCGTGCGCGCCGGTGAACGCGCCTTTTTCGTAGCCGAAGATCTCCGACTCGAACAGCGTGTCGGGGAGCGCGGCGCAGTTGACCGCCTGGAACTTGGCGACGGCGCGGCGGGACAATTCATGGATCATCCG
>JAHFUJ010000406.1 GCA_023265105.1 Acidobacteriota bacterium
ATGAACCGAAAAGTGACCGTTGTTGGTGGCGCAGGCAACGTCGGCGCCACCGTGGCCCGCGGGGTCGCGGAGAGGCAGCTCGCCGACGTCGTCGTCATCGACATCGCCGACCAGAAGGCGGCTGGCGTTGCCCTCGACCTGCTCGAGGCGTGCCCGGTCTATGGGTCGGATGCGCGGGTCATCGGCACCGGCGACTACGGGGAGAGCGCCGGCTCGGACATCGTCGTCATCACGTCGGGGGTGCCGAGAAAGCCCGGGATGAGCCGCGACGATCTGCTGAACGTGAACTTCAAGATCATGCAACAGGTGACCGAGCAGGTCGTCAAGTACTCGCCCAACTGCATTATCGTCCCGGTGGCGAACCCGCTCGACGCCATGGCCCAGGCCATCTACAAGCTGAGCAAGTTCCCGCGCGAGCGCGTCATCGGGATGGCCGGCGTGCTCGACTCCGCGCGCATGCGCAGTTTCATCGCCAAAGAGCTGAACGTGTCGGTCGAGAACGTCCATGCGTTCGTGCTCGGCGGACATGGCGACACGATGGTGCCGCTGCCGCGCTACTCGACCGTCGCCGGGATTCCGATTACTGACTTGATGGACAAGGCGACCATCGATCGCATTGTCGCGCGGACGGCCGGCGGCGGGGCGGAGATCACGCAACTGGTCGGCACGAGCGCGTGGTACGCCCCCGGTGCGGCAGTCGTCGAGATGCTGGAAGCCATCCTGCTCGACAAGAAGAAGATCCTGCCGTGCTCGGTGTTCCTGCAGGGCGAATACGGCGTCCGCGATGTGTTCGTCGGCGTGCCGTGCAAACTCGGTGCCCACGGGCTCGAGAAGATCATCGAGATCAAGTTGACGGCCGAGGAGGATGCGGCGTTCAAGAAGTCGGCGGCGGCGGTCAAAGAGTTGGTGCAGGTGATAAACGTGTAGCGAGAATTTAAGGATGTAAGGATTTGAGGATGTAAGGATTTGAGGATGTGATCTAAGATCTTCCGAGCGGACCGGGAAAGGAGTATCCGATGGACCCCACCCGACGCGGTTTTTTGAAGGCTGCTGTGACGGCCGCGGGGGCGGCGGCGACGACCCCCGATCTTGCCCACGCCCAAGACCAAGACCACGGTCACGACCACCAGGCGGTTCCCTCGGATCTGACCCTGCGGGTCAAGGCACTCGAATCGCTGCTCGTCGAAAAGGGGCTGGTCGATCGAGCTGCGCTCGACGCGGTGGTCGACACCTACGAGACCAAGATCGGCCCGCGAAACGGCGCGCGGGTGGTCGCACGCGCCTGGGTCGATCCGGCGTACAAGAAGCGCCTGCTGGCCGATCCCACCGCCGCGATCGCGGAGCTTGGCTATGCTGGCGGTCAGGGCGAGGACATGGTGGTCCTCGAGAACGCGCCGAAGGTTCACAACCTCGTGGTCTGCACGCTCTGCTCCTGTTATCCCTGGCCGGTCCTCGGCTTGCCGCCGGTCTGGTACAAATCGGCGCCCTATCGTTCGCGCGCCGTGATCGATCCCCGCGGCGTGCTGCGCGAGTTCGGGCTCGAGTTGGACGGAGATGTCGAGGTACGCGTCTGGGACAGCACTGCGGAGATCCGCTACCTGGTGCTGCCGGAGCGCCCGGCCGGCAGCGAGAACATGAGTGAAGAAGCGCTCGCCGCGCTGGTCACGCGCGACTCGATGGTCGGCGTCAAGAAGGTCACGCTAGCGCGGGAAGGAGCGCGCGCATGAATGGCGTCCATGACATGGGCGGCATGCAAGGCATGGGTCCCATCGTTTACGAGGAGAACGAGCCGGTCTTCCATTCTGATTGGGAAGGGCGGGTGTATGCACTGACGCGCGTCTTGAGGGCTGGCGGGGGCAAGTGGAATATCGACGCCGGCCGGCACGAACTCGAGCTGCTCCCCCCAGCGGAATACCTGCGAATGAGTTATTACGAGAGATGGGTTGCGCGGCTTCCCATTCAGGTCCTCAAGACCGGTTTTGCGACGCAGGCAGAAATCCAGAGCGGCACGCCGGCGCCTGGGTCGACGAAGACCACGCCGCAGCTTACGGCCGAGATGGTGCCTGCCATGATTGTCAGGCGTGCTTCTACGCGCCGAGACGCACGGGTAAGTCCGCGTTTCAAAGTCGGCCAGCGCGTGCGCGCTCGCAACATCCATCCGTCCGGTCACACGCGCCTGCCGCGTTACGCGCGCGGAAAGCTCGGCGCCGTCGTTCAGGACCGCGGTGTGTTTGTCTTTCCCGACACGAACGCCCATTTCCTTGGCGAGAAGCCGCAGCATCTGTATTCAGTGCGCTTCGCCGCCCGCGAGCTGTGGGGCGAGCAGGCCTCGCCGCGCGATTCCGTGTATATCGACATGTGGGACGACTACCTTGAGCGCGCCTGATCCTAAATTGCAGAGCGAGCGCCTTGCGGCGCTGCCGCGCCTCCCGCGCGACGAGGGCGGGCCGGTCTTTGCCGAGCCGTGGCAGGCCCAGGCGTTCGCCCTCGCGGTCAAACTCTCCGAGGCGGGGCACTTCACGTGGAAAGAATGGGCGGCCGCGCTCGCCGACGAACTCAAGGCCGGGGCGAGCCGTGGCGAGCCCGACGATGGCTCGCGTTACTACGACCATTGGCTGGCCGCGCTCGAGCGCCTCGTGGCGGTCAAGGGCTTGGCCGATCGCGAGGCACTCGTCGCGCGCAAGGAGGCTTGGGCCGACGCCTACCGACACACCCCCCACGGGAAGCCCGTCGAACTTCGCCAACCGTCGTGACGCGACATCCATGATTCCGGGGTTCGAACTCGGCACCAGTTTCAGCCTCGGCTCGCTGCTCGGCGTACGGCACGCGCTCGAGCCGGATCATCTTGCGGCCGTATCGACGCTTCTGACGGGCGAGCGGAGCAGCGGGAAGGCCGCGTGGCTCGGCGCGTGCTGGGGAATGGGGCATACGCTGACGCTGATGGCGGCTGGCGCCGTGCTGGTGGTGTTGCGCGCCGAAATGCCGACCTTCGCGTCGGACGTGTTCGAGCTCTGCGTGGTGCTCTTGCTGGTCGGGTTCGGTTTGCGCGCGATTTGTCAGGCCGCCCGCCAAGGTTCGGCGGGTCCGGCGCACGTTCACGTCCACCCTGGCGCGTCGGCACCTCGTCACGTTGGCAGCTGGACCCGTGCGCGGCGGCCGTTGCTCGTGGGCGCCGTGCACGGCTTGGCGGGAAGTGGCGCGCTGACGGCGGTCGTCGTGGCCACGCTCCCGTCGACCGCAGCGCGGCTCACCTACCTCGCGCTGTTCGGCATCGGATCGATCGTGGGCATGGCCGTACTATCCGGTCTTTTCGGCTGGCCGCTCGCACGGCTGGGGAGCCGTCGCGTCGTCGCGCGCGCCATATTACTCGCCGTCGGCTGCATCTCGACCGCGCTCGGTCTGTTCTGGGGCTATCCGCTCATCGGCTGCGTGTTCTAAATCTAAAACCCAGCGGTTTCAACCTGACGCACGACGCCAGAGTCGCGAAAAGGGGCCGTACCCCTCTTTCGCGCGACCCCTTCGAAAAGGGGCACGGCCGCTTTTCGATCGCGTGTGGAGTGTTGACGGCCCTGTCGAGCGCCGATTATGATCAAATGTTTGTCG
>JAHFUJ010000095.1:0-4465 GCA_023265105.1 Acidobacteriota bacterium
AAGCATTATAGCGTCCCTAATCCGACGCATCGTGTCAAGGTAAAAGTGCAGGTTATGCAACGTGTTAAGGGTCGCCGCGTTCAATTCTTTCGCCATGAAGAGGTGCCGCAGATAGGCCCGCGAAAAGGAGCAGCAGGTGTAGCAGCCGCACTCCGGGTCGGCCGGGCCATCGTCCTCGGCGTACCGTGCATTCGCAATATTGATGCGCCCCTCGCTCGTAAAGAGCTGTCCGTTCCGGCCGTTTCTGGTCGGGAGGACGCAGTCGAACAGATCGATGCCGAGGGCGACCGACTCGATCAGGTTTTCCGGCGTCCCCGCTCCCATCAGATAGCGGGGTCGGTCCGCCGGCAACCATGGTGTCGTGCGGGACACGATGTCGTACATGACGTCGGTCGGCTCGCCGACGCCGAGCCCGCCAATCGCGTACGCCTCGAAGCCGAGGGCGACGGTTTGGCGCGTACTTTCTTCTCTGAGCTCGGGAGACACGCCGCCCTGCACGATCCCGAATTGCGCCTGCCCCTTGTTGACGACGCTCACGCCGTCGACCGCGCCATCGGCCAGCTCGAGAAAACGTCGGCGGGCCCTTGTGGCCCATCGCAGCGTCCGTTCCATCGACGCGCGTGCCACCGCGGCGTCAACCGGATGTGCGAGGCACTCGTCGAGGACCATCGCCACGTCCGACCCCAGCCGCGACTGGATGTCGACGGCCTTCTCCGGTGTCAACACATGCGCCGATCCATCGAGATGCGACGCGAAGTGCGCCCCCTCTTCATCGATCGTGCGGCGAGCGGCGAGGCTGAACACTTGATAGCCGCCGCTGTCGGTCAGAATCGGGCGCGACCAGCCGATAAAGCGGTGCAGGCCGCCGCGCCGCGCGATCAGGTCGTCGCCGGGCCGCAGATAAAGATGATAGGTGTTGCTGAGCAGGATCTCGGCGCCGAGCGCTTCGAGATCGCGATTGGTGACCCCCTTCACCGCGCCTTGCGTGCCGACGGGCATGAACGCGGGCGTCTCTACACTTCCATGCGGAGTGCACATCACGCCGCAGCGCGCGCGGCCGTCGGTGTGGGTGACGCGGAAACAGAACTGGGAGTCTGACATCAAGACAACGTATCAGTTTACAATCGCAAAGGCTCTACAAAGGCGCTACCACGGAGGACACGGAAACTAACGGAGAACACGGTCGTTTGTACAGGTTTCGTCCGTTGTACAGATTTTGCCCGTGACCTCCGTTTGTCTCCGTGGCCTCCGTGGTAGTGCATTTTGCGTCTGGTAGCGCTTTTTCGGGTCAATAGTGAAAAAACTTCGTGTCGGCGTGATTTACGGCGGCCGTTCCGGCGAGCACGAGGTATCGATCGCCTCGGCGGCGGCGGTGTTTCAAAACCTGGATGCCCAGCGGTACGAGCCGATTGCCATCCGCATCGAGAAAGACGGCCGTTGGACGCTCGCCGAGCGCCCGCCGGCGCTGCTGTCGGCGGCCGATGTGATCGAGGCGGCAAGGACGCAGCCGGCCGACGCCGGACGGGAAGCGCACCTGGTCGCTCATCCCGGCGTCGACACGCTCCTCACCATCGACCGGACCAACCGCCACCGCGAGGTGGTCTCCGGTCTCGCGCTCGACGTCGTCTTTCCGGTACTGCACGGTCCCTACGGCGAGGACGGCACCGTACAGGGTCTGCTCGAGCTCGCCAACGTGCCGTACGTCGGCGCGGGCGTCCTCGCCTCGGCCGTCGGGATGGACAAGGCGGTGATGAAGCTCGTGTTCGCGGCGCGTGGACTGCCGATTTGCGATTACGAAGTCGTGCTCAAGCGCGATTGGCAGCGCGACGCGCGCGGCGTGCTGCACGCGATTGTCAACCGGCTCGGGTTTCCGGTGTTCGTGAAGCCGGCCAACCTCGGATCGAGCGTCGGCATCTCGAAAGCCAAGCACGCCGCCGAGTTGCGGGACGCGATCGCGCTGGCCGCCGAGTTCGACCGCAAGATCGTCGTCGAAGCCGCCGTGCCGCGCGCGCGCGAGATTGAATGTGCCGTGCTCGGCAACGACGATCCCGAAGCCTCGGTGCCGGGCGAGATTGTCCCCTCGCGCGAGTTCTACGATTACGAAGCGAAATACCTCGACGAGCGCTCCACGCTCCTGATCCCGGCGCCGCTCACCGACGCCCAGCACGAGGACGTGCGAAGGTTGGCCCTCGCCGCCTTCAAGGCGATTGACGGGGCCGGGATGGCGCGCGTCGATTTTCTACTCGCCGGCGATAGCGGTGTCCTGTACCTGAACGAGGCGAACACGATTCCGGGGTTCACCACAATCAGCATGTACTCGAAGCTGTGGGCCGCGAGCGGGCTCACCTATCCCCGGTTGCTCGATCGGCTGATCGCGCTGGCCCTCGAACGACACGCGGAAAAACAGCTGCTCAGGACCAGCATGTGAGGGCCTGCCGAGCCCCGCGAGGGGTGCACACGGTCGTCCACGCGGCGCAGGCCGTGGGCGCTTGCGCGATTGCTCTGGTTGTCCTCATGGCGGTACCCACCGAGGCGGCGCTCACCGAAGGCGCTCGGCTCGCCGCCATCTACGACGCCATTCTCGACGCACAATTCGATCGCGTCGACCGACAGTTGAAGCAGACCTGCCCGCCAGCGCCCGAAGGGGCCTGCCAGGCGCTCGGCGTGGTCTCGCTCTGGTGGCAAATCCTCATCAATCCTGAAAGCCGTCTGCTCGACTCCCGCTTCAGCGATCTGGCGGCGGCCGCCGTGGCGGCCAACGACGCGTGGACCAGACGCGAGCCAGGGCGCGCCGAAGCGTGGTTCTATCTGGCGGGGTCGTATGCGCCGCTCGTGCAGTGGCGCGTGCTCCGCGGCGAGCGGCTCGCCGCGGCCCGCGAGGGCGGCAAAATCAAGACCGCGCTCGAGCGGGCGCTGCAGCTCGATCCCACGCTGAACGATGCGCATTTCGGCATCGGCCTGTACCACTACTACGCCGATGTGGTGCCGGCGGCGGCGAAGCTGCTGCGGTGGCTGCTGTTGTTGCCCGGCGGCGACCGCGTGCAGGGGCTCAAGGAGATGCTTCAGGCGCGCGAGCACGGCGAGTTGCTTGCAGGCGAGGCCGACTATCAGTTGCACCTGTTGTACTTGTGGTACGAGCGGAAGCCGCGGCAGGGGCTCGATCTGCTCGAGTCGCTCGAGGCACGTTACCGATCGAATCCGCTCTTTCTTCAGCGCATCGCAGAAGTCGAGAACGACTACTTCCACGATCACCCGGCAAGCGCCGCAGCATGGCAGGCGCTCCGCGCGCGCGCGCTTGACGGCCGCGTCTACGGGGCCCCCGCGGCCGACGTGCGCGCGCGGTTGGGGTTCGCCTCCCAACTCGACGCGATGTACGAAACCGACCGTGCGATTGACGAGCTGCTGATGGTGATCGGGCTCAGGCCGGTCGCACCCCCCGGCGCGCGCGCCCGGGCCGAGCTGCAGCTGGGCGCCGCGTACGACCGGCTTGGCGAGCGCGACCTCGCCGTCGCCGCCTACACCGCCGCGGTGACGCTCGCGCCCACCGACGACCCTCTGCAGATTCGCGAGCACGCCCGCGCCGGCCTGCGGCAGAAGCCGGACACCCAACGCGCCGACGCCTACCGGCTGTCGCTCGAGGGATGGCGCGCGCTCGATCGCGGCGCTCGGAAGGACGCCGAGCGGCTCTTGGCGCGCGCGGTGATGCTCGCCCCCGGCGACGGGGTCGCGCGCTACCGCTACGCGCGCGCGCTCGAGGCGGGCGGCGATCGCGCCGGCGCGCGCGATCAGCTCGAACAGGTGATGGCGGCGCGCCCGATGGCGCCCGCCATCGTCCTCGCCAACGCGTATGTCGACTACGCGCAGCGGCTCGAAGAGGCCGGCGACCGCGCGCGCGCCATCGCGATGTATCGCGACGCCGCGCAAATGATCGGCGGCGACCCGCGCGCGCGCGATCAAGCGACGCGCGCGCTCAAACGACTTTCAACGCCGTGAAAGTTTTTGACTTTTTCTGCACATTTGTGCTTGACATCGCGCGGTCTCACCCATAATCTACATCTGGTATGAGGGTGGCCAACTGAAGCTACCCCTAGTGAGGTTGACGGACTCTTGACCTCGCCCTTCCGAAATTTAGCGGAAGGTGCCGCGACGCGAAGAGCGCCAGCGCCGGGTGAGCGTGCCAGGCGGCAGCCACTGAAGCGGTGACGCGAGCGTTCTCGCAAGCCAAACCCAGATGAAGGGGGGGATGACAGACAATGGCGAAGAAAGCCAAGGGCGGGAAGAAGAAGGCCGGCAAGAAACGGTAAGCTGACCTCGCCCGCCAAAAAAAGGGGGCGGCCGTCGCCCCTTTTTCAATGTACGCCGGTTACGCGCGCGCCCCTCAATTCCTAACTCGTAATTCCTAACTCCTGATCTTCAATCGCTAATCCCTGCCTTCAATCATCTCCTGCCCATCCCAGACTCGGAC
>JAHFUJ010000095.1:4475-14870 GCA_023265105.1 Acidobacteriota bacterium
CGGCGAATCACGTCCCCCTGCTCGATCTTGTCGACGACGTCCATGCCGGCGACGACCCGCCCGAAGACCGTGTACTTCGCATCGAGGTGCGGCTGCGGCGAGTGCGTGATGAAGAACTGGCTGCCGCCGGTGTCGGCCCCATCGAGCGCCATGCCGACGACGCCGCGAAGATACGGGCGCTCGTTCAGCTCGTCGCGAATCGTGTAGCCAGGCCCCCCCTCACCGTCGCCGCGCGGATCGCCTCCCTGCACGACAAAGTCGGGGACGACCCGGTGGATGGTGAGGCCGTTGAAAAACCCTTTGCGCGCCAGCGTGATGAAATTCTCGACCGTGAGCGGCGCGTCAAGTACCGCCATCTCGATCTGGATCGTGCCGCGGTCGGTGTCGATGTACACCTGCGTCGACACCGGCGGGTTCGTCAGGCGCGGGGCGAGATACGTGTCGGCCGGCAACTGCCTCGGCGCGGGCCGAATCTGCGCGTCCACGTCGCTCGCGGGGTCGAGCTGTTTCAACAGCGCCGCCGCCTGCACGCGGACCGCCCAGTCTTTGTCCGTGAGCGCTTCCTTCAAAATCGGGGTCGCCGCCGCGGCGCCGTATTTGATCGAGGCGGCAAGCGCCGCCGCGCGCGCGACGGAGGTTGGATCGCGCAGGCCGAACCGATACGCATCGGCGAGCGCTTGCGGACCGCTTGTGGGCTTCAGTTCGCCTATCCCCTTCGCTGCGGCCGCGCGTACCACCGGGTCGTCGGCTTTCAGCCGATCGAGGACGACCGTGGCGGCGTTGGGCGCGCGGAGCTTCACCAACGACGCCAGCATCTCGGGGATGACGCGCTGATCGGCGTCGGCCAACATCGTGGTCAACCGAGGGAGGCCGATCTCGGGCGTCAACGTGCCGAGCACCGAGGCGAGCGCCGCGCGCACGCTCCAGTTCGGGTCCGGTTCGAGACCGGACAGCACGGTCACGAATCCCTCCGGATCGAACGCGGCGGTCGAGCGCAGCGCCGCGGCGCGGATCGATGGATTGGGGTCCGAGAGCAAGTCGAGCAACGGGTCGATGACGCCCGGCGCATGAAGGTCGCCGAGCACGGCGACCGCTTCGAAGCGCACGTGCGGTTCCGTCTCGGGGGCCGTCACGATCTTCAGCAGCGGGGCGGCGGCCGATCCGTCGCCGATCCGCCCGAGCGCGCGAATCGTTTCGATGACGACGGCGCGGTCGCCACTCGTCAGAAGCGGCAGGAGGACCGGCAGCGCCGCGCGGTCTTTCAGAGCGCCGAGCCCCTTGACGGCAAACGCGCGCGTGTAGGGCTGCGCCTCCCTGGCGAGCGCAACGAGCGCGTTCAGCGCGCGCTTGTCCTCGAGGCGCTGCAATGCAAACGCGACCGGCCACCACCGGACGCGCGGTTGGCCCGAGAGATCGAGGACGGCAAGGGCCAGTTGGTCGTAGCTTTTGAGCCGCACGAGGGCGTACATTCCAAGTCGAAACGCAGACGCCGGCGTATCGCGCCGCGCGTCCTCGTCTTCGCCTGGCGGCTGCCGCACGGCGCCCGACTGGACGATCCGCGCGACCATGCGCCCAATCGGCTCGGCGGCGGCCGGATCGCCGATGAGCCCGAGCGCCTCCGCAGCGCTCCCCTGCACGAGCGACGACGGATCGGCGAGCGCGGCGACGAGCGGGCCCCGCGCGCTCTTGTCGCCGATCAGGCCGAGCGCGAAGGCGGCCATCTGCCGGACCTCCGGATCGGAGTCGGCGAGCACGCCCAGAAGAGGCTGCACGCCGTCACGCAGTCCCACGTGGCCGACCGCCAGCGCGGCCCGCCGCCGCACGCGCGCCTCATCGTCGGACAGCAGTCGCACAAGATCGGGAGGAGCCGGCGGGGGCGCAACGAGGGGCGCCTGCCCACCGCGTACCGCAAGAGACACCGGCGGCGCAAAGGTCGGCACGGGATCGCGCAGCACGCGTTGATCCTCGAGGCGCAGGATCGACGCCATTTTCTGCTCGAAGGACGGCGCGGGCGGGGCCGGCGGCGGCGCCGGCGGCGCACTCGCGCAGGCAGAGGCGGCGAGCGCCAGCGCGATCAACGCGTGCTTACGTAGCCACGGAGGCACAGAGGACACAAAGGACACAGAGGAATGTAGCCACAGAGTCACGGAGACACCGAGAACCTTCTCCTCCGTGACTCGGTGACTCCGTGGCCCATTGCTCTCCGTGTCCCTCTGTGGTCTCTGCGTCTCGGTGGCGGCGTGATCGTCGTCCATGGGAACCCTCAGGAACTGGGATGATATCATCGGGCGCGTTTTGCAGTTCCGCTACATCGCGATCGAAGGACCGATCGGCGCCGGCAAGACCGCGCTCGCCGAACGGCTTGGCACGCGCCTCGACGCGACCGTCATCCTGGAGGAAGTGGAGAACCCGTTTCTCGCCGATTTTTACGGCGACCGGCCGGGCGCCGCGCTACAGGCCCAGTTGTTTTACCTGCTGAACCGGCATCGACAGCAGGCCTCGCTGCGGCAGGCCGATCTGTTCAGCCAGATGACGATCTGCGATTACCTGTTCGACAAGGACAAGATCTTCGCGTACCTCAACCTTGACGACAACGAGCTGTTCATCTATCAGCGGCTCTACGATCTGCTCGCGCGCGAGGCGCCGCCGCCCGATCTCGTGCTGTATCTCCAGGCGCCGACCGAGGTGCTGCTCCGGCGCCTGCGCGCGAGGCGTATCGATCCTGAGACCGCTGTGTTCGAGCCCGATCCCGAGTACCTGCGCGAGCTGAACGAGGCGTACCATCATTTCTTCTTTCATTACAATGCGACGCCACTTCTCGTCGTCGAAACCTCGGAGTTCGATTCGGAGGCGAGCGACGAAGCACTCGACGATCTGATCAAGCAGATCCGCGGCATGGGCCCCGGGACGCGGTACTACGTGCCGCGGACGAAGTAGATCTTCAATCTGAAATCTACAATCTGCTAAGCTCACGCCATGGCCTGGTTCAAGAAGGCCCGCACGCCGATCGCCCCGACAACGGCGAAGGTCAGCCGGGTGCCTGAAGGGCTGTGGGTCAAGTGCCCCGGCTGCTCTCAGGCGATCTACAACAAGGATCTCGCGGCCAACCTCAACGTCTGCCCGAAGTGCGCGCATCATTTCCGGGTGAGCGCCACCGAACGGCTGCGGATGCTGTTCGACGGCGGCTCGTGGACGGAGTACGACAAGGAGCTCGCGTCCACCGATCCGCTGGCGTTCACCGATACCAAGCCGTACAAAGCGCGTCTCAAGGCGGGCATGGACGCCACGGGACTGAAAGACGCCGTCATCGTCGGCTCGGGCCGCATCGACGGTCTGGAGACGATGGCCGCCGCCATGGAATACGAATTCATCGGCGGCAGCATGGGCGTGGTCGTCGGCGAGAAGATCACGCGCGGGATCGAGCGCGCGATCGAAGGCCGGTGGCCGGTCGTCATCGTGTGCTGCTCGGGCGGCGCGCGGATGATGGAAGGCGCGCTGTCTCTGATGCAGATGGCGAAGATTTGCGGGGCGCTGGCGCGGCTCGACCGTGCGCGGCTTCCTTACATTGCGGTGCTCACCGATCCGACGACGGGCGGCGTCACGGCGAGTTTCGCCATGCTCGGCGACCTGAACATCGCCGAGCCAAAAGCTCTCATCGGCTTCGCCGGACCGCGCGTGATCGAGCAGACGATCCGCCAGAAGCTGCCGGAAGGGTTTCAGCGCAGCGAGTTCCTGCTCGAAAAAGGCATGTTGGATCTCGTCATCGATCGCCGCGAGCTGAAAGCCACCCTCGCCAACGCGCTGCGGTTCATGGGCGCCGCCCGTCTGGACTGCCCGCCGGCCACGATCCTCGCGCCCGAGGTGGCCGTGGCCAGCCAAGGCGCCGCACGTCTCGTGTCTCCTCTCCGTGATTCGTGACCCCCTCACCTATCTCTTCGGCCTCGAGCAGTTCGGGATCAAGTTCGGTCTCGACAACATCAGGACGCTCCTAGACCGCCTCGGCCACCCCGAGCGTGCCTTCCGCTCGGTGCATGTCGCCGGCACGAACGGCAAAGGCTCGGTGACGGCGATGGTCGACGCGGCGCTCCGCGCGGCGGGACACCGGTCCGGGCGCTACACCTCGCCGCATCTGGTCGATCTCACCGAGCGGTTCGTCATCGATGGGCGCCGGGTTGAATCGGCGGCGTTGACCGCGGCGGTCGCGGATGTGCGCGAGGCCATCGACGAGCTCCGCGCCACCGGATCGCTGAGGGCGCCTCCGACCTTCTTCGAAGTGACGACGACCGTTGCCTTCGAGCTGTTTCGGCGCGCCAGCGTCGAGCTGGCGGTCGTCGAGGTCGGCATGGGCGGCCGCCTCGACGCGACCAACGTGCTGACCCCTGTGACATCGGCGATCGCGTCGATTGCGTTCGACCATCAGCACTATCTGGGGACCACGCTTCACGACATCGCGCGCGAGAAGGCCGGCATCATCAAGCCGGGCGTGCCGGTGGTCGTCGGCGAGCTGGCGCCGGAGGCGTTCGCGGCGATCGAGCACGCGGCGCGCGAGCGCGGCGCCGAGCTCATTCGCGCATCGGAAGGTGTGACGGTCACAATGGTCCGGCTAAAGCCGGACACCACGAACAATCCGGACCACTCCATCATCCGTCTGCGGACGCCGACGCGCGATTACGGCGAGATCGATCTGGCGCTCGCCGGCGCCCATCAAGTCGCCAACGCCCTGGTCGCCGTTCGCTTGCTCGAAGTGGTCGACGCCCACGGGGTCGGCGTGCCGCGCGAGGCGGTCGTCGAAGGGCTGGCGAACGTCTGCTGGCCCGGCCGGCTCGATCGACGGCGGTTGCCCGACGGTCGCGAGCTGCTTCTCGATGCGGCGCACAACCCGGCCGGCGCCGCGGCGCTTGCCGCGTATCTGGCCGGCGAGGGGGACGAGAAGCCACCGCTCGTGTTCGCGGCGATGCGCGACAAAGACGTGCGCGGCATGTTCCACGCGCTGCTGCCGAGGGTCGGCGCCCTGGTCGTGACACGCGCGTCGAATCGGCGCACGATGGAACCCGAAGCGCTGGCGGAACATGCGCGCGCCGTCGCGCCGGCCACTTCAGTGGAGATCGTGCCTGCGCTCGACGAGGCGCTCGAGGCCGCCTGGCGGCAGTCCCAACGGATCGTGGTGGCCGGATCGATTTTTCTCGTCGGCGACGTGATGAAGCGGATCGGCGGGTCGTGATACGCTTCGGAAACGTCATCGCATTTTCGATGCACACCTTCCTTCAGAGAATCGCGTGCGTGTGGGCGCTGCTCTTGCTGGCGGGCTCCGCGCGCGCGCAGCAAGCGGTCCCAGGTCTCGACAACGTCATCAGCGACAAGCAGCAGCGCGTCGGTGAAAACCACTACACGTTCAAAGGTGGTGTCGAGCTCAAGCGGGGCGACACGCAAATCTATGCCGACGAGGTAGAAGTCTTCAGCGATCAGGATCGCGCGCTCGCGACCGGCAATGTGGTGTTTGCGCAAGGCGCGAACCGGATTGCCGCCGAACGCGCCGACTTCAACACGAAGACGCGGCTCGGCGCCTTCTACCACGCAACCGGCATCGCGACCGTGCAGCCGCAGCGGCAAGCGCCCCGGCCTGGCGTCGTCGCGCCGCCGCCGATCGCCGGCCAGGAGACCGACGTCTATTTCTACGGCGACATTGTCGAGAAAATCGGGCCAAAGAAATACAAAATCACCAACGGCGGCTTCACCACCTGCGTTCAGCCGACGCCGCGCTGGATGCTCACGTCGAAGACCCTCGTCCTCAACCTCGATCACTACACGCTGCTGCGTGACGCGGTGTTCAGCGTCAAGGGCGTGCCGATGTTCTACACGCCCATCCTGTATTACCCGACCAAGCGAGAGGATCGCGCGACCGGAATCCTGCTCCCGACGTACGGATCGTCGACGATTCGGGGCCAGTCGATTCACAACGCGTTCTTCTGGGCCATCGACCGCAGCCAGGACGCCACGCTGCTGCACGACTGGTTCTCGCGCACCGGACAGGGGGCGGGGAGCGAATACCGGTACAACTTCGGCGGTGGATCCGACGGCAACATCCGCGCGTACCTGCTCGATGAGCACGAGTCGGTCTTCGCGCAGTCGGACGGCACGACCAGCACGCTGCCCGCGAGCCGCAGTTATGAGGTCCGTGGGACCGGCAACCAGCTGCTGCCCGGGGGGCTCCGCGCGCGCGGGCGCGTCGATTACTTTTCGAGCATCACGACGATGCAGACGTTCAACACGAACATCTATGACGCCTCGCGCAACCAGCGCAGCGTGGGCGGCAACGTCGTCGGGGGGTGGGGCACGTATGCGCTCAACGGAACGTTCGATCGCAGCGAGTACTTTTACGGCACGACCAGCTCGGCCGTGTCGGGAAGCTGGCCGCGCGTGGCGTTCACCCGCAACGAACGGCCGCTTCTCGGTACGCCGCTCTATGTGTCGGCCGGCGGCGAGTACGCGAGCCTGCTGCGGAACAGCAAGGACACCACCTTCAACGTCGACCTCGACTCGAGCCTGACGCGCCTTGACTTCTCGCCGAAAATCCGGTTTCCGTTCAAGAAGTGGCAGTGGTTCACCGTGAACTCCTCGCTCGACTGGCGCGACACCTATTACACGCGGAGCCTCGATGCGAACACCCACGCGGTCATTGACGACAGCGTAAACCGGCGCTTTTTCACCATGCAAACACAGATCCTCGGCCCGGTGTTCAACCGCATCTGGGACACGCCGGCCAACGGCTACGCGGAGAAGTTCAAGCACTCCGTCGAGCCGTTCCTCAACGTGCAGCGCACCTCGTCGATCGACAACTTCCCGCGGATCGTCCAGCTCGAAGGGACCGACGCGGTCGTCGGGGGCGCGACGCAGTACGCCTACGGCATCAACAACCGGTTCTATGCGAAGCGGCGCGAAGGGCGGCTCAGTCAGGCGCGCGAGATCGTCGACGTCGAGCTGGCGCAAACCTATTACAGCGATCAGCGGTCGGCGCAGTACGACCAGCAGTACTCGACCAGTTTCAGCGGGGCGCCGCCGAGCCATTTCTCGCCGATCTCGCTGAGCGTCCGCGTCGTGCCGACCAACGAGCTCAACGCGACGATGCGCGCCGAATTCGACAGCCGCTATCATTCGTTGCGCACGATTTCGGCCGCCGGCTCGTATGCCTGGACCGGCCGCCTGCAGACCACGGTGGGCTGGAGCAAGCGGGCGTTCATCGAAGAGCTGCAGGGATTCAACGATCGCAACTTCCTCGATCAATACGTCAACACGTCCTCCACCGTGCACACCAAGGACAACCGGTTCGGCGGCGTGTATTCGTTCAACTACGACCTGCTCCGCTCGGCGATGTTGCAGCAGCGCATCTCGGGGTTCTACAACGCGCAGTGCTGCGGCCTGGCCTTCGAGTACCAGACGTTCAGCTTCGGTGGGATCAGCGCGTTCGCCGCCGTCCCCTCGGACCATCGCTTCTTCCTTTCTTTCACGCTCGCCGGCCTCGGGAACTTCTCTCCGTTCAATGGCGCGATGAGCACGGTTCCACGGTAGCGACGCAGCCGATGCCGAGCGCGATTCTCGTCACCGGCGGCGCCGGGTTCGCCGGCAGCCATCTGATCGAACTGCTTTCGCGGGATGGGCTCGAAGACATCGTCGCGTGGCACCGGCCCGGCGGCGCCGCGCCACGCGCCGCACCTCCCGCGGCGGACGTCCCTCCCGTGGCGTCCGGCTCGAGCCCGACTTCGCAGATCAAGCAGCCCATCGCGTCCGGCCTCCCGCCGCCGCTTCGCTTCGGGGAGGCTCGCCGGAGCGCAACGCGCGAAGGCGGCAGCCGGGCCTCGCGGATCACGTGGGAAGCGATCGACCTGCTCGACGCCGCCGCGGTCCGCGACGCGATGGCGCGACTGCGTCCAGACACCGTGTATCACTGCGCGGGGGCGGCGCACGTCGGCCGGTCGTGGGACACCACCGCGCCGACCTTCGCCATCAACGTCCGCGGCACGCATCATCTGCTGGAAGGGCTCCGCATGGCGCGGCTCGAGTCGCGCGTGTTGATTCCGAGCTCGGCGATGGTGTACGCAAGCGCGAGCGTGGCGCTTGCCGAGGATCACGCGCTCCTGCCGGCCAGTCCCTACGCATTGAGCAAGCTCGCGCAAGAGATGCTCGGCTGCCGCGCGGTGATTGACGGGCTGCAGGTGACCATCGCCCGCGCGTTCAACCATCTCGGCCCACGCCAGGATCCATTCTTTGCGGCGTCGGGGTTCGCGCGGCGGATCGCCGACATCGAAGCGGGCCGTTGGGAGCCGGAGATCGCCGTCGGCAATCTCGAGGCGCGGCGCGACCTGACCGACGTGCGCGACACGGTTCGCGCGTACCGCCTCATCGGCACGCGCGGTCGGCCCGGCCGCCCCTACAACGTCTGCTCGGGCCGGGCCATTGCCATCCGCGACTTGCTGGACATGTTGCTCGCGCGCGCCCGCGTCCCGATTCGCGTCCGGGTCGATCCTTCCAGGTACCGCCCACACGACACGCCGCTCCTGCTCGGCGATCCCGGCCGCATTCGAGACGAACTGGGCTGGGCACCCGAGATTCCGCTCGAACGGAGCATCGATGATCTGCTGGAGTATTGGAGGACGTCAGAAGGTAGAAGGTAATAAGGTAGAAGGTAGAAGGTAGAAGGAAAAAGGTAGAAGGTAAAGGTAGAAGTAAGGTTAGCTTGACAGGTTCAGGCCGGCGCCGCATGATAGGCGAACAAAAGGCGAATCGCCTCGATCGTGCACGGCGGGCTCATGTCAACCCATCCTCTTCTCTTTAGTCTCGGGTCCCGAAACCCGACGACCCGCGAGATCGCCAGGAAGGTCAAAGAGGGCGGCACCGCCGCGCTCACCGACGCCGAACGCCGCGCCGACGAGGCGCGCTATCAAGAAGTGGCCTGCCGCTCGGCCCTCAACCGCGTGCAGGGGATGCCGTTCAACTGGACCCTCAACCCGTATCGCGGCTGCACGCACGGGTGTCACTACTGCTTCGCGCGCCGCTATCACGTCCAGTTCGAGATGGATGCCGACGATGAGTTCGCGTCGGTGATTCTGGTGAAGCAGAATCTGGTCGAGGTGCTGGCGCGCGAGCTCGATCGCCCGTCGTGGACGCGCGAGCTGGTGGCGCTCGGTACCGCGACCGATCCGTATCAACCCATCGAGGGGCACTACCGGCTCACACGGCGGTCCATCGAAGCGCTCGCGCGCGGCCGGACGCCGATCGGGCTCGTCACGAAGGGACCGATGGTCGTGCGCGATCGCGACGTGCTGCAGGAGCTGTCTCGCGCCGCCGGATGCACGGTCTACATGAGCGTGCCAAGCGTCGACGAAGACGTGTGGCGCACGCTCGAGCCTGGCACGGCGCACCCACTGCAGCGGCTGCGCGCCGTCCGCGCGCTGGCGGACGCCGGCATCAACGCGGGCGTGCTGATGGCGCCGATCGTGCCGGGCTTTTCTTCGTCCCGCACGAAGCTCGAACGCACCGTCAAAGCGATCGCCGATCACGGCGCACGCTTCGTCGGCTGCAACGTGATGTATCTCCAGGACGGCACGCGCTCCCATTTCATGAAATTCATCGAGCGGGAGTTCCCGTCGATGCTGCCGCGCTTCGAGAAGCTCTACGCGAAGAAATATCCGCCCGGCGCGTACCGGAAGGAAGTCCAGGCCATGGTGCGCGTGCTGCAGGAGCGCTACGGGCTCACGAAACGGGAAGACGCGTCCGCGAAAGGCGCAGCAGCCGAAAACGCTTCAGAGCCCGAGCAGGTGGGGTTTGCTTGGTAAAGGGTTGGCAAGGTTCACAGGGTTCTCGGGGTTCTCGGGGTTCTCGGGGTTCGCACGGTTCCCGGGGTTCTTGGACCTGAGATATCCAGTAGCTCTCCAAGCGCCGCGCAAGTCGAATCGGATTACCGCGCAGAAGGGTATGTTCACATTACACGGCGGCTCAAAAAAGGCGTTGAATCACTACGCCACGCTGAGGGCTCATCTGACGAAGATTATGATTTCGGAATCAGACATTCCGCTGATCAAGGAGCAGCTGCGACTCGCTGGAATCTCGGAGACAAGCGTTTTCCCGGATCTGACCGCTTTGGGTCAAGAGTTGGTCGACTATCAGAAGTACGAGCACACAACTCGTGGAAAGTCATCGCAAAAACGGAAGCCGGCTAACCAGCGTTTGCAGCCGACGGCGACGGCCGCGATCACGGGTCGCCGCGGCTGAAACGCGGGCGTTAGACGGCTCGCAAGGGTTTCACGATTCCATGGCGAAGGCCTTGTTCCTCAGTCTCCCGCTGCGCGGCCACATCAATCCCTCGCTGCCATTGGTTCGCGAGCTCGTCGGGCGAGGCGA
>JAHFUJ010000096.1:0-10130 GCA_023265105.1 Acidobacteriota bacterium
CTATCGCTCGGATATTTTCGCGCTGGGCGCGATCCTCTACGAGATGCTCTCGGGCCGACGCGCGTTCGGCGGCGAGACCGCGATGGATGCGATGACGGCGATCGTCAAGGAAGATCCGCCAGAGCTTCCCACGGCCGATCGCCACATTCCTCTCGCGCTCGAGCGCATCGTCCATCGGTGCCTGGAGAAGAGGCCCACCGCACGGTTTCAATCGACGAGAGACCTCGCGTTCGCGTTGGAGGGCTTGTCCAGCACGCAGGTGAGTGTGTCGGTACCGGCGGTCGCCTATCGCAAGGGTCTCTTGGGCAATGCGCGTCTCGCGTGGTCCGCGGCGGCGGTCCTCTTCGTGGCCTTGGTTGGGGCACTCGCGGCAGGCGCTGTTTCTTACTTTCGTCAGGCGCCGTCACCGTCGCAGAGCGTTCGCTTTCAGATTCCGCCGCCGGGAGCTTCGGCTGCCGAGATGTTCACGCTCTCGGCGGACGGGCGGCATCTGGCATTCATCGCCAACACCGGTGGACCCGACCAGGTGTGGGTTCGCGCGATGGATACGCTCGAATCGCGGGCGCTGGCGGGCACCGATGGAGCGAGGTATCCGTTCTGGTCCCCCGACGGCGCCTACCTTGGGTTTTTCGCGCAGGGCAAACTCAGAAAGATCGCCATCACGAGTGGTCCAGCACAAACGCTGTGCGACGCGGCGGATGGCCGCGGCGCCACGTGGAATCGCGACGGCGTGATTCTATTTTCTAGGGGTCCGACCAGCCCGCTCTTGCGCGTCTCCGCCGCCGGAGGTGTTCCGGCTCCTGTGACCACACTCGCGGAAGGCGCGTCCACCGCGGGTCACCGCTTCCCGGTATTCCTGCCCGATGGCGTCCACTTTCTTTACAACGCCGGGTCCAATAAGCCTGACTCGGCGGGTCTGTATCTTGGGTCGCTCGATGGTGGCATGTCCCTGCGCCTCTTGCCCGACGTCACGAATGCCCTCTACGCAGCTCCGACCGTCCCGGGCGGGAGTGGGTATCTCCTTTTCCGGCGCGAAGGCACTCTGATGACCGAGCCCTTCGACGCCGACGCGCTGAGGAGCACGGGAGAGATGTTCCCGGTGGCGGAACAGGTGCCCGATGCGGGGAACATTGGATTCGGCGCATTCTCCGTGTCGGCGACGGGCGCGCTGGTGTACCGCACGGGCATCGCAGCCTCCAACCGGGACCTCGTATGGGTGGATCGCGCGGGCAAGCGTCTTCGCGCCACGACCAAGCCCGGAGCGTTTGGGTTGCCTGCAATTTCACCGGGCCAGAAGACAGTGGCCGTGGAGGTCAGCAGCAGTGGCTCGCAGGCCGATATCTGGCTTCAGGACCTGGAACGGGACGTGATCTCGCGATTGACATTCCGTCCCGGCCTCAACGTTCACCCAGTGTGGTCTCCTGACGGGAACCATTTGGTTTTTTCGTTCCAGGCATTGGGCACGTATTCCTTCGACATCTACCGAAAGTCATCGAGCGGCAGCGGCCAGGAAGAATTGCTGCTGCGCGGGGGCATCAACGCGTTGCCGGAAGACTGGTCTCCCGATGGGAAGTGGATCGTGTATCAGCAGACGGGCCAGAAGACGGCGACCGATCTGTGGCTTTTACCCCTGGCGGGAGATCGCAAACCCATTCCCTACTTACAGACGTCCTTCATTGAATCGGACGGCCGATTCTCCCCGGATGGTCGCTGGATGGCGTACCAGTCCAATGAATCCGGCCAGACTCAAATCTACGTGCAGGCGATCCCGCCGAGCGGTGCGAAGTACCAAATCTCGACCACGGGCGGCACTCAGCCCATCTGGCGGCGCGATGGGAGAGAGTTGTTCTACTTCTCCACGGATCAAAAGCTGATGGCTGTGCCGATCAAGCTCGGCACGAGCGTCGAACCCGGAACGCCGCAACAGCTGTTCGGCAATGCCGGAATCGCCGGCTACGCGCCGTCGCCCGACGGCCAGCGCTTTCTGGTGAACATCCCCGCCGGCGGTGAAGGTGCCACCGCTCCACCGATCACGGTCGTCCTGAATTGGCAAGCTGGACTGAAGAAGTAAAAAGGCAAAAGTTAGAAGGCAAAAGGCAAAAGGCCAAAGGCAAAAGGTAGAAGGAAAAAGGAAGAAGGTAAAAGGCAAGGGGAAGAAGTTAAAAGGAAAAAGGAAAAAGGCAAAAGTTAGGAGGAAGAAAGACGCGACTTTGGGGTAGTATCTCTCGGTAGCAGCAGCTCGCCGGCGTGGTGGTCCGGCTCCGTTCAGGAGATGCGCATGCGAACAAAAGCGTTGGCAATGGCGGCCCTCGTCGCACTTCCGATCCTCGTCGCGCCCGCGCAGCGTGTATTTGCCGCACAGACTGCGCCGCCCGCACAGAAGAGTGCATCACCCACGCCGAAAAGCGCACCACCGGCGCAGAAGAGTGCACCGGCCGCGGCGAAGGGTGCGCCGTTCGGACCGCAGCCCGGCGTGCAGGGCTCGCGGAATCCAACGGACCTGAAGACCATCCTTTATTACGCGGCAGACGCCCTCGGCATGCTCCGCGGCGCGCGGGAGGACGACGGGGTCCTCACGATGCAGATCTGGGCGACGGGAACGATGACCGTCGGTGGCCAGCCGTGCAAGCTGGCGAACTACCTCGCGAGCGTCAGATATTCCAGCACGGCCCGGCAAAAAGTTCCCGTTCCGGCGATGCGCGTCGATTTCGCGTGCGCCGGCGCGAACGGACGGCCCGGGCCGCGCCAGATTCACGTGGTGGCCGACAAATTCGCGTGGAACGAGGCCAAGCCCGGCCTGAATGCCACTCCGGCACCGGGAGCAGTCAACGAGCGAGCGCTCCAGCTCTGGACCCTGATTCCCGAGAGCGTCATCAAGGCTGCTGTGGCGGCCGGCACCAATACGAAGCTCACGTTTGAGGGCACGACTGCAGTCCTTACGTTCCCCTTGCCTGCGCCCTTGGAGACCGCGACGATGAAGGCGGTGATTAATCCCAAGATCTTCAGGGTCGACGCAAATCCCGCCGGCGTGAAGCGCGAATTCAGCCACCTGCTCGATCGCACCGAGACGCGACTTGGCAACAGCGTCATCGAGACCACCTACTCCGACTATGGGGATTGGAACGAGGCGGACATCAAGAGCATGATCTTGTTGGCGCGCCACGTTGTCCAGAAGCAGAACGGCGCGCCGCTGCTGGACCTGACGATTACCAAGACCTACACCTATAACCCGTACGTGATCATGCCGCTGCCCGAGAGCCTTGCGTCGGCCGCGGCTCGGCAGCCTTAGAGAGCGTTGCAAAATTCGCTGGGGCGGGTCCTGTCCGCGAACAGCCCCACCGAGCCACCCCACCGCGCAGAAAACGCGCGGCGGGGACCCCGGGGTGCTCGGCGAAAAGCGCTTGTCACGGCCTACGCCTCCGCACCCGGCGGGGCGGCCCCGTTCGCGGCCACCCGCGTGAGGCTCATGCCGTAACGTGGTTTTTGGTCTCGCGCTTGACAGGGGATCCGCGTCATAATAGTGTCCGACTTGTATTCTCAGGGGATTCTCAGGAGGTGCAGGATGCGTGACGGTTTTAGGCGTGCGCTGGCGATCGTCGGCTTGCTGGGCCTCGCGGTACCTGTATTCGCCCATCACGCGGTGCAGGCTGAATTCGATCAAGACAAAAAGGCCACGATCACCGGCGTCTTGACGAAAGTTCTGTGGATCAACCCGCACGTTCGTTGGGTGATGGACGTGAAGGACCCCAAGACCGGCAAAATCGCTGCGTGGGATATCTCCGGTGGAGGTCCAGGCGGGTTCCGTCAGATAGGCATCACCGGCAGGGATGTATTCAAGGTAGGCGAGACCTACACGGCCATCATCGCGCTTGCCAGGGATGGCTCGAACTTCGGGCACGTCTTTGCGTTCATCTTGCCGGATGGCCGCAAGCTGGATATGTGGCAGAACTACAAAGAATAAGAGGGCGTTTCAAGATAGGCGCGCTCGCGGGTGGCCGCGAACGGGGCCGCCTCGGCACCCCAACGCGGCTGCCGCGTTGGGGACCCCGCCCCGCCGGGCGCGGAGACGTGAGCCGTGACGAGTGCTTTTCGGCGAGCACGCGGTGGGGCTGTTCGTGGACAGGACCCGCCAAAGGCCGTTTTTGAAACGCGCTCTAAGTGATCCGGACCCCTGAGCAGGAGGTTGCACGTATGACGCCTCGTCTGATTCGCTACGCCGTGGTCGCGGTGGGTGCGGCGGCTGTGTTGTGGTGGGTTCCGATGCGTGCGGCTCAGGAACGTGGACGCGGGGCACAGACCGCCGAGGCGCCGGTGCCCACACCGCGGACGCCGGAGGGGCTGCCGGACCTCACCGGGCGCTGGGGCGGCGGCGGCGGCGGCGGCAACGAGATTGTCAAGGTCACCGACCCGTCCGGCGAAACGGCGACCTTCCCAAGCTACTTGGAGTACGAGGCGGCGCTGCTTTCTGGAAAGGTGAGCCCCGAGGCGAGGATCCAGGCGCGCTCGACGAACTACAGGCACGGCAACAACGATTATTCCGGGAAGGATGCGGCGGTCCAGCAACGAGCCGTTGCGAATCCTCCTCTTTACAAGCCCGAGTTCTGGGACAGGGTTCAGTTCCTTGATTTGAATGGCAACAAGGAAGACTCGTCGGTGACGTGTCTGCCCGGCGGCCTCCCACGCATGGGCCCTCCCTCGAGGATTCTTCAGACGCCGAAGGATCTGGTCTTCCTCTACAACGTCAACGCCTTTCTGAACGTCTACACCTGGCGCGTGATCCCGACCGATGGCCGGCCGCATCACCCCGTGTATTCCAAGGACCAGACCTTCATGGGCGACTCGGTCGGTCGCTGGGAGGGCGATACGCTGGTCGTCGATGTGGTTGGGTTCAACGACATCACGTGGCTCGGCTGGCCGGGCTGGCTTCACACAAACGACATGCGTCTGGTCGAACGATTCCGTCGCGAGGGGAACAACCTGATCTGGCAATTCACGGTGTACGACCCCGCCGTGCTGCTCGAGCCGTGGGAGATAGAACCTCGCACGTTGAGGCTGAATCCAAGTACCGTGTACACGGAAGACCCGCCTTGCATCGAGGGCGACGCGGCCCACATCGTCAGCAGGATCCGTTGACGACGAAGCCGAGCCGGGCCGACTTCGCAGATTCGCCGCCGACGCCCTGAGACCCGCTGCGCCTCCTCCCGAACCCACCCGGCTAGACAAGGACATGGAGTTCCTGTTGCGGCTGCAAAACAGCGCCTTCGGTACGTGGGTGGCCGAATCACAACAGCTCTGGGGGTATTCGGGCATTCTGACGGCTCACACCCTTGGGATGGGCCTGGCCGTCGGCACCAGTTGGGTCATCGATCTGCGAGTGCTCGGAGTGGCCCGACGCGTGCCGCTCGCCGCGCTGAAGCACGTATCCCGTACCTTCTGGATCGGCCTGGCGATCAACACCGCGACCGGCGTCATGCTTTTTGTGGCGGCGGCGGCGGATAAAGGGACTCAGAAGATTTTTTTCCTCAAGTTGAGCTTGATTCTGCTCGCCCTCTTGTCCGACATGCGCATCCGGCACGTCGTCTTTGGCGACCGAGCTGAGCTCGATGCGCCGATCTCACCGGCGGTCAAGTTGCTGGCGACCGCTTCGGTGATTCTTTGGGCGGCCGCGATTACCGCGGGTCGCTTGATGGCCTATCGGCCCGTCGTGAACGTGCTGGGCTACATCAACTGGTAAGGGGAGCGCCTCCATGTATTCCTTCGCCCGATGGATCGTGGCCACCCCCTTCATGGAATCCTTCGTCAAGTGGCTCACGTCAACGCAGGTCTCGAAGTTGTTTGCCGCCCAGGCGCCCTGGGCCTGGCCGTTGGGAGAGACTCTTCACTTCGTCGGGCTGTCGATCCTGCTGGGCAGCATCGGCGTCTTCGATCTCCGTCTGCTCGGCCTGATGAAGCGGATCCCCATCAGCGCGGTCCGCGAGTTCATCCCGTGGGCGATCGCGGGGTTTGCGCTCAATCTTCTCACCGGCATCTATTTCTTCATCGTCCAGCCGCGGTATTACATCGCCAACCCCGCGTGGTGGCCCAAGGTGTTCTTTCTCCTGGTCGCCGGGTTGAATGTCGCGCTGTTCGAGCGGCTGCTGAGTCCCAGAATCCGCACGCTGAGGCTCGACGAGGACACACCGGCGTCGTTCAAAGTCGCGGGAGCGGTGTCGCTGATTTCCTGGCTCGGCGTGCTCTACTTCGGCCGTATGCTGGCGTTCGTGGGCATCAATTGAAGACGTAGTGTTGCGTGCAGCCCGGGGCACGATGGCGGCGTGTGAAGCGACCTGAGTTACACTCCTGGTATGAAAACTGCGGTCTCAATCCCTGGCGAGGTGTTTGAGAAGGTCGAACGACTCGCCCGCCGCGCGCGGCGGTCTCGGAGCGCGGTCTTCAGTGCCGCCCTTCGGGAGTATGTCGCGCGCCACACTCCCGACAAGGTGACCGAAGCGATGGATCGCGTGTGCGCTGCAGTCAACGACGGACGCGACGGCTTTGTCACCGCCGCGGCTCGGCGCCTTCTGGAGGGGACCGAGTGGTGATATCAAAGAACGACTCAATCCTCACGCGACGCCGCATATTGAAGGGTGCCGGTGGATTCGTCGCGGCCGCGGCATTTCCAGCCGCGCGTGCGGCGTTGGCGCTCCCGCTCAGTCACGCGTCTCAGAACGTACCGGCGAAGGCCGCTGCCGATATCACCGGCCGGCTCGCGCGCTACATGGTGGACGCGCGGAACCGGAGCCTGCCGCCACAGGTCGCGCGGGAAGGCAAGCACCGCATCCTCGACACGCTGGGCGCGATGGTGTCAGGCGCCCGTCTCAAACCTGGAGAGATGGCCATTCAGTACGTGCGAGGACAAGGCGGCGTCCCGGAGGCGTCCGTCTTCACCACCGACATCAGGACGTCGGCGGTCAACGCCGCGCTGGCGAACGGGATGTGCGCCCACGCCGACGAAACGGATGACTTCGAGCCGGTCACAAAAGCGCATCCCGGTTGTTCCGTCGTTGCCGCCGCCCTCGCCATGGCGGAGCGGGAGGGCCGATCGGGAATGGAGCTGCTCAGGGCCGTGACGCTCGGCTACGATTTGTGCTGCCGCTTTCTCCTGGCTCTCGGAGCAGACCTGGTGCGCGCTACGCACCGCAGCGCCGAGGGCACCAGCGCCACGTTCGGCAGTGCGGCAGCCGCGGCCTCTCTGGCCCGGTTGGATGAAAAAGGGATGCGCTACGTGCTCTCGTACGCCGCCCAGCAGGTGTCGGGCCTGTGGAGCTGGGTCGGGGATGCCGAGCACGTGGAAAAAGCGTTCGACTTCGGCGGGATGGGCGCCCGCAATGGCGTCACCGCGGCGATCATGATCCAGGCAGGGTTCAGCGGTGTCTCGGACGTGCTCGACGGCGAGCACAACATGCTCGAGGCGTTGTCCACGGAACCCAAGCCCGAGGAAATGGTGGCCGGCCTGGGCAGCCGGTTTTTTGTCACCGAATCGGCCATCAAGACCTTCTCCGTGGGCTATCCCATTCAGGCTGCGCTCGACGCGTTCCTCACGCTGCGCCGGGAGCACGGCCTGACCGTGAACAACGTGCAGCGCATCCTCGTCCGGCTGCCTGAGGACGGTGCTCGTATCGTCGACAACAGCGCCATGCCCGACGTCAACTGCCAGTACCTCATGGCGGTGGCGTTGGTGGATGGCGCCGTCTCTTTCTCGGACAGTCACTCCCGTGAGCGCATGGCGGACCCGCAGATACGTGCCGTGAAGGAGCGGGTGCAACTGGTGGGCGATCGAGCGCTGATGGTTCCGGACGCGCCACGCAGCGGTTTCGTGGAAGTGACGCTCCGGGATGGCCGAACCGTGAGTCACTTTACCCGTTTTCCTCCCGGCACGAAGGAGAACCCACTGGACACGGAAGGGGTGAACGCGAAGGTGCGGGACCTGATGGCGCCGGTCCTCGGGACTCAGCGGACCGAAGCCCTGATCCAGCGTGTGAACGCGCTCGAGGAGCTGGGCAACGTGCGCGAGCTCCGGCCCCTCCTCACCGTCTAGCGTTGGTTATTTCAGTCAAACTCAACCCTCTTTGCCGACTGTTCACGGCCTACACGTCCGATCACGATCTCAGCCCGAAAGTAGCTTTCTCCCCGCACCGGAGATCCCGCGAGTCGTCTAAGCAGGGAGATTTGCCCGACATGAGTCAGTGCATCGGCGATCGCTCCTTGAAACAGCTGTTCGGAAGAGAACGCCAGCGGCGCATTGGACGCGAGCAAGGCATCGAAGCGACCCACTGCGTCGAAGAACCTCTTGACTCCATGCTCCCATGTTGCGGGAGCACTCTCGGAGTAGACCGGTTCACCTTGGGCGCACCGAAGTACCCAGTCCATCAAGTCGCCAAGATGCGCGAGAATCTGTCCTGGAGTCCTGGTTGACGGGCCCACGTGGAACTCTGCGAATCCTGGTGGCGCGTCGGCCATGGCTTTCGCGGCACGATAAGCCAATGTCGCGACCGAATGACGGAGCATCAACCGCGCCGCGGGAGCAACGCCGACTTCAGTTCCTGCCATCAACTGGCCCTCGACTCTGCTGCAGACCTGAACGCCCAGTCCCCGAACGGCGCCCTGATGGCGCTTGTTTCGCTCATCGGGTATCTGCTGGGCGCGCGGAGCCGGCGTTCTTTGCGATCCGAGCCTTCACCAGCTTCCGTACGAGCGTAGTCGGTAGGGGATTGTCGGCCTGAAAACGAATGGTGCCCTTGCTGGTGTCGTAGTTCTTAAGTTCGTCCTTGTGGGCTTCGACGACGGCGCCTGGGTAAAAGGCGCAGTGATTGGCGGCTGCGCCAAAGCACACAAGCAGTTTTCCGTCGAGACGGAAGGCTGGGAGCTGGTAGCTGATGCACTCTTCAGCTCTTGGAGCCGCAGCCCGGATGGTCTTTCGCAGCCTGTTGAGCGCGGCTCGCTTGTCGTCGCTCAACACCGCGAGGTACTCGTCGATGGTCTTGGCCTTCGGTTTACCTCTCATGGCTTGTGGCCGCTGCAGCCTATCGAGTTCACCCCTTCAGCGTATCGCGATGGGCCGAACCAGCGAGCCGGTCGCGCCCTTGATCCGTTCCGTCGTGCACACGAACAGGAACTCGTACACCCGGTCGCGCGCCAGGTCGCGCAGGTCCATGTTCTCGAGGAGGAAGGTTCCGTGGAAGAGCAGCTCGTGGTGCACGTTGCCCGACCCCGGGGTTGGCGCTGGGTTGACCATCACGCAACAACTGTCGGCCCCGACCATCGAGGCCTTGCGCTCGACCAGCCACCGGGCCACCTCGACGCCGATGCCCGGCGATCCCTTGTTCTCACCGGTGCCGAAGCGGCCGTCGTTGTATTTCGAGGGATTGGTCCAGTTGACGGCCCATCCGTAGTTGAACAGAATCGCGTCGCCCGCCTCGATGCTGTCTTCGCGGATGTTCTGCCGCGTCAACGCGCCTCGTACGTCCGCCACGGTGACTTCGTAGCGGCTGTCCAGCACGGGTACGCCCTTGTAGCCCGCGATGTCGACAAGAATGCCGCGCGTGATGATCGGCTTGACCTGCTCCACGCCGAGCGCTTCCAGGCCTCCCAACCCTCTGTTCTTGCCGGTCACCTCTTCTTCCGTGAATCCGTTGTAATACACAGACTGGATGGAGCCATCTGCCATCTTCACGGCCACTCCCATGTGGCCGAGAGCATCGAACTGGGTCCCCATCTGGCCGATGTACCCGTTGAAGTAGTCTTCGTGCACCGATCCGGCGCCCTCTCTTTGCGGTCGTGCAGCAGGCACGACGCTGATGTAGTACGGACGGCTGCCGAATTGCGGCATGCTGCCCTCATAGATATGCCCCAGCTCGTACATCTGGCCGGTCTTCACGACCTGAACCGCCTTGAGCACCTTGGCTGGTGTGATGTAGTTCGTCGCCCCGGCTTGGTCTGTTGGTCCGAACGAGGATGGCCACCAGGGCCCCTTCTCACGCGTCTGCGCGAGGCTCGTCCCCGAGAACGCGAACACCGTCAATCCACACGCAATCGAAATCGCCGCTGCTCGGTTGATCATTGGTCTGCCTCTCATCAACATAGCTCTCAGC
>JAHFUJ010000096.1:10230-14866 GCA_023265105.1 Acidobacteriota bacterium
TAGTTCGTCGACTTCTTCCCCGGCACAAACTGCGTCATCGTAATCACCGACTCCAGAAATTGACTGTACGGCACGTACTCGCCGTGAATCGGCGCGATGTGATCGACCTGCAGTCTCCGCATATTGATGTTCCCGAGCAGATTTTGCAGCCACGGCGCATGTCCGAGCGGCTCTCCCTGGATCACGTTTCGGTCGTCGTTGGGCATGTAGACGTCGGCCTCGGTGAGGATCCGGCCGGCGGGGAAGTAGATCATCACCATGGAATCGGCATGCGTGTTGTCGAGGATGTGGTACAGGTTGATGGTCATCGCATTGTCCTTCACGACCCCTTCGTCGTCTATCGCGGTGACCTTCACCGGTTTGGCGCTCGGTTTCTTGGCCAGCAGGTCCGGGTTGATCGTGTGCGGCCGTTTGAGCATTTCGTTGATGTACGCGACGTTGCTCTTGTGGGTCACGATCTCGGTCACGCCCTCCGCCACCGCCGTGCGGACGCCGCCGGTGTGATCGCCGTGGTGATGCGTCACCAGGAGCGTCGTCACCGGTTTGTTCGGCCGCAGCTCTCGGGCCTTGGCGAGCACCGCCAGCGTTCGTTCCTCGTTCGGTGCTTCGATCAGCATGAGATGATCGCTGAATTCCGCGAGCAGACTATGGTGAGTCGTGCCGGTGACAAACCAGAGGCCCTTCGCCACTTCTTGCACCGTGACGGGAGGTTTCGCCGGTGGCCCGGCGTTGGCCGGTGGCGTGGCCGAGGCGACGTTCGCGGGCGCCGCCAGGTTTCCGACGTCGCCGTCAACGGTCTGTTTCAGGATGCGAAGGTCGGCACTCGGGAACCGGTCGGTCTTCGTCGTCACGCGCGTTGGAAGCCGGAGCCCGTTGACGCTCTGATACTCGCCGAAGCGTGTCTCGACGGGTGTATCGCCCAGAGTGGCGCTGTCGGTCATCACCACGACGCGGGCCGGCAGCCTGGTCGCCGCGTCAATCGCCAGCGTCAGGGTGACGTCGTTGGTGGTGACGTCGACGAGACGCTCGTTCCCCTGAGCTCTGACGTTCGTGAGTCTCGCCGCCGGGCCGAGCGCCGCGCGAACGATCGTGAGCGGATGGCGGAGGAACTCGATCCGCCTTCCGTTGATGGCTCCCGTCGCAAACACGCGCGTCGCGTTGCCGTTTTCCGCCACGTTGAACACGACATTTCCGTCGAGGCCTTGTACTTGGCGCGCGCCGCCCTCGCCCTGGTAGAACGGGTACTGCAATTCGCGCGTCGCCTCGAACCGCGCGCGGCCGTTCGCCAGGTCGTAGGCACGCCGATAGTCTCTGATCTGGCCGACATCCGACTGAAGACCCAGCTCGTCATAACGAAACGCCTGGCCGACGCCCATGTCGTGGCCCGCGCCCTCGACGAGCAGTGTCTTGACCGCCAGGACCCGCTCGCGACCGCCGAGCGCGGCCGCGGCATCGTTGATGATCTGCTGTTCCTGGCCCTGCGCACGGACGGCGGACTGCAGGAGCAAGAAGCTCGACACGATCGCAAGACACGCAAGTCGACGTCCCCGCACGGCGTTTCCGAAGATTCTGCTGCTGATCATCACTCGCCTCCTCGATAGCTGATGGCCGCGGACTCTAGTACGTAGTGTCCGGCTTCCGCCTCCGCGAAAGCTTCGGCGGACCACCGTAGCCTTGGCGAAGGTGGTTAGCCGGACCGTTACGAAGGTGCGGTAAAGCGATACGGTGGGGCTTCGGGCACGATCGAACGGTCGAACCCGTCCTTCGCCACCTTCAGGAACTCACTGTACGGAACAATCTTGCCGTGGAGCGGCATCATGCGATCGATTTGGAGGTGGTGCATCTTGATGTTCTCCAGCAAATTGTCCACCCACGGTGCATAGCCGAGCGTACGCGGATCGCGCGGCATGAAAATATCGGCCTGAGTCAGGAGTCGTTCCTTGGGGAAGTAGACCATCAGGTTGTTGTCGGCGTGCGAGTTGTCGAGGATGCGGTACAAGACGATGGTCCTGGTGTCGTCCTTGAGGACCATCTCATCGTCGAGGGCCACGATCTTCAGCGGCTTGGGACTCGGATTCTTGGCGAGCGCGTCCGGAATGAGCGTGTGCGGCCGTCGAACGGCCTCCTCATAGAACGCGACATTGCTTTTGTGCGTGATGACCGTCAGGCCCTCCGAGACCGCCGCGCGAACACCGGCCGAGTGATCGAAGTGGTGATGCGTGTTGACGACGACGGTCAACGGCTTGTCCGGCCGCAGCTCTTTGGCCTTGGCAAAGGCCGCGAGGGCTCGAGGCTCGTTCGGCGCTTCGATGAGCGTCAGGTGATCGCCGAACTCCACGAGCACGCTGTGATGAGTCTGGCCGGCGAGGAACCAGATGCCCTTGGCCACTTCCTCAACCGTCATCGTCACGGGCGGCGGAGGCGCTTCGCTCGCCGGGGCCGAGGCGGCGGCCGCCGGCGCCGCGAGATTCCCGACGTCCCCATCGACGGTCTGCTTCGTGACGCGGATATCGGTGTCCTTGAATTTGTCGACCTTCGACGTGAAGTGGACAGGCAGCCGCAGCCCGCTGACGTCCTCATACTCGGCGAAGCTGGTCTCGGCGGCGACGTCGCCCAGGATGGTGTCGCTGGCGGTCATCGACACGACGCGGGTCGGCAACTTGGTCGTGCTGTCGATCGCGAGCGTCATGCTGACTTCGTCTGCGGTCGTGACATCAACGATTGTCTCGTTGCCAAGCGTTCGGAGGTTCGCGATCTTTGCCGCCGGATCGAGCGCGGCGCGGACGCTCGTGAGCGGGTGATGGTAGATATCCGCGCGCCTGGCGTTGACGGTCACTTTGTTTCTGACCCGCGTCGCGTTTCCGCTCGCGCCCACGTTGTAGGCCACGTCGCCGTCGATGCCCTGCACTTGCTTCACCGGCGCCTGGCCCGAGAAGTTCGGCGTCTTCGGCGTACGCGTTTGCTCGGACAGCGCGCGTCGCCCCGCCACGTCAATCGCGTACTTATAGCCGGCGACGTCGTAAATCCGCGAATTCGTATCGATGAGCCGGTCCGACCCCACCGAGTAGCTGGTGCCTTTCCCCTCGATGACGATCGTCTTGACCGCCAGAATCCGAGCGCGACCGCCGAGCGCCGCCGCCGCGTCGTTGACGATCTGCTGTTCCGGGGTTGCCCGGTCGCATGCGGCCAACGTCGCGGCTGCAAGCAGCGTGAGCCATGGCGTGCGTTTCATATGTGGCTCCTGGCGCGTCGTTCACGGGCAGTCAAAGTCAGCACTACTCGGAAAAGCTTTTGTGTGGGTGTAGCTTTCAGCTCTCAGCTCTCAGCTCTCAGCTCTCAGCTTTCAGCTGTCAGCGCTGATCCGGGCTGCAAGCTGACAGCTGACGGCTGATAGCTACGCCAAGTCAAGTGACGTCCGGGATTGGGCCGTCGCCCCCTTCTTGAGGGCGTTGTACTCCGCAATCGCGTTATTGTTCGCATCGTCCATCACGTCAGGGACCAGCGTAGCGCTGAACTCGGCGTACAAGCGGACGACGTTGCGGACGAGCTGCTCCGGGACGGCCCAGTTCTGCCACCTGGTCATCTTGATTTCAGCGGCCGCTCGGCCGGGGGTCATGCCGGCGGCGTAGCGCTTCTTCACTTCGCTCTTCAGGAACACGTAATACTCGGCCATCTGCGCCAGCTCGTTCTTGTTGCCGACCGGTCCGTGGCCGGGCACGATGACATCGACGTCCATCTTGTTGATTCGGTCGCAGACCTCGATCCATTTGCTGATGTGGGCGTTATGACCAAACGGGGTGATGTAGCTGAAGAAGATGTCGCCGGCGAACAGGATCTTCTCCTTCGGCAGATACGCGACGATGTCGCCCCAGGTATGGGCGGGGCCGAGGAACATCCACTCCACGAGGACGTTTCCCACGTTGTAGACCAGCTTGTCATTGAAGGCGGTCGTGGGCACCGCGATTTTCCGTTCTTCGGTACCTTCCGCAAAGCCCTCGCGCTTGGCGAATTTCGTTCCCGGCGCCACGGCCGCCGCCTGCTTGGCGACCTCGTCGCGGCAGTACTCGTGCGAGACGATCTCGCACGGCACAAAGAATTGGTTGCCGGCAATGTGATCGCCGTGGTGGTGCGTGTCGATGACATGAGTGATCGGTTTACCGCCGCCGGCTCTCTTGGCCGCCGCGATGAAGGCCTTGGTCAGGAGCGGCGCGGTCAACGTATCGATGGCCATCATGCTGTCGGGGCCCACGATCAGAGCGGCGTTGGACATGTTGGGCTTGCCCAGACCACCTGCCTGAATGTACGCGTAGACGTTGGGTGCGAGCTGTTTGAGCTCGGTGTTCCAGGACGGGATGCTTGGGGCGCTCGAGCTTAGAGTCCATGGCGCGACCGGCCCTGCCGGCGGCGCCTGCGCGTTCGCGACCTGCTCGTTGAGCGCGGCGGCGACCCCGAGCCCCGCGGCCCCCACGAGTCCCATGGCTTCCCGCCGACTCAGTCGCCCGACGCCGGAGTTCTCCCCCTGTGTCATACGATCCTCCTTTTCCAACGCTCGCTATCCTCGCGCGGGCCGCAGGCGCCTCAACTGTGATTGGCCGGGCTGATGGTGCACCCGGGCGTGAACGGTGTCAAGCGCGCC
>JAHFUJ010000407.1 GCA_023265105.1 Acidobacteriota bacterium
CGCTGCTCGCGCTGCCGACCGAAGCCGATCAGCGGCGCACGGCGCGCGACGTGATTGCGCGCGATCTGTCGGTGCGCGAAACCGAGTCGCTCGTCGGCAAGATCGCGAAAGGTGTGGCGCCCGCTCCGCCGGCGCCGCCCAAACCGGTGGACGTCCACACTCGCGCCGCCGAGGAACGCCTGCGCCTCTCCCTCGGTACCCGAGTCCGCATCGTCCGCCACGGGACAAGGGGCCGCATCGAGATCGACTTCGGGTCGGAGGAAGAGTTGATCAGGATTTACGAGCGGCTCACGGAAAAGAACTGAGTTGGGATTCGGGATTTGGGATTTGTGGAGCTGCGGATCGGCGACGAATCCCTAATCCCAAATCCCCAATCCCGTCAGCGAAAGGAGATATGGCCAAGCGTCTGACGCAAATGGTCGCCTGCGCCGGTTGAGCGAGCAAACTCGCCGCCGGCGAGCTCGCTCAGGTGCTGAGCGTCATTCCCGCGCAAAGTGACGACCGGGTGCTGATCGATTTTCGGACCTCGGACGATGCGGGTGTGTACAGGTGGGAGAGCGGTCCGGCGATCGTGCAGACGGTGGATTTTTTTACGCCGATCGTGGATGACCCCTACACCTATGGTCAAATTGCGGCGGCCAATGCGGTCAGCGATATCTACGCTATGGGCGGGCGGCCTCTGACGGCGCTTGCCATCGCCGGCTTTCCAAAAGAAGGACTTGATGGCGATGCGATTGGCGCAATTTTTCGGGGCGGCTTCGACAAGCTGCGCGAGGCCGGCGTCGCCCTCCTCGGCGGCCACACCGTGCAGGATCTGGAAATCAAATTTGGCTACGCCGTCACCGGCGCCATCAATCCCGCACGCGTGCTCTCGAACGCCGGCGCCAGGCCGGGCGACGTCCTCTTCCTCACCAAACCGCTCGGCACCGGCGTTGTCGGCACCGCCATCAAGTTCGACCGGGTGCCACCGGCGCTCGCCGATGAGGCCATCCAGTCGATGCTCACGTTGAATCGCGCCGCCGCCGAAGCGCTGGAGGCGCTGCCGCCTGGCGCCGTGCACGCGTGCACCGACATCACCGGCTTTGGTCTGCTCGGCCACGGCACCGAGATGGCCGCCGCGAGCGGCGTCACGCTGGTCATCAACGCGGGGCAGGTCCCGATGTTCGACGGCGTCCTAAAGATTGCCCGCCAAAATCGATCGGGCGGCATGGAGTCTAACCAGGAACACTACGGTGGAGCAGTCCAGGCCGACGCCGGCATCGACGATGATCTCGCGTTGTTGTTGTACGATCCGCAAACGTCCGGCGGACTGTTGATCGCAGTGAACCCGGACTTCGCGGCCGCGGCCGCCGGGGCGCTCGAAGCAGCTGGCGTGCGCGCGGCGCGAATTGGCCACGCGCAACCACCGGTATTGGGCGTCACCGTGTTCGTCCGCGAGTGAGAAGCGCCTGCGGTAGCGCGCGCGGCCTCTGCGTTTCACGGCGGCTTGAATGCAACCGCGAAAACACGACGCGACTGCCTTCGTGGCCCGGGTTTGTCAGATGGGGTGGGGCCCCGCGCGCACTGAAAGAAATGACCGCGCTTGTCGAAGCTCGCATGCGGATGGTATAAAATTGTTGGTTTGCCTGACGTTTGGAAGAGGCGCTGAGTGATTCCGGACCTGTCGGTTGGGTGGGTGATCTTCTTCGTGCTGGTATTGTCGGTCGTCCTCGACCGGCTGCTGCTCCGGCCGGTGATGCGCGTGATGAGCGAGCGCGACGGCGCGATTCGCTCCGCTCGCGAGCTGGCGGAGTCGTCGCGCGCCCGGGCGCAGTTGGCCGCCGACGAGCTCGAGGCGAAGACGCGATCGGCGCGGGCCGAGATCTACCGGCAGATGGACGAGACGCGCCGCGGCGCGCTCGACCGGCGCGCGGAGATCGTGGCCAACACGCGGGGCGAGGTCGAGCGGTCGATGGCCGACGCGACCGGACGCGTACACACCCAAGCGGCGGCGGCGCGCGCCCAGCTCGAACGCGACGCCGACACGCTCGCCACCATCATTGTCGAGCGCGTGCTCGGCAGGAAAGCGTCCTGATTGCCGCTCAGCCTCTTGCCGGCCGTCCGCCCCCACGTCGCTCGTGAAACTCCGCGCAAGGTAAGCTCCTGCGGCCCGCGGGCAGTGATAAGCGCCTGCGGCCCGCGCGAGGAGAGCGAGTCTTCGAGCACCGCAGCGCGAGCGAGCGGCAGCCTTGAGCCGACCGCGCCGGGGGTGGGGCCCCGGCGCCGTGAAAAAGGTGGGGCCCCGCGAGCAGTGATATTGATCGCTCTCCTCGCATGCCTGCTGGCGGCAGCGCCGGCACGAGCTGCCCAGCCGGCGCCAACGCCGCCGATCGCGGGTGAGGCGCACGAAACCGAAGGACAAGGCCGCGGCATCGTCGACGTGATCGCGCGCGCCGTGAACTTCGCGATCTTCGCCGGACTGTTGGTGTATTTCCTGCGCTCGCCGATTCGGAAGTACCTGACCGATCGCGGCGACCAGGTCCGCGGCGATCTGGTGAGCGCGGCCGAGATGCGGCAGTCGGCGGCGGCGCAGATCGAGGAGATCGACCGAAAGATGAAGGCGCTGCCAGGCGAACTGGAGACACTGCGCGCGCAAGGCGGGGAGGCGATCGCGGCCGAAGAGGCGCGCATCGGCGCGGCCGCCGCGGCGGAGCGCAATCGTCTGCTCGAACAGACACGCCGCGAAATCGATCTGCAGGTCAAGGTCGCCGAGCGCGAGCTCGTGAGCCACGCCGCGGATCTCGCCGTCGGCGTCGCATCCGAGCGGATCAAGAAGACCATCACGGACGAGGATCAAAAGCGACTGATCGATCGCTACGTGCAACAGCTGAAAAGCTGAGTGAAATGCAACCACGAAAACACGAAGACACGAAAAAGACAAAAGGGGTTTTCTTCGTGACTTCGTGCCTTCGTGGCCCGGGTTTATCGGACAGACAGTGACCAATCGCACGGCGGCCAATCGCTACGCGCGGGCCCTCCTCGACGTCGCCGTCAAGGAGAAGAGCGACCTTCAGCAGATCGAAGCGCAGCTCGCTGCCTTTGCCGAGCTGTTCAAGAAGTACCCGACGCTCGAGAAGGTGCTCCTGAATCCGGCGGTCCCGGTGCCGCAGAAGACCGCGGCCGTCGCCGCGCTGACCGACCGCGCGCAGACGGTGCCGATGGTCGCGAAGCTGCTCGGGGTGCTCGCGGAGCGCGATCGGCTCGTCCTGGTGGCCGACTTGCTTGCCGCGTATCGCGAGCGGTTGCTCGATTATCAGAACGTCGTGCGCGCGGAGGTGACGACGGCGGCGCCGATCGGGGCGGATCGGGCGAAAGCGATCGAAGCGAGCCTGGCGCGGGTGACCGGCCGAACAGTGACGCTCGCGACCGAAGTCGACCCGACCATCATCGGCGGGGTCGTCGCGCGCATCGGAAGCACGATCTACGACGGCAGCGTGAAGCGGCAGTTGCAGAAGATGAGGGAACGCTTGGTGGCTGGTGCTTGAGAAGGGATTGGGGATTGGGGATTGGGGATTTGATCCCGACAAATCCCTAATCCCGAATCCCA